>JASGGG010000024.1:0-34146 GCA_047605165.1 Nocardioidaceae bacterium
CCTGCGACCCCTTGACCCCCAGTCAAGTGCGCTACCAAGCTGCGCCACATCCCGCGATGTGATTGTCGAGTTGGCCCGAGGCGTTCAGGCCGGAGTGCACTTTACCTCAGCGCCTCGGATCGGGCCGAATCGGGCGCACGGCCCACCATGACCCAGGTCATGACCCAGGCCATGACCTAGGGTCGCGGCGTGGCTGAGTGGGTAGTCGGAGCGCTGCTGACCGGTGTGCTGGTGGTGCTGCTCGTGGTGTGCCTGGCCCCGGCTCGCGGCTTGGTGCAGGCTTCGGCCGGGCTGGTCGGCGTCGGCGTGGTGGTGACGACAAGCAGCCTGAGCAGCGATGAGTTCAGGGCGAGCCTGGACCGCGTGCTTCCGGTCGTGCTCTTCCTCTGTGCGAGTCTCGTCGTCGCCGAGGCATGCCGCGCGGAGGGGATCTTCGACGCCCTCGGCGGCCTGATTCACGACCGGGCCGGTACGTCTGGCCGGCGGCTGGTGACGCTTGGCTTCTTGCTCGCCGCGGCGGTCACGGTCGTGCTGAGTCTCGACGCGACGGTGGTACTGCTGACCCCGGTGTTGATCGTGGCCGGCGGGGCAGGGCAGGTGCGCCGCCCGCTCGCATACTTGTGCGTACGCTTGGCGAACTCGGCTTCGCTTCTGCTGCCGGTCTCCAACCTGACCAACCTGCTGGCGCTGCCGCGCGTGGACTTGTCGTTCCTCGGCTGGATCGTGGCGATGGCGCCGGTCTGGGGCGCGGTGCTCGTCGTCGAGTACGCCGGAATGCGCTGGGCGTTCCGACGCGAGATCGCGGCGCCGGTCGTCGCCACCGACGCGGGGGTCAGGCCCCTGCGCCGGGTACCGCTGGTCGTCCTCGGCCTGATGCTCGTGGGGTTTGCGGGCGCCTCTCCGCTGGGCGTCGAGCCGTGGGTCGTCGCGATCGCGGCCGCCGGCGCTCTGGTGGTGCTGGCGAGGCGCGATCTGTGCTGGACGAAGGCGGTACAGGCGGCGCAGCTGCCGTTCGGGGTGTTCGTGTTGTGCCTGGCGGTGGTGGTCGCGGCGCTGGGGGAGGCGTACCTCACCGATGTCGTAGGCCACCTCGTCCCGGACTCCACCGGGTTCTCAGCCGGATTCTGGGCGCTGCTGGGCATCGCGGTGCTTGCCACCGCGCTCGCCAATCTGGTCAACAACCTGCCTGCGACGCTCGTCGTCCTGCCGCTGGTCGCGCCTCTGGGAGCGACTGCGGTCTTCGCGGCCCTGATCGGTCTCAACGTGGGAGCCGGCCTGACCTACCCCGGCTCCCTGGCGAATCTGCTGTGGCGGCGGGCCGTCGTTCACGCCGGCGAGAGCCCCCGCGGCTTCCACGCCTACGCGCTTGTGGTCACGCCGGTGGCGCTACTGGCCGGGGTGGTCGCCCTGGCGCTGTGCGGGGACGGCATCCTGGTACTCCTGCACGGCTCGACGTAGGTCGGCGCTGTCCGCGAAGACGTCTCGCACGGCAGGATCATCGGCCCACGAGTCGATCGGGTCAGCGGGGGAGGCCGGTGCCGACCCGATCAGGCGGGTCAGGGCGCGGCGGCGGAAGTCGGTGACAGAAGTACTGACGGGGGTGCCGAGAGTGACGGGCATGCTCCGTTGTATCAAAGTGCGGCGCCCGCATCAAAGTGCGCCATCGTCACGGAAGGGCGGCGTCGTGAAAGACCGCGATCACGGCTTGAACTGCTCGATCAGCATTGCCTTCGCGCACCCCGATATCCTGCCAACGTGAGCGGGCAGGATGTGCAGCCGCGGTCGAGCCGCGTGTGGACCCTTCCCAACGTATTGAGCATGATCCGTCTCGCCGGTGTGCCGATCTTCCTCTGGCTGGTGCTCGGGCCGGAGTCCGACGGCTGGGCGCTGGTCGTGCTGATGCTCTCCGGTGTCACCGACTATCTGGACGGCTACCTCGCCCGCAAGCTGAACCAGGCTTCGGTCCTGGGCGCGATCCTCGACCCGGTGGCCGACCGCCTCTACATCCTCTCGACGGTGGTCGGGCTCGCGTTGCGCGACATCATCCCGTGGTGGTTGGCGGTCCTCCTTCCCCTTCGCGACGCCTTGCTGTGGGCCTTGGTGCCGTTCCTGCGTACGCGCGGGTACTCGTCCCTGCCGGTGCACTTCCTGGGCAAAGCCGCGACCGCGGGTTTGCTCTACGCTTTCCCGCTGCTCCTCCTCGGTGACGGCACCGGCACGCTCGCCACGCTGGCCAACGTGTTCGGCTGGGCCTTCGCGATCTGGGGCACCGTCCTCTACTGGTGGGCCGGGCTGCTCTACGCCTGGCAGGTCCGTACGCTGCTCCGTGATCACGACCGGAGGGCACCGGTGCCCGATGAGTGAGCCAGTGACAACCGAACGGCCGATCCCGATCCAGGCGCAGATGGGTCTGCTCAACTACCTCACCGCGTTCTCACTGGACGAGGACTACGCGACGGTCAGCGCCAAGCGCCCGGCCTCGCACCGGCTCGGCCGGGGCGGGCTGGTCGTGTTGGTGCTCTTCGGTCTGCTGGTGGCGATGGCCGGAGTGCAGACGGCGCGAAGCGCGGGCGAGGCGGCGAGCAGTCATGATTCGCTGGTACGGCAGGTGCTCGAAGGCAAGACCGTGCTGCAGGCGAGCCGGCAGCGGGTGGCCACCCTGGAGCGGCAGATCGAGACCGCGCAGATCGCCAACCGCGCATCGGGGTCGGCGTTGGCGGCCGCCAGCCAGCGGGCCACCCAGCTCGGCGCGGACGCCGGCTCCTCGGCCGTGCGCGGCCCAGGCGTACGCATCGTCGTCAACGATGCCGAAGGCGCGAGTTCGGATGCTCAACGCGTGCTCGACACCGACTTGCGCAACATCAGCAACGGCCTGTGGCAGGCCGGCGCGGAGGCGATCGCGATCAACGGCCAGCGGCTCACTTCGCTCTCGGCGATCCGGGTGGCCGGCTCGTACCCGACGGTGAACTACGTCACGGTCTACCCGCCGTACACCATCACGGCCATCGGCAACCCGGACACGCTCGGTGCTCGTTTCGTGAACACGACGACCGGGCTCGCGTTCCTTTCGGCCAAGGACACGGTCGGGTTGCGCTACTCGATGCGCAACGCGAATCGACTCCAGCTGCCTGCCGTCGCGCAAAGCACGCTGCAACTGCGGCATGCTGAGGCTGTGCCAGTCTCGGGCAAGCCCAACGAGAGGGAGGGCGAGAAGTGATCGGGGTCTTCGGGCTGATCGTCGGCGTCGTACTCGGCGTCGTCCTCCATCCCGATGTGCCGACGTGGATGCAGCCCTATCTGCCGATCGCCGTGGTCGCCGCGCTCGACGCGGTGTTCGGTGCCCTGCGGGCGTTTCTCGACGGCATCTTCGACGACAAGGTGTTCGTGGTCTCGTTCATCTCCAACGTCGTGATCGCCGCCCTGATCGTCTACCTGGGTGACCAGCTGGGCGTGGGCGGGCAACTCTCCACCGGCGTCATCGTGGTGCTCGGTATCCGGATCTTCTCCAACGTCGCGGCGATTCGAAGGCACCTGTTCCATGCCTGAGAGCGAGCCGGAGCAGACGGGCAGAGACCGGCTGCTGAAGGCGCTGCGTACCCCGGCGCGCAACCAGGTCATCGCGGCGGTGCTGCTCGGCGTGCTGGGGTTCGCCGCGGTGGTGCAGGTGCGCGCCCACGACGAGGACAACACCTACCGGGGAGCCTCGCAGCAGGACCTGATCCAGCTGATCAACTCCCAGGAGCAGGCAACTGAGCGCGTACGCCGGCAGATCACTTCGCTGGAGTCGGATCGCGACAGCCTCCGCAACGACACCGCGGACAACGAGACGGCCCTGGAGCTGGCCCAGCGGCAGGCGAACTCTCTGGGCGTCCTCGCCGGCACGCTTCCGGCCCAGGGCCCGGGTGTCGTCATTACCGTCGACGGCCCGCCAGCCAGCCTCGGCACCGAGCAGCTGCTGGAGGGGATCCAGGAGCTGCGCGACGCGGGCGCGGAGGCGATCCAGATAGGCGACAAGGTGAGGGTCGTGGGTTCCAGCGCCGTGTCGGCCGGACCAGGAGACTCGGTGATGGTCGACGGGGAGGTGGTCGAACTGCCGGTCCTGATCACCGCGATCGGCGATCCCGACGCGCTGCGCAAGGCGATCTTCTTCCCCGACGGTTTCTCCGACGCCGTCTCCGACACGGGTGGCACTGTCACGGCCAACGAACGCCAGCAGGTGAAAGTCGCGGCTGTCAGAGACGCACCGGAGCCTCGTTTCGCCGAGCCTGTTCCCGCTGGGTAGGTTCTGTCTCGACACCGGACGGTCTCGGCAGCAGGAGGAGTGATCGATGTATCCCGAAGATCTGAGGTACACCGCGGAGCACGAGTGGGTCAAGCCCAGCAGTGACACCGGCGGTGACGCTGGCAGCAGCACGGTCCGGGTAGGCATTACCGATTTCGCCCAGGATGCGCTGGGCGACATCGTCTACGTCTCGCTCCCCGAGGTCGGCACGGAGATCGCCGCGGGCGACTCGGTCGGCGAACTGGAGTCGACCAAGTCGGTCAGCGACGTGTACGCCCCGCTGTCCGGGCAGGTCACTGCGGTCAACGGCGCGCTCGACGACGCACCGGAACTGGTCAACAGTGACCCCTATGGGGAAGGCTGGTTGTTCGAGTTGTCGCTCGGCGACGCCGGCGCGGTCGACACGCTTCTCGACGCGGCGGCCTACCAGGCCGGGCTGTCCGGCTGAGAGCTCCGGATCTGACAGGCAGTGGACAGTTTCGGCTGATAGGTTCTGCAAATGCCGTACTGCACCTCCTGCGGGCACGCGAACCCGGACGACGCGAGGTTCTGCTCGCGGTGCGGCACGCGTCTGCTCGCGCAGGAGCCGTCAGACTCGACGGCGACCATCGGCATGGCCGATCCGGTGCGCGAGCCGACCGAGGAGCGTTCGCTCGACGACGATGCCGCTGCGGCAGTCGACGCCCTTCCGGCGGGCAGCGCGCTCCTCGTCGTGCAGCGCGGCCCCGGGGCCGGCTCGCGCTTTCTGCTCGATGCCGAGATCGTCACCGCCGGCCGGCATCCCGACAGCGAGATCTTCCTCGACGACGTCACCGTCTCCCGCCGTCACGTGGAGTTCCGTCGCACCTCCGACGGGTACGAGGTCGCGGACGCCGGCTCGCTGAACGGCACCTACGTGAACCGCGACCGGATCGATTCCGTCGTGCTGCAGGGCGGCGACGAGGTTCAGATCGGCAAGTTCCGGCTCGTCTACTTCGCCAGCCGCGCATGACCCGGCCCGCTACGCAGCCGGAACCCGAGGACCACGAGGCCCGGATGAACATCGGGCAGGTGCTCGACCACCTGCGTGAGGAGTTTCCCGAGATCTCCCACACCAAGCTGCGCTTCCTGGAGGCCGAAGGCATCGTCACCCCGCAGCGCACTGCGAGCAACTACCGTAAGTACTCCCGGGCCGACCTCGCGCGCCTCCATCTCGCGCTGAGGGTTCAGCGAGACACGCAGCGGCCGTGGAAGTCGATCAAGGAAGGCCTCGAAGCCCGCGACCGAGGACTCGACGTGCCGTGGCTGCATTCCGCCTCCGGCCCGGTCGTCCCCGCGATCGCGATGGCACCCGATGGTCGGCTCCCAGGGGCCGAGGCGTACGGCCCCGGAACGTCCACACTCCGACTGACCCGGCGAGAGCTGCTGGCCAACGCCGAGGTCGACGACGAGTTCCTCGACCAGCTGGAGTCCTACGGCCTGGTCACGAAGAGGTCCGGCTCGGCGCCGTACGACCAGGAGGCGCTGGTGGTGACACGGACCGCCGCGGAGATCGCCGCCTTCGGCATCGAGCCCCGGCATCTGCGTGCCTTCAAGCAGGCAGCCGACCGCGAGGTCTCCCTGATCGAGCAGGTGACCGCCCCGGTGCGACGCAGCCGCGAGGACGGGGCAGCGGGCCGAGCTGAGGACGCGGCGACCAACATCGCTGCCTTGGCCGTGCGCCTGCACGCGACTCTGGTGAAGACAGGTCTACGGCACCTTCGGTGACGGACGTAGGCTGAACCCGTGCGTGAGGTCGATGTCATCGGAGTCAGGGTGGAGCTGCCCTCGAACAACCCGATCGTGTTGCTGCGCGAGGTGACCGGGGAGCGGTATCTGCCGATCTGGATCGGGGCGCCGGAGGCGACGGCCATCGCGTTCGCCCAGCAGGGGGTAGTGCCACCGCGGCCGCTGACCCACGACCTGATCAAGAACCTCCTCGACGCCACGGGCAACGACCTGCGCGAGGTACGCATCACCGAGATGCGCGAAGGCGTGTTCTACGCGCTGCTGGTGTTCGCCTCAGGCGTCGAGGTCAGCGCCCGCCCGTCCGACTCGATCGCGCTGGCCCTGCGTACGGGCACCCGGATCCTGTGCGCCGAGGAGGTGCTCGACGAGGCGGGGCTGGAGGTTCCGCCCGAGCAGGAGGACGAGGTGGAGAAGTTCCGGGAGTTCCTCGACTCGGTGTCGCCGGAGGACTTCGAGTCACCGGCCGACCCCGAATAACTCTCAACCTCAACTTGAAGGTTATGGTTGCGACACGCCGGGCCGGAACTGCCGGTGTCGTGGACAACCCTCCATCGGAGGCTTACCTTGGGGGATGTCTTCGTTGTAGTTCCACCGCTGTGCTCCATTCCCGGCGCCCATCGGCTTCCCCCACGGGCTACGCCCAACGAAGCAGACTTCGGAGGTCTTTGTGACTGGCAACGACACGCAGCCGGCGCCCGACGACAGCGCTGCGCAGGTCGCGGCTGCGGCCGCGGACGAGCAAGGTCTGTTGTTCGACGACGAGCTCGCCCCGGTTGCCGAAGACGTCGGCTATCGCGGCCCGACCGCCTGCAACGCTGCCGGCATCACCTACCGTCAACTCGACTACTGGGCGCGCACCGGTCTCGTCGAGCCGACCGTCCGCGGTGCTACCGGCTCCGGCACCCAGCGGCTCTACGGCTTCCGCGACATCTTGCTGCTCAAGGTCATCAAACGGCTGCTCGACGCCGGCATCTCGCTCCAGCAGATCCGCGTCGCGGTCCAGCACCTGCGTGAGCGCGGCACCGACGACCTCACCCAGGTGACCCTGATGAGCGACGGCGCCACCGTGTACGAGTGCACCTCCAACGACGAGGTCATCGACCTGTTGCAGGGCGGCCAGGGCGTCTTCGGTATCGCCATCGGGGGAGTGTGGCGTGAGATCGAGGGCACCCTGCACGAGCTGCCCAGCGAGAAGGCCTCCGCGGACGCGGACACCGACGGCCACGAGGCCCACGCGAGCGACGAACTCGCGGCCCGGCGTCGCGCTCGCGCCCTGGGCTGACGTAGCCTGGGACTGCTGCGACGCCGCGCGGGAGAGATCCGACCGGAGACCCTCCGCCATCGGGCGCCGAAGGGGCAACCCCTCCCCGGAACCTCTCAGGCACCAGGACCGCGCCGGTCAGGCAACTCTGAATGCACGCGACGATGAGACAATCGCCGGGTGACGACAGAGGGGGAGGCGACCGTACGCACTCTGGTGGGAGCCTCGCACATGACCCAGTTCGTAGATCGTCACCTCGGCCCTGACGCCGACCAGCAGGCCCAGTTGCTGGCTGGCGTGGGCTATCCCAGTCTCGACGCGCTGATGGACGCCGCGCTGCCGGGCAGCATCCGCGCCCCCGAGGCGCTTGCCCTCCCGGACCCGGTCAGCGAGGCCGAGGCCGCTCGCGAGTTGCGCGAGCTGGCCGCGATGAACAACCCGCTGGAGCCGATGATCGGGCTGGGTTACCACGGCACGATCACGCCCGCGGTGATCCGGCGCAACGTGCTGGAGGATCCGTCCTGGTACACCGCGTACACGCCGTACCAGCCGGAGATCTCCCAGGGCCGCCTCGAGGCGCTGCTGAACTTCCAGACGATGATCGGCGACCTGACCGGCCTGCCCACCGCCAACGCGTCGCTGCTCGACGAAGGCACCGCGGCAGCCGAGGCGATGACCCTCGTACGCCGGGCGCAGCGCAAGGCCGAAGGCCCGTTCGTGGTGGACGCGGACGCGCTGCCGGCCACGATCGCGGTCGTGCGGACCCGCGCCGAGGCGATGGGAATCCCGGTCGTTGTCGCCGACCTATCCGACGGGCTGCCGGAGGGCCCACTGTCGGGCGTGCTCGTCCAGTACCCCGGTGCCTCGGGCCGCGTCCTCGACCCGCGTCCGGTCGTCGGCCAAGCACACGAGCGCGGCGGTTTGGCGGTCGTCGCTGCCGACCTGCTCGCGCTGACGCTGCTGGAGTCTCCGGGCACGCTCGGTGCAGACGTAGTTGTCGGCTCCTCGCAGCGTTTCGGGGTGCCCCTGTTCTACGGCGGCCCGCACGCCGGTTACATGTCCGTGCGGGCCGGGCTCGAGCGGCACCTGCCAGGACGCCTGGTCGGGGTCTCGGTCGATGCCGAGGGCCGCCCGGCCTACCGGCTGGCGCTGCAGACTCGGGAGCAGCACATCCGCCGCGACAAGGCGACCTCCAACATCTGCACTGCGCAGGTGCTTCTGGCGGTGACGGCGGCCATGTATGCCGTCTATCACGGACCGCGTGGTCTGCGCGCCATCGCGGAGCGTACGCACGACCTCGCCGCCCGCGCAGCAGCGTCTATCGCCGCGGCCGGCTACGAGGTGCTGACCGACTCGTTCTTCGACACGTTCTGCGTCGCGGTCCCCGGGGATGCCGCCGCGGTGGTCGCCCGCGCCCGCGAGGCCGGAATCCACCTGCGTCAGGTGGACGCCGACACCGTCGGGCTGTCGTTCTCCGAGCTGAGCGACGCCGCCACCCTGCGGCGGCTGCACGACGCGTTCGGGATCGTCCCGGCGAAGGTGGAGCCGGAGTCGAGACTCCCCGAGCAATTGCTGCGCACCTCGCCCTACCTCACCCACAAGGTGTTCAATACGCACCGGTCCGAGACCTCAATGCTGCGCTATCTGCACCGCCTCTCGGCTCGCGACTACGCACTCGACCGGGGCATGATCCCGCTCGGCTCCTGCACGATGAAGCTCAACGCCACGACCGAGATGGAGCCGATCTCGCTGCCTGGCTTCGCGAACCTGCACCCGTTCGCGCCGGCCGAGGACGCCCTCGGGTACGCCGCGCTGATCGGCCAGCTCGAGTCGTGGCTGGCCGAAGTCACCGGGTACGACCAGGTGTCGATCCAGCCCAACGCCGGTTCCCAGGGCGAGCTCGCCGGGCTGCTGGCAATCCGGGCGTACCACCATGCCCAGGGACACAGCGGCCGCGACGTCTGTCTGATCCCGGCCTCCGCACACGGCACCAACGCCGCGTCGGCCGTGATGGCCGGGATGCGCGTGGTCGTGGTCAAGACCGGCGCCGACGGCCGGGTCGATATGGACGACCTGGTGGCCCAGTGCCAGAAGCACGCCGACGACCTGGCCGCGATCATGGTGACCTACCCGTCGACCCACGGAGCGTACGAGGACGGCATCGGCGAGCTGTGCAAGATCGTGCACGACCACGGCGGCCAGGTGTACGTCGACGGGGCCAACCTGAACGCTCTGCTGGGCTACGCCAAGCCCGGTGAGTTCGGCGGCGACGTCTCCCACCTCAACCTGCACAAGACCTTCTGCATCCCACACGGCGGTGGCGGGCCCGGCGTCGGCCCGGTGGCCGTGCGCAGCCACCTCGCGCCGTACCTGCCTTCGCACCCGGGCCACCCGCTCGGCGCCAAACGGGAGGGCATCGGCCCGGTCGCGGCCGCCCCGTACGGGTCAGCTGGGATCCTGCCGATCTCGTGGGCGTACGTGCGGATGATGGGCGCCCAGGGGCTCACCCAAGCGACGGCGGTGGCCGTGCTCGCGGCCAACTACGTCGCCGCCCGGCTGAGTGAGCACTACCCGGTGCTCTACAAGGGACACGGCGGGCTGGTCGCGCACGAGTGCATCCTGGACCTACGCGGGCTGACCGCGGAGACCGGCGTCACCGTCGATGACGTGGCCAAGCGGCTGATCGACTACGGCTTCCATGCTCCGACGATGAGCTTCCCGGTCGCGGGGACGCTGATGGTGGAGCCGACCGAGTCCGAGGATCTCGCCGAGCTGGACCGGTTCGTCGACGCGATGATCGCGATCCGGGGCGAGATCGACCGCGTTGCCGCGGGGGAGTGGACACCGGAGGAGTCGCCGTTGCGCGGCGCGCCGCACACCACCCGGGCGCTGGAGACGGCAACCTGGGACCGTGCCTACACGCGTAGCGAGGCGGTCTTCCCGGCCGGTCACGACCCCGACAAGTACTGGCCGCCGGTCGCCCGAGTGGACCAGGCGTACGGCGACCGCAACCTGGTCTGCGCCTGTCCGGACCCCTCGGCGTTCGCAGAAGCCTGAGTAGGCCGGACTCGTGCTTCTGACCATCCTCGTCTCGCTGGCCGCGGCCCTGTGCTTCGCCTCGGGCAACGCGATCCAGCACCGGGCAGCCGGTCAGGTGCCCACGGGCGAGGGTGTGGTCAGGCTGATCATCGGCCTGTTCAGCAGCCCACAGTGGCTGCTCGGTTCCGCCGTCGCGCTGACGGCGTTCGCACTGCACACCACCGCGATGAACCTCGGCGTGGTCGCCGTCGTGCAACCGTTCATGCTCGGCGCCGTGCTGCTCGCCGTACCGATCCGGGCGTTCCTGGACAGGGAGTTGCCCGGGCGCGCCGAGATGCTCTGGGTCGGTTTCACCGTGGCCTGCCTGGTGGTGTTCGTGCTCTCGGCCAGCCACGAGCAGAGTGACGCGCCGCCGCACGACACCCGCGCGCTGATCATCGTGCTGATCGGTTTCGCTGGCGCAGTCGGGTGGGGAACGAGCGCATCCCGGTTCCCTACCCCGGCCATGCGCGGCTTCGTCTTCGCCACGGCCTCGGGGTTGACCTTCGGCATCACTGCCGGACTGATGAAGTTCGTCCGGCACGACGTGGACGGGCATGCGCTGAACCTGTTCACCCACTGGCACATCTACGCGCTGTTGGTCGGCAGCGTGCTCGGCACCACGCTGAACCAACGCTCCTACCAGGAGGCCTCGCTCGCGGTCTGCATGCCGTCGATGAACACCGTCAACATCACCATCGCGCTGATGATGGGCTGGGTGGTGTTCTCCGAGCCGCCGTCCCGCTCGCAGTTGGCTTTCGTGATCCAGGTGATCTGCCTGATCGGCTGCGCCTACGGGCTCTGGCAGGTCGCCAAAGCCGAGGACGAGTTGGACGCCCACCCCTCATCCCTGAGTTGGCCCGACGCCAACACCCGCAACATGATGTAGCATTACATCATGTTGCGCACCCAGATCTCGTTGACCGAGGAGGATCGGAGCATTCTCGATGCCGAGTCGGCCCGGACGGGGCGCTCGATCTCCGCGCTGATCCGTGATGCCGTCACGCGGACTTATGGCTTCCAGCAGGATGCCGAGAAGGACATCCAGGCGATCGACGCCGCATTGGGTGCGTGGCACAGTCGAGACATCGATGGTGAGACCTATGTCGAGGAGCTTCGCTCAGGCGGTCGGCTGCGTCAAACACCCCGGCAATGAGCGTCCTGGTCGACACGTCGGTGCTGATCGATGTGCTCCGTGGCGAGGTTGCCGCGGCAGAAACCCTCCGGGTTGCACGGGCCGACGGCCCCCTCCATGCGAGTGAGGTGACTCGGCTGGAGGTGTTGGCTGGGATGCGGACAGGGGAGGAGGCCAGCACTCGCGCCCTGCTCGCGGTCCTCACCTGGCACCCCCTGACCGACGAGGTCGCCGAGATCGCCGGCCAACTCGGCCGGCAGTGGCTCCCCGGCAACCGTGGCATCGACTCCGCGGATCTGGCGATCGCCGCCACAGCCGTGCTTCTCGACGCAACTCTGCTCACCTGCAACGTCAAGCACTTCCCGATGTTCGAAGGATTGAGCGCGCCGTACTGACGCGGTCGGAGAGTCCTTCGTCGAGGCGCACTCGACGGATCCTCGGCGAGAGGGCGTACTCACGCTCACCAGCCTGACTAGGGGCGTCGATGGGTGGGGATGCTCGATACCCCGCACAGATGGCGTCCTTGGCCAGCACGAGCCGGGCGTCATAGGAGACCTTGTCCGCTCCGTGCTTTTCGGAATTGGGCGTGCAACCATGCGAGGGAACCGACCGCTGCTGGACTGCGTCTCATCGTCACGGTGTTCAGTTCAACAACTCAGGACTCCACGATGCAGAGGTCAATTTCACGCCATCTCTTGATGCTCGTGGCAGCACTCACGGTCGGCGGCGGCGCCGCGGTCAGCAGCGAAGCAGCCACGGCGTCGGGTACTGCTGAGCGAGTGCAATACGCGGAAGGGCCCGTGCCCCGACAAGACCTCGCTGTGATCAACGACCGCAATCGAGATCAGTTGGCTGAGGCCGCAGAGCTCGTGGACTTCAATAAGGATGACTTCGCGGGAGTCGTCGTTGATGACAAGGGCACGGTCGTTCTAGTCGCGGCAACGGCGCGTGGAGTGAGCCTGGCGGAGGACGCGTTCAGTGACGACCCCCAGGTCGAGGTTTCCTCGGGGCAGCTCAGTCTCAACGCGGCCAACCAACTCGGCCTCGACCTCTACAGAGGTCTGCCTGCCGTAGGCCCGAAGATCTACAAGTGGTCCATTGACCCCGTCGCATCATCCCTTCGGATCGGGGTCTTCAAGGCTCCGACCGAGGAGGACCGAACCCAGATCGAGCAGTTCGCGGATAAAGCCGACTCACAACTCGAGGTATACCTCGATGAGTCCGCGCAACCCGCCGAACTAGACGACGCGCGCGAGGAAGCCATCCAGTCCTGGGGCGGAAACGTCAAATTCCACTGATGCTCACTCGAGCTACGATCGTTGCGACGCGCCGTGGTGGAAAGCGGCGGCTTCACGCACTGATCGGGTCTACCCGCAGCGTCGAGCCGTCGCGGCCCTTGATGACCTTGAGCTGGGTGGGGATGCGGGTGCTGAGCTCGGCGACGTGGCTGACGACGCCGACGGTGCGGCCACCGGCTCGTAGGGCATCGAGGCGGTCGATCACGTCGTCGAGGGTGTCGGCATCGAGCATCCCGAAGCCTTCGTCGATGAACAGGGTGGATAGTTCCACGCCGCCTGCTTCCTGAGTGATCACGTCGGAAAGGCCGAGCGCGAGCGCGAGCGAGACCACGAACGACTCTCCGCCCGACAGCGTGGCGGGATCGCGGTCGTCGCCGGTCCACTGGTCGTGCACGATCAGGCCGAGACCGGCCTGGCTGCCCTTGCGAGCCGCCGCACCAGTGCGCTCGAGCAGGTAGCGCTGCTCGCGCATCAGCGCCAGGCGCTCGTTGGCGGCTGCGACCACCTGGTCGAGCCGTGCTGCCAGCACGTACGCCGACAACCTGATCTGGTGCTGGTTGTCGGGGCTCTGCCCGCGCACCAGCTGGGCCAGATCGTGGGCGGTGAGGTACTTGCTCCGGGCCGGTGACCATTCCGCTAGAGCGGCGGCGAGCCGGTCGAGGAGACCCGCGACCGCCGCGGCCCGGTCCCGGGCGAGGTGGTGCGCCTCGGCGGCCGCCTCGCTGGCCGCACGAGCGGCCTCCTCGGCGCGGGCGGTGGCTTCGGGGTCACCGGGGCGGGCGGCCTGTGCCCGCAACTCCGGGTCGTCGAGCACCGCCCGCGCCTGCCGGAGTGCCTCGGCCCGCTCGGCCTGCTCGACTCGCGCCGCTTCAGTCGCGGCTACCGCGCAAGCAACGGTCTCGTACTCCCCGAGTACCTCGGTCAGGCGTCGGCTCAGCGTCTCCGCCTGGTCACGGGCCGCAACGAGCCGTTCGGTCAGTCCGGTGACCGACTTCGTCGCTTCGGAAACCGCGATATCCAGCCGGTCCGCAGCCTCGACGACGGCGGCGAGCTCGCGCTGTCGCTCGGGAAGAGCGGCAGCGGCATCGATCGCATCGTCGAGAGCGGCGCGCGTAGCGGCGGCGAGCTCTGCGGCCGTGGCGGCGTCGTGGTCGCCCGCTTGGGCGCGCAGACCGGCAAGCGTGACCTCGGCAGCCTGAAGGGCCTGTTGCGCCTCTTCGTAAGCCGCGCTGGCCCGGTCAACGGCTGACTGTGCGTCGTTCTGTTCGGCCTCGGAGACCACGACCTGTCCAGGCCTGGCTGGATCCGGGTGGGCCGTGGAGCCGCACACGTCGCAGGGCTCGCCGTCGCGCAAGCCGGCGGCAAGCTCGGCGGCCATTCCGGAGAGCCGCTGCTCGACGACCTCGACCAGACGCTCCCGGGCAGCGACATGCAACTCACGAGCCGCCAACTCAGCGCGGGCACAAGCCTCCACTCTCGACTCGGCCGCAGGCACCCGCGCGGCGGCCTGGGCGACGGCCTCCGCCGCGGCAAGCTCCCGCTCAAGACCAGCGTGCTGCGAGGCCGACTTGGTCAGCTCCAAGACGGACCTCTCAAGAGCTGCACGTCGAGCCGGAGCCTCGGAGCGTTCCCGCGCCAGAGTCGCCACGGTCGCCTCGGCGGCAGCAAGCTCGGCCTCCAGAGAGCCGACCCGCGCGTTTGCCGCACGAAGCGACTCCTCGGTGGGGGCGAGCCCGCGCAGAAGTCCGAGGCGCGAGTCGAGCTCGGCAACGACGTCGTCGCCCAGGTCGCCGAGAGAGTCCGCGATCGCTTGCGCCCGGCCGAGGGCCTCGCGGGCCGCCGCTGACTGCCGAGCCGATGCGGCGACCGCGCCGGCCACCGCGTGAGCTTCCGCGGCAGCGTCGTTCGTCGATGCCGCTGCGGTCGCGGCTGTCTGCGCCTCGCGGATCAGCTCGCCCGCCCAGGGCAGCACCTGATCCAGCTCGGCCGCCCGCACCAAGGCATCACCGGTCAGGCTCTCAGGCACCTCGGTCGCCATACGCTCGGCGAGCGCCGCGACGGTGCGGGTCACCGCGAATTCTCCGCCGACGGCCTCGTCACGGAGCCGACGGGCGTGCTCGTGGATCCACTGCTCGATCCGGCTGAACCGTTGGGTTTGGAACAGTTGCTCGAGCACGGTCTGCCGCTCCTGGCTGGACGCGTGCAGGAACGTCGCGAACTCCCCCTGGGGGAGCAGCGCCACCTGCTGGAACTGCGCGGCGGTCATGCCGAGCAGGTGGCTCATCTCGTGACCGACCTCTTGTGCCCGCGCGGAGATCAGCCGCTCGCCAGAAGCGTCGATCTCGAACAGCGAGGCGGCGGCATGCTCGGTGGTGGTGCCCTCACCGTGACGCTTCGGGCGCTGCCACTGCGGGTTGCGGCGGATCCGGAATCGCCGCCCGCCGAGGCTGAACTCGAGCTCCACTTCGGGCTTGACGTCGGCCGGGGCATGGTTGGAGCGCAGTCGCTTGACGCCGCGGGCGCCCGGCACCTGGCCGAACAGCGCGAAGCAGCAGGCGTCGAGCACGGTGGTCTTGCCGGCTCCGGTGGCACCGGAGATCAGGAACAGGCCCGCGTCGTTGAGCGAGTCGAAGTCGATCGTCTCGGTGCCGGGGAACGGCCCGAACGCCGAGAGGGTCAGCGAGTGCAGTCTCACAGTGCGATCTCCTTGGCCTCGTCGTTGATCCGGCAGGAGTCGCACGCCAGCTGGAGCAACAACTCCTCCTCGGTCGTGGCCGACTGGGCGCGGACGTCGGCGACGAAGCCGAGCGTGACGTCGAAGTCGGTGACCGACGACGTCACCCGCGGCACGACCGGAGTACGGGCGGTGGGTGCCGCGGACTCGGGAGCGAAGTCGAGCAGCAGCGCATGCGGGAACCGTTGCCGCAGCCGCTCCATCGTGTGCCGGGGCCGGAGAGTGTCCGTGACGATTGCTTGGACGAACGCATCCTCGGCGTACGCCAGAGCCGGGTCGGTGAGCAGGGCGTCGAGCGTGCCGGTCACGGTGGCGAGGGCGCGGTGGGTCGGTGCCTCGACGACGTCGGCCCGCTCGACCCCGGCGGGTCCGAGCTCGATCAACCACGAGCCCTTGGTGTGGTTGGCCTCGGAGAAGGAGTACGCCAAGGGGCTGCCGGAGTAGCGGACCTGCTCGGCAAGCGTGTGCCGGCCGTGCAGATGGCCGAGCGCCACATAGTCGAAGCCGGTGAACAGTGACGTCGGCGCGATCTGCAGACCGCCCACGGAGATGTCGCGCTCGGAGTCGGATGGAGTCGGGGTCTCGGCAGTGGAGCTGCCTGCGACAAAGGCGTGGGCCATCACGACCGACCGGGCGCCCGGCCTGCTGCCCAGATCCTGACGGACCCGATCGGTCGCCGCGCCGAGTGCCGCCGCGTGGGTCCGCTCCGGCAGCGACCACTCCTGACGCACCGCGTCGGGCTCGAGATAGGGCAGGCCGTAGACCGCCACCGATCCGTAGCGGTCCTCCAACAGGACCGGAGTCGCCACGTCCTGCGTACGCGTGCGGAGGTGCACACCCGCGGCGTCGGCCAGCCGGGAGTTGGCGCCCAGCCGGATCGCGGAGTCGTGGTTGCCGCTGGTGACCACCACGCGCGTACCCGTCGCCGCCAGCCGAGCGAAGGCATCGTCGGCGAGGCTGACCGCTTCCACGGGCGGGAGCGCCCGGTCGTACACGTCACCCGACACGACCACCAGATCGACCTTCTCCTCGACCACGGTCGCCACCACATGGTCGAGGAAGGCCGCTTGGGCATCGAGCAGCCCCACCCGGTGGAAGGACCGCCCGAGATGCCAGTCGGAGGTGTGCAGGATCCGCATGGGAACGACGTTATGGGGGAGGTCCGGCACAATGCCCGATCACACGCCGACGCGGTGCTCTCCGGTGTAGATCACGAACCGTTCCGCGCTCAGGAAACCGACCAGGGTGAGGCCCGCGTCACGCGCGAGCCGCACCGCGAGGCTGGACGGGGCACCGATCCCGGCGAGCACGCCGATACCGGCGACGGCGGCCTTCTGCGCCAGCTCGAAGCCCAACCGGCCGAGACGCACAGCACGGGCACGGCGGTCGGCCGCTGGGCGAGCAGCCGCTCACCGATCACCTTGTCGACGGCGTTGTGCCGGCCGATGTCCTCGCGGACCACCATCACCGACCCCGCGTCGTCGAACAGCCCGGCCGCGTGCAGGCCGCCGGTGCTCTCGAAGACCCGCTGGGCGCTCCGCAGCCGCTCGGGCAGCGCGAGGAGTACCTCGGCGGGTACCTGCTGATCGCAACGCTCCCGGGCCGTGGTCGCCAGCGCCTGAACCTCCTCGATGCTCTGGGTGCCGCACACACCGCAGGCGCTGCTGGCGGCGAGCACCGTCGGCAGCGGGGCCGGCGGGAGTTGGGGTGGTGGTGAGTCGAGGTCGACGGTGACGACGTTGAACTCCTGCTCCGGGGTCAGCGTCGCGTCGGCGCAGTACGCGACGCGCCGAATCTGATCCGGCGTCAAGGCGCCCTCGGCGAACAGCAGGCCAGCGGCGACCTCGAAGTCGTGCCCGGGAGTCCGCATGGTCACACCCACGCGGCGGGCTGGGCTGCCCGGCCAGGCCAGGCGTACCTCCAAGGGTTCCTCGGTGGCGAGCCGGTCCTCACGGTGCCGGATCTCGCGGCCGGCCTGCACCTCGGCAACGCGCACCCGCTGCGTCGGTCCGGGGCGGCGGCTCAAGCTCACTGTTGCAGCCTAGGCTGCCGGGATGAGCTTCGAGGCGACAGTCGAGCGGTTGCGCGGTGCGGGCAGCGTGTTCGCCGAGGCCGAGGCGGTCTTGCTGCTGGCCTGGGGAGGCGCTCGCGTGGAGGAGTTGCTCGGACGCCGGTCCGCGGGCGTGCCGCTGGAGCACCTGATCGGCCGCGCCGACTTCGGCGGACTGCCGCTCCGGGTCGGCCCCGGGACCTTCGTGCCACGTACGCGGACTCTCCTGCTCGCGGAACGCATCGCGGCGGTGTGCCGGCCCGGTGACCGGGTGCTCGACCTGTGTTGCGGAGTCGGCGCCATCGGCGTCTACCTGAGGGCCGTCGTACCCGAGCTCGAAATAGTCGGTGCCGACAGCGATCCCGAAGCCGTGCGGTGGGCACGAGTGAACGGCCTGACGGCGTACGCCGGGGATCTGTACGCCGCGCTGCCGCCAGGTGAGCGGTTCGACGTGATCGTGGCCAACGCGCCCTACGTGCCGGCGGACGGGATCGGCCTGATGCCGGGGGAGGCCCGCGACCACGAGCCGCGACCCACCCTCGACGGCGGAGACGACGGGTTGCGGGTGATCGCCCGGATCGTCGAGGAAGCGCCGGCGCAGCTGCGACCCAGCGGCGTCCTCGGATTCGAGGTCTCCTCAGCTCAAGCCGAGCCCGCTGTCGCGTTGTTCGACGGTCAGTGGGACGCTCCCGAACTGCATCGCGACGACCTCGGCACGGTCGCCGTACTCACCCGACGGGTGGCAGCCGCACGATAAGTCTGGCTCACCGTCGAATCGCGTGCTTCGCGCCGAAGACCTCCTCCCGCCAGGAGTCCGGCGGCAGCCAGATCCGGTAGAGGACTTTTCCCCGAGAGCCCTTGACCTTGAAGGAGTGCGTGTAACCCGACTCGAGCGAGGTCGTCGCGGTCGCCTTGGCGGCCTTCGTCGTCTTGACGGTCTTCCACGGCTTGCCGGGCAGTTTGCGCTGCAGCTTGATCGGGGTGCCCTTGCGGGTGGGTGTGACCCGAGCGGTGAGCAGGTCGTACTTCCCGTTCTTCTTGGCGCTCAGGGACACGGCCGGTTTGACGAAAATCGCGGGCGAGGACGTCGACTTGACGTTGTCGACCGCCCACCGGTAATAGCTCAGCTTCGTGGGCCGGGCGGAGACGGTCACGACGCCGTTGCCGTTCGTCCGGCCGGTCGCCACGGTGGTCCAACCGCCGCTGGAGACCGGCTGGACCTGGAGCGTCACTGTGCGACCGGCGACCTTCGGGGCGACCGTACCGGTGAAGCGCACCGTCTTCGGCCACGTCGTGCTGGTGCGGGCCGCCTTCATGGTGACCTTGTCGATCTGGGGGAGCGCGGCCCAGGTAGCGGTGCCGGAGCGCACAGTGTCGTCTCCGGCCCGGTGGATCTCGAGGGTGGTGGACGCACTTGTCGGGATCGCGGTGAAGGTGATCTTCCCGGACGTTGCTGCTGTCGCGGTGGCGAGCAAGGTGGTGCTGCTCGGATCGCCGGTCGGCCAGCTCCACAGCTCGAACTGCTCGCCCGCGGCCGGGTCGTCGGAAGCCAGAGCCGCGGTACCGGTGATCTGCTGCGGCGTGCCGATCACCCCGGTCGCCGGTTGGTCGAGGGTGATGCTGGTGACCGGGTTGGCCTTCACGGTGACGGTCACCGTGGCTGTAGCGGTGTCCGTGCCGTCGGTGATCGTGTAGTCGAACGAGTCCTCGCCGACGTAGCCCGCGGTCGAAGTGTAGGTACAGAGCGAGTCCGTGCAGGTCACGCTGCCGTGAGCAGGGTCCGTCGCGGAGGTGATCGTCAGGGCGCCGCCGGTGTCGTTAGTCAGCGGTTCGATCTCGACGGACGTGCCGGTGTATACCTCGGCTACGTCATCGACCGCGCTTGGCGCGGCCGCCTCAGCTGAGGGCGTCAGGAAGGCAAGGCTGCTGGCTATCAGCACGAGCCCAGAGAGGAACGCGATCTTACGCATGGCTCGAATGTAGGTTCTTTCCGGTGCATGCGGGCAAAGAACGCTGCAAGTGCTTTACTTGCGCAGCGCTGGGTCAGCGTACCCGGTGCCCATGGAATGCGGAGGCGTTACATGGCTGCTCCCGGCGTCCGGAGATTCCTGATGCCGCCGAAGGAGAGCGCGATCAGCGACGATCCACTGACGACGATCGCGACGACCACCAGCCAGCTTTGAAACCCGACGGCAGTAGCGACCGGCCCGGTGAGAGCAAGACCGATCGGACGGGCAACGAAGGACCCGACGATGTCGAAGGCATAGACGCGGGAGAGCTTGTCCGGGGATACCTGCTGGTTGATGGCGGTCTCCCAGAACACATCGAAGACCTGCAACCCGAAACCGTGCAGGAAGGCACCCGCCAGGACGACCCAGAGGGTGCTGGACAGGGCGATCGCCAGAGGAAAGAGCCCCGTCATCGAGAGGAGGAGTACGCCCGCGGCGAGACTGCGGCGGGGGCGCCAGCGCAGGCAGACCAGGCTGCCGATCAGGAATCCGCTCATAAGCGACGCCAGGCTGAGCCCCCACGACTGGCGGTCGAACTCGTCCCCGACCACGATCGGGCCGAGGACGGCCTGGGCGCCACCATAGAAGAGGTGGTAGAGCAGTGCTTGGAGGATCAGGAACCACAGCCAGTCATGGCGCATCACCTCGTGGAAGCCCTCGCCGAGGTCGTTGAGCAGCGACGCGTCGCTCTGGGTGAGTTCCTGCGGGACCCGCATGAAGGCGTACGCGATCGCACTGAGCAAGTAGGTCAGCGCGTCCACGCCGATCGCCCATCCTGAACCGACGGCAGCGACGAGAATCCCACCGAGCGCGAAGCCGGCGGTCGACGCTGAGATCCGCAGCATCGAGCGGACTGCTACCGCCCGGGGCAACTCTTCCTCGGGCACGACCAGACGAGTCATCGCCATGGAAGATGGCTGGTTGAGGGCACTGATGACCCCACTCGCGGCGCCAAGGGCAGCGAGGGAAGGAATTGTCGCGATCTCGGTAATGACGGTGGTTGCGAGCCCGGCGGTGACCAGACTGCTGACCAGCGCCGAGCCCTCCATGACGATCTGCCGGGGTATCCGGTCTCCGAGAACACCACCGAAGAGTGTGGTCAACACTTGGCATGCGGCGAACGCCGCTTCGACCAGACCGAGCTCCGTCGCCGAGCCGCCGAGGTCCAGAACGGCGAAGGCGAGCGCGATCGGCGTGATCGCGTTGCCTAGCGCGCCGACAGTCGCGCCCGCGACAAGGAGCCGGAAGTTCCGGTGCCGCAGCACCTGCGAGCGGGCTCTTGCCATCCATTCATGCTAATGAGACAACGACTATTCGCTGCCCTCCTGTGACGGCTGACTCTCCTGATCGAGGCGGAGTGAGCTGTTAGTCGCTCGGCGCCAGGATCGTCAGGCCCGCACGGCGCGCCGCGCTCTGGAGTTCCCCGTCATAGGTGGCGATCTCGTCGACGCCCAACCGCAGCGCTACCTCGAGGTGGATCGCATCGTTGGATCTGAGCGGTGTGTGCATCCCGGCTCCGAGCAGGTCACCGCGCGTCAGATCGAAGAGATCTACCGTCATAAGCACGCGGTTCACGTCGGTGATGTCGAGAATCTCCGGGTGACGTCCCGCGGCGCAATGAAGCTCGGTGTGGAGCAGGAAGGAAGAGACAACCCGGCGAGCGTCTACCTGGCCGAGCGCGGTGGCCAAGGCTTCAGATCCGGCCTCGTCAACTAGCAGCTTCATTGCTGCCGAGGCATCCAGGTAGCAGACCGTCGCTGCGGAGTAGGGGATGGTCACCAGGGTCCTCTGCTGTCGTTGAGGATCTCGGCAGTCGTCAGCCTCGACTTGCGTCGTTTGATCGTCCGCAGCGTGGTCGGCGAGGTCGTTGCTCGGCGGACCTCTCCGCGGGCGGCGGCCTCATCGATGCCGGACCGCGACGGTGGGGGAGTCAACCAGGCGACCACGACGCCGTTGCTCGTGACTTCGAACGTCTCGCCGGCGGCGGCGCGACGCAGGTACTCACCGCTGTGGTTGCGCATCTCTCGTTGGCTGATCGTCTCCATGCATCAACCGTAGCATCGCGTAGCACATTCCTAGGCTGCCTTGAGGAGGGCCGGATCGATCTCGATGTCGAAGGGGAACCGGCGTAGCCGAACGGGCTTGACATCGAGGATGTCGGGCGGAGTCAGGCCGTGGTCTCGGGTGCCTTGCCAGGGGTCGGTGGTGTACCAGTACCCGGTGGGCGTACGCCAGCAATGCACGCCGGGTAAGGGCTGCTTGTGGATCCAGCCGGGAGCGTGGGTCTTGAGCCGATGGTGGTGTTTGGAGAGGGGGCCGAGGTTGGCGACGCTGGTCTGCCCCGGTGGTCCGCCCCGATCGGGAGACACATAGGGAATGGTGTGGTCGAGCTCGCAGGATCGGCCGCGGGCGCTGCCGTAGGGGAACACCTCGTACGGATGGCGTTGGGCCATCGTCTCCCGGATACGGATAGGGATCTCGTACGCATCGACCGGAGCTTGGCCGGCAAGGTCGAGGATGGGCTTGACGGTGATGTGACAGCCCGCGAACAAGGAGCCGAGCTGGCTGATCAGGATGGGGCCGAGCTCCTCGCAGCGTGCCAACGCACTGCCGGGAGCGATATGGACGTGCAGATCGACGTTTGGTCGCAGTTTCGCTGGGTCGAGGTCGGCCAACGCTGCCGCCAAAGCCGTCAGCATCTCCGGGTCGACCGCAGCGGCCGCTTCCTCATCGGCTTGCTCATCGGCTGTCTCGTCGGCTGTCTCGTCGGTTGGGCTCTCGGTCGGCTCGCTGTCGGGCTGGTGGCGAACGGCGGCCTCGGCGAGGAGCTGGATCGCGCGAGCGGGCGATGCCAGGATCGCCAGAGCCTCGGAACGCAAGACATCATTGCTGCCGCGAACGCCTCGCTCGGCGAGGATCTGCGCGATCCGAGCGATCATCGCGTCGAGGTGGACGATCTGGGGTGCCTTGCCCCGAGCGAAGACCGTCTTGTTGCCATGCTCGTCGGCTTGACCGACGTGGACGAACCGTTCGGTGGCCTGCTCCTCGGCGTCGCGACGGGCTTTCTCGGGGTTGGCCTTGACCACGGTGGCCTCGACCAGGCGCAGGTATCGCCCCGGGGCGAGCTCGACCGCGTGCTCGGCGGTCTGCTCATCGAGCCAACGTGCCCGGTCCAGCGAGAGACCGGCGGCGAGACGAGCCGTCTTCTCGGCGACCCATGCCTCCACCTCGACCGCTTGGACACGTTGCCACAGGAGTGGGTGGCGGTGCCGTAGGTTCAGTGCATCGGCGATCAGCCGGCGTGCCCGGTAGGGGGAGACCTGCAACAGACAGCCCAACTCGTCAGCGCCGTACTCGTCGATAGAAGGAGTCCCGGCTGCGCCGATCTCGACTGCCCGGCGTTGTCCCGATGCCGCGACATCAGACGGAATCGTGCACGGATCGTGGGTGTCCGCCCACAGCGCAGCGAGTGCCAGCTTGCGAGCTGCGGCGGCCATCTCGTCGTGGCGGACCTGTACCAGCGCAGCAGCCAACTCGCTGGGGGTATCCAACCCCGCGTCGAGAGTCGCAGCCTGAGCGTCCACCCCTAGATTCTAATCGAACACATGTTCGAGCGCAAGAGGATTTCGCCGCTACGCCTGCGTTGCGCTGAGGCTGATCAAGATCTGTCTGGCGCGGCTGGACAAGACGCGGCCCGTTCCACGATCAAGGGGATCTTCAGCGAGGTCGTCGTGGGCGTGCAGAACGGCTTGGATCACCAGTGCGCTGTGTCGCTCGACAACGTGGTCACGATTCCGACAAGGCTGCTCGAGCGCGTCATCACCCACCCGGCACACTGGTGAGATGTTGCACCGACACCCACTGCTGAGTCTCGTAACGGGTGCCTATGTCTTGTTCGTCGGGTGGCTGACGCTGACACCACAGCCGGTCGAGCCGGCGGACGACTTGATGACGCGGGTTCTGCGCGGGCTGCACGAGCGAGGGTACGCGGAATGGCTCGACTACAACCGCCTCGAGTTCCTGCTCAACATCGCCATGTTCGTGCCGATCGGGATGTTCCTGCTGCTCCTGTTCGGGTCCGGCGGCTGGTGGGTGGCCGCGCTGGCCTCGTTCGCGCTCACGGCTGGCATCGAAACCGCGCAGCGCAACATCCCGGGCCGGGTCTCGGATCCGCGAGACCTGGTCTCCAACATGCTCGGCGCCAGCTTTGGCATCTTGATTGCGCTGGTGCTCACGCTGCCTGCGACGCTGAGGCGCCGGCGTACGCGACGAAACGCCCGCCGCCCTCGGTCGTTCTCGGACGCATAGCGTCGCCGAATCGCGTCATAGCGCCCGCCCCGACTCGTCCTCGTAGTGAGAGGCGAGAAGGAGGTAGGGCTATGTGGGACACGGTCATGATCAGCGACACACACCTGTCGCACGACCGCCCCTGCCCACGTTGCGGCCACGGCCTGCACACGTACCTGCCTTGTAGCGAAACCTGTGGCTGCCAGTCGGGCCAGGATGTCGGTGCGCCGTCAACGCGCTGAATCGTCGAGGCCTCCCACCCAGGGCGGACCGTTTTCAGGTCTTGTATGGACCCGAATTCGGATCCATTAGCTAGGATTGGCGTCATGCTGACAATCTCGTTGTCCGACCTGAAGGCACACCTGTCCGAGAACGTCGAGCGCGCCGAGGTGGAGCACGAGCAGTACACGATCACCCGCAACGGCCGGCCCGCCGTGGTGATGGTCTCGGCCGACGAGTGGGAGTCTATCCAGGAGACGCTGTTCTGGCTGTCACAGCCCGGCATCTTCGAAACGCTGGACGAGGCCCGCGCAGACGTCGGCGCCGGGCGGGCCCTCGATGAGGCCCAAACACGCGAGGCGCTGGGCCTTCCCGCGCGGACGCCGCGCCGCAGCCGCACGTCGTGACCACCGGACCCACGTCCGGCCCGGCAGGCGGCCCGCAGAAGCCCGTCTACCAGGCACTGCTGACCGGCCCCGCCCAGCGGGCGCTGGCGAAGCTGCCGCCGCGCGTCACTGTGCCGCTGCTGGCGTTCATCTTCGGCTCCCTGGCCGAAGCGCCGAAGACTCGCGGGAAGCCGCTGCGCGACGAGTTGGCTGGCTACTGGTCGGCCCGACGCGGCGACTGCCGCATCATCTACACCATCGAGGACGACAAGTTGCTCATCCATGTCATCGACGTCGCCCGCCGCTCCGATGCTTACCGTCCACGCTAGAAGCGGGGTCGAGGAAGACCTACGCCGACTATTAAGCGACATAATATAGATTATCGGCTAACTGTCGAATCGAGCTGGACGTCTCCTGCCAGTCGCCGCGCGCCGGCCAGAACGCCTCCGGGATCATCGCTGACATTGTGACGCGCCGACACATCAAGGGTGAAGGCTTGAGCACCTACCGTTGGAGGATCCCATGCAAACCCCCTCAGACACCCCGCTCTGGACCGACGAGCATTCCCGAGCGGTCTCCGCGCTCGAGCCCCGGATCCCCGCCACCTCCGCAGCGGACCTGGACCGCTTGTGGGCCCGGGTCCAGGCGGACCTGCCGGACCCAGGAGCCTCACGTGGGCGGCGTACGCGGCTCGCGATCGGCGCCGGAGCCGGAATCGCGGCGTTGGCGCTCGGTGGTGTTGCCGCCGCGGGCGGTTTCTCCGCGCACACCGACCGGTACCCGTCGGACGCCGAGGACCTGCGGCTCGGCGGCCCCGGCGAGTACCTCGATCCGGCCGCGCCCGACTACGGCCAGGTGATCGACGCAGAGACCAAGGACATCCCGTTCCCCTCCGCCGAGGCTCGTCGGATCTCGCGCGAGGACGAAGTCCGCGACGGCCAGCGCGACGAACCGGGGACCTCGTCGGTGTCGACCGGAGCGATGCGGTTCTGGACGGCGCGTGCCTCGGTGTGCTCCTGGGCCAACGAGTGGGTGGCTGCCAAGGCAGCTGGTGACGGATCGGCGGAGGCCCAGGCAGCAACGATGCTTCAGGAAGCGCCGGCGTGGCCCGCCGTCACCGATGTGGACTCAGAGCAGACCATGGACTACATCTGGCAGAAGGTCAGGGACGAGGAGACCGGCCGGACCACCCTCGAGAAGGATCTGAACAACACGCCGGCGGGCTACTTCCCGCTCGTACGCAAGGCGGCGCACAGCGACGACGTCAAGCAACTAGCTTCCGTGCTCGCCAAGTGGGGTGCCTGCGATCCGGAGCTGATGCCCGACTTCCCCCAGTCGATCCCCCCGTCGCTGCCCCGGGGCTGACATGCCGCGTCCGATCACTGCTGACGAGTTCGAGGAGCTCTACCGGTCCACTGCGGCCGAGTTGCTCGCCTACATCAGGCGCCGGACCAGCGGCGACGCGGAAGACCTCGCCGCCGAGGTGTACGCCATCGCCTGGCGACGCCGCACGGAGCTTCCGCCGGCGTTCCTCAGGAGAGCATGGCTGTTCGGAGCGGCCAGGCGGCTCATCCTCTCCGATCTCCGGCGCCGAGACCGGGAGCAGGAGTCCACCGAGCAGGTGGCAGCGCTGGGGTGGGCGACGACAGCGGACGCTGACGACCAACTCGGCGCAGCTGTCACTGCCGCGCTCGGTCGGCTTACGCCCGAGGCGCGTGAGGTGATCCTGCTGGTCGAGTGGGAGCGGCTGACCCCGGGGGAACTGGCGGTCGTTCTCGGCGTACGCCCCGGCTCCGCGCGCATGCGACTGCACCGAGCACGGCAGGCCCTCGCAGCGGACCCGGAGCTGCGGCTGCTGGTGCCGGCGGTGACGCCTATGCGGTCCGTGACAGGCCGTGGCCGGTCGTAGCCAACGCGACCCCGAGCCCGATCATCGACAGGCCCCCGGTCAGGCCCATCGCACGGCCCCGGCTTGGCGAGGCGTTGAACCAGTCGCGAGCCCCGCCCGCCAGCAGTGCCCAGACGGCGTCCGAGACGCAGCCGATGGTCACCGCGAACATGCCCAGGATGAGCATCTGCGCAGTGAGGTGACCGGAACCGGGCTCGACGAACTGCGGCAGGATCGCGGCGAACATCATGAAGCCCTTCGGGTTCGAGATACCGACGACGTAGCCCTGCCGGACCGCCCGAGAGTTGGTCATCGGCAGTCGCGTCGCAGCACCGTCGGCGTGGATCGCGGAGCGATGCCGAATCGCCTGGACGCCGAGATAGACCAGGTACGCCGCCCCGAGCAGCTTGAGCGCGGTGAAGACCACGAGCGACTCCGCCACGATCGCGCCCAGGCCGACCGAGACCAGCAACGCGACGGTGACCAGGCCGAGAGTGTTGCCCAGGACGCTGGCCAAGGCCACGCCTCGCCCGTAGGACAACGCGCGCCCGATCACGAACACCACGCTCGGGCCCGGAATGACGATGATGATGAAGGCCGTGATGCCGAACGACACGAGCTGATGGGTAGAGATCATGGTGTCGGCAGTGTCCCACATGGCTCGTATCTCACATGTGAGATATCGTCGCGAGCGTGACTGAGGACTACCTGGCCCGGATCGGCGCGCGGATCCGCGGCGCTCGCAACCAGCGCGGCTGGACCCAGCTCCAGCTCGCCGACGAGCTCGGCACCAGCCAGAGTGCGGTGGCCCGGATCGAGAAAGGCTTGCAGAACCTGTCCCTGGAGACCGTGGCCCGGATCGGGCAGGCACTGGACTTCGAGATCCTGTCACTCCCACCGGCACCCGCCGATCTCCCCGAGCACGGCCCGACCCACCTGCGCGTCCACGGCCCGACCACGCTGTCGGGCAGCATCACCGTCAAGACCTCCAAGAACGCGGGGGTGGCGCTGCTGTGCGCGGCGCTGCTCAACCACGGTCGCACCACACTGCGCAAGGTCGCCCGCATCGAGGAGGTCAACCGGATCCTCGAGGTGCTGACCAGCATGGGCGTCCAGACCCGGTGGCTGGGCGACGAGGGCGACCTCGAGATCATGCCGCCCAAGCGGTTGGATCTCGACCGGATCGACGTCGACGCCGCCCGGCGCACCCGCTCGATCCTGATGTTCTTCGGTCCGTTGCTGCACGAGGCCGACCTGTTCGAGCTGCCGTACGCCGGCGGCTGCGACCTCGGCACCCGCACGATCGAGCCCACCCTGGCGGCGCTGCGACCGTTCGGGCTGGAGGTCAAGGCCAGCGACGGCTCCTACCACTCCACTGTCAGCCCGCGGGCCGACTCGCACCGCAAGATCGTGCTCACCGAGCGCGGCGACACCGTCACCGAGACCGCGCTGATGGCCGCCGCGCGCTTCGACGGGGTGACCGTGATCCGCAACGCCAGCCCCAACTACATGGTCCAGGACCTGTGCTTCTACCTGGGCAAGCTTGGCGTCCGGATTGACGGCATCGGCACCACGACGCTGACCGTCCAGGGCGTGCCGCGTATCGACGTCGACGTGGACTACTCCCCCTCCGAGGACCCGATCGAGGCGATGAGCCTGGTTGCGGCCGCGATCGTCACCGGCTCGGAGATCACCATCCGGCGAGCGCCGATCGAGTTCTTGGAGATCGAGCTGGCGCTGCTGGCCGAGATGGGCGGCGAGTACGAGCTGTCCCCCGAGTACTTGGCCGACAACGGCCATACCCGCCTGGTCGATATCACCACCAAGGTCGCCCCGCTGCGCGCCGCGGTCGACAAGATCCACCCGATGCCGTTCCCCGGCCTCAATATCGACAACCTGCCGTTCTTCGCGCTGATCGCGGCCAGCGCCGACGGCGGCACGCTGCTGCACGACTGGGTGTACGAGAATCGCGCGATCTACCTCACCGAGCTGACCAAGCTCGGCGCGGCCGTGGAGCTGCTCGACCCGCACCGCGTCCGGATCGAGGGCCCCACCCGCTGGTCGGGAGCGGAGGTCATCTGTCCGTCGGCCCTGCGCCCTGCCGTCGTCGTGCTGCTGGCGATGATGGCCGCCAAGGGAACCTCGGTACTGCGGCAGGTCTACGTGATCAACCGTGGGTACGAGGACCTCGCCGAGCGGCTCAACGCGCTCGGGGCGCGGATCGAGACCTTCCGGGATATCTAGGCTGGCTACTTGACCAGAGACTCCAGGAAGGACTGCGCACGCGGCTTGGCCGGAGGCGGAGCGGTCATGTCCTCGGTGATCCGCGGGATCGGCTCGGTGCGGTAGCCGCCGGACAGGTGCCAGTCGTTCTCGGCCTCGCCGAGCGCTGCGAAGTCGGCGCGGTCGAGGAACAGCGACGAGCACCCCGAGCACCGCTTCACCTCGGCGCGACCGACCGGCAACGGCTGCATCACGCTTCCACAACTCGGGCAGATGAACTCGTCCATACATCGACGGTACGCCGCGATCTGTGCATACTGCGGGAGTGACGCGACCGAAGACCGGATTTGCCTACCTGGACGAGCCGGAGGGGCCGATCGTCTTCGCGCACCGGGGCGGGGCCCGGCACGCGGATCTGCTCGGGCTGGAGAACACGATGGCGGCCTTCTCCCATGCGGTGGGCCTGGGCTACCGCTATCTGGAGACCGACGTACACGCCTCTCGGGACGGCGTCCTGTACGCCTTCCACGACGCGACCCTGGACCGCCTCACCGACCGGTCCGGGGCGATCGCCGACCTGACAGCGGCCGAGGTCGATCGGGCCCGCATCGCCGGACACGAGGCGATCCCCCGGCTCACCGACGTGCTCGATGCCTTCCCCGAGGCCCGGCTCAACATCGATATCAAGGCGCCTGGCGCGGTTCGGTCGCTCGCCGACCTCGTCGAGGGGCGCGGCGACCACGACCGGGTGCTGATCGGCTCCTTCCAGGAGGGCTCCCTCCGCCAGTTCCGGCGGGCGGTGTCGCGACCGGTCGCGACAGCCACCGGACCGGTCGGCGTGGCTGGCGCTCTGCTACGGGTCCCGGGTGCGCTGGTGCGGGACACCGGTGTCGCCTTCCAGGTCCCGGTCCGGCACAAGGGAGTCCGGATCGTCACCACGGGCTTCGTACGCCGGGCGCACGCTGGCGGGCGACACGTCCACGTATGGACCGTCGATCAGGCTGCGCAGATGCGACGCTTGCTGGACATGGGCGTCGATGGCATCTTCACCGACAGGACCGATGTGCTGCGCGAGGTGCTCATGGCGCGTGGGCAGTGGCATTCATCGGGGCACGAGTCGGGGAGCGAGGACGATGTCTGAACAGATCGGCAACTTCGAGCCGCTGATCCGGGCCAAGGAGCAGAAGGCCTGGTACTGGTACGACTGGGCGAACTCCGCCTACGTCACGACGACCGCGGCCGTGCTGTTCGCGCCGTACCTGACCACGGTGGCGGAGCGATCCGTCGGCTGCGCGGTCGGTGACGACGCGCCGGACTGTCACCGCGACCTGCACGTGATCGGCGTCGCCCTCTCCCCCGGGTCGCTGGTGTTCTACCTGGTCACGCTGGCCACGTTGCTGTCGGCGATCGTGCTGCCGATCGTGGGTGCCGTCGCCGACCGCTCCGGCCGCAAGGTGTCGCTGATGGGCAACTTCGCCTGGTGCGGCAGCATCGCGGCAGCCCTGATGTTCTTCGTGGCCGGGACCAACTGGCAGCTCGGCGCTCTCCTGTTGGTCGTCGCGACGCTGTTCCTCGGCGCGTCGCTGGTGGTCTACGACGCGATCCTGGTGGACATCTCCACGCCCGACGAGCGAGACCGGGTCTCGTCACGTGGCTGGGCACGCGGCTATCTCGGCGGTGGTCTGCTGCTCGCCGCGAACTTCGTGCTGCTCTCGGTCATGGACGACACCGAGCTGGCCGTCCGGATCAGCCTGCTCTCCGCCGCGGTCTGGTGGGCGGTGTTCACGATCATCCCCTACCGCGGTATCAAGAACCGGGCGCCGGTGAATCCCGAGGCCGAGTCCGGTGGCTTGATGCAGGCGAGCTTCGGCCAGCTCTGGGCGACGCTGAAGGACCTGGCCAACTATCCCGCCACGCTGACGTTCCTGATCGCGTACCTGTTCTACAACGACGGCATCCAGACGGTGATCTACGCAGCGTCGGTGTACGGAGAGAAGCAGCTGCACTTCGAGAAGTCCACCGTGCTCAGCGCGTTCCTCGTGGTGCAGTTCCTCGGTGTCGGCGGGGCACTCGCGTTCGGCCGCGTCGCGGGACGGATCGGTGCCCACAAGGTGATCCTCGGCGGCTTGGCGATCTGGGTCGTGGTCGTGCTCGGTGGCTACTTCATGCCTGCGAAGAACTTCCCGCTTCTGCTGGTCTTCGCAGCCGCGATCGGACTGGTGCTGGGCGGCACCCAGGCGCTGTCGCGGTCCTTCTACAGTCAGCTGATCCCGCGCGGCCGGGAGGCGGAGTACTTCAGCCTTTACCAAGCCACCGAGCGGGGCACCAGCTGGCTCGGCACCCTGGTCTTCGGTCTGGTGCACCAGTGGAGCGGCTCGTACCGGCCGGCGCTGGTCGCGCTGATGGCGTTCTTCGTCGTCGGCGGCCTACTGCTGGCACGCGTCGACGCCCGGCGGGGCATCGCGGAAGCAGGCAACGAGGCGCCCGCGGTCGTGTGAGCGCCCGTCCGATGTGCTTTTCTCACAGAATTCGGGCACCCTGGTAGGGAATCCTCCGCGGCCGTCGTCCGTTGTGAGGAAAGACCGCTTCGAATTCGAACCAACACCGGAGGTAACCCATGGCTGAGCGGACTTTGCGAGGCGCACGTCTCGGCGGCCAGAGCTTCGAGGACGAGCGGGGTATCGAGTTCGCGGAGCGCCAGAACGTCGCCTACCTGTGCCCGGCCGGCCACGACTTCGAGATCGTGATGGCCATCGAGGCCGAGGTGCCAGCCCTGTGGGAGTGCCCGCGTTGTGGTGCCGAGGCCGTGAACCGCGACGGCGCACCGCCCGAGCCGAAGGTCGAGAAGCCCGCCCGCACCCACTGGGACATGCTGCTCGAGCGCCGCTCGGTCAAGGAGCTCGAGGAGATCCTCGCGGAGCGTCTCGAGTTGCTCCGCGGTGGCGAGATCGGCCCGGCACATCTGCACCGCGCGAACGCCAAGAAGGTCAAGTCCGCCTGAGGCTGACCGCCACGGCAGCCACCCCGAGCAGGCTCAGGGCCAGTTCGAGCCAGCGTCCCCACCGCACCGCCGGGCTGAGCCCGGTGATCCGCGGCACCGTCTCGACCAGCACCTTGGTCTGCTTCTTGGGCGCCTGCGCCAGCACCGAGCCGTCGGCCCGGATGATGCCCGAGATCCCGTTCGTCGCCGCCACCGCCACGTAGCGGCCGGTCTCCCGCGCCCGCAGCCGGGAGATGGCGTACTGCTGGTCGACCTGGCCGGTGCCCATATAGGTGGCGTTGTTGGTCTGCACGATGAGCAGCTCGGCGCCGCGCCGGACGACCGTGTGGACGAGGTCGTCGTAGATGACCTCGAAGCAGATCACGTCACCGACCGGCACTCCCGCCATGGTGAGGTTGCCGGGCACCGCCCCGGCGACCATGTCGCGCGGGATCTCGTCGAGTCGCTTGATGTGCTGGGCCAGGAGCTTGCGCATCGGGATGTACTCCCCGAACGGCACCGGATGCATCTTGGCGTACGAGGTGGTCGGCCCGAGGCCGGGCAGCCAGACGATGCCCTTGTTCTTCACGTCCTTGGGGCCAGGGCCGGCGATCATCGCGCCGACCAGCGTCGGCACGCCGATCGTGTCGACGGCCGAGCTGATCTCGGCCATCACGACCGGGTCTTGGTAGGGGTCGATGTCGGTGGAGTTCTCCGGCCAGAACACGATGTCGACCGGCTGCTGCTCACCGGCCTGGATCTGCGCCGCGAGGTCCTCGGTCGCCCGGACGTGGTTGTCGAGCACGACGCGCCGCTCGTCGAACGGGTCGAGCCCGGAGCCGGGTACGTTGCCCTGCACCGCGGCGATCGTCACGGGCTCGGTCTTCGTACCGGTCCAGGTCGGTGCCAGGGCCGGGACGGCGAAGACCGCGACAGCGGCGGCCACAGCGGCGGCACGGCGTACGCCGTCGGTGGCGTGTGGCGGGCGCGCAGCCCAGGCCAGCAGGCCGCCGGCCAGCGCCACCAGGAACGTGACTCCGGCCGTGCCGACGTACGCCACCGCGCCGCTGACCGGCAGGTCGACGGTCGCGAAGGCCAACCGGCCCCAGTTGAAGCCGCCGAACGGGAACATGCCGCGCATCAGCTCGACGCCGACCCACAGGCAGGTCTGCCACAGCGGCCACCAGCGGAGCCGGGACGTGCGGGCCAGGCCCCAGCCCAGCAGGCCGTAGAAGAGCGCTTCCAGGACGCTCAGGCCGATCCAGGCGTCGACCCCGACGATCTTCAGCCAGGGCATCAACACGAGTAGGAACACCGCGCCGAACACGAAACCCAGCAGGAACCCGCGCCGGGGGCGCTGGTCCCGAGCCGCCAGCGACAAGAGGGCGACGCCGGCCGGAAGCAACCAGGCCAGGCCGTAGGGCGGGAACCCGATAGCTGTGACCACACCCGCCAGCACGACCAGCCCGTAACGGACAGCGAGGCGGGCGAGGAGCACCCGGCCAACCTACCCGGCGACCCGTATGCGGCCAGCGAAGCGTGGGGCCGGCTTGGCTCTTGCCGTTGCCGGGCCGAAGGCCCCAAAAGGAATCACCGAAACCGCGGCAGCGCTTGCCGACCGCACCGCGGAACTGGTGACCCCGCACTGACTGTGCCGGGCCGCGAAGCGTGGGGCCGGCTTGGCTCTTGCCGTTGCCGGGCCGAAGGCCCGGATGCGGCAAGAGCCCGTCAGGGCCTTCGGACCGGTCCTGTCACCGCGGGATGCGATGGCGAGGTCCGTTGTCTACTGGCCGACGAGCTCTTGTCCGGAACGGAACTCTGCTTGGTCCCCGGGCCCGTGTCAACCGGCCGTCTACCTGCGGGTTTTCGCGTTATCGCAGGTCAGCGCCGGTGTACCGAACGCCGAGAAAAATAAGGGAATTCTCAAATCTCGGCGTGTCGGCGCGCGACACGCCGCGCGTTCGCTAGCAGCGATGCGCGTCGTAGATCACGCGGCCTTCGACGAGGGTGAGGACGCACGCCGGCAGTGGCCCGCCGGGGCGTAGGTCCGGGAGCTGGGGTACGCCAGCGCGCGGGTCGGTGGACCAGGCGGCGACACGCGCGTCCGGGGTCTGCACGACCAGCTCACCGGGCACGTCGAAGACCGCGATCGAGGCCGGTGCGCCGACCGCGATCACCCCGCCTTCGTCGCGGCCGGCCGCTCGCCAGCCGCCACGGGTGTGCGCGTTGAACGCAGCCCGAGCGGTGACTCGCTCGGCTTCGGCGTGGTGCCAGGCCGCAGCCCGGATCGCGGCCCAGGGGCCGAGCGGTGTGACCGGGGTGTCGGAGCCGAAGGCGAGCGGCAGCCCGGCGCGGTTCATCGTGGCGAAGGAATTCATGGTCCTGCTCCGCTCCCCCAGGCGGCGGGCGTACAGGCCCTCGTTGCCGCCCCAGAGCTCGTCGAAGGCCGGCTGGACGCTTGCGGTGACACCGAACGAGCCCAGCCGCTCCAGCTCCTGGGGCGTCGCCAGCTCCAGATGCTCGATCCGGTGTCGCCCCATCATCAGGGC
>JASGGG010000025.1:0-33799 GCA_047605165.1 Nocardioidaceae bacterium
GTAGCCGATCGCGCCGAAGGTGCCGATCGGGGTCCTTGGGCGTGGCATCAGTGCCGTCCTGTGGTCTCGACGGACGGCCGTGTTGCGGCCTGCTCGACCAGCGGTGGTTGCCTCATACCCAGGACGGGCGGGGAGACGTGGCCAGTGGCCACGGGACCACCACGAAAGTGGTGGGTTGTGGTGGGTCGATCAAATCGGTGGCTCCGATCAGGCTCGGAAACCGGCCTGAATCACCACGAAATGGTCGGGCTGACAGGATTTGAACCTGCGGCCTCTTCGTCCCGAACGAAGCGCGCTACCAAACTGCGCCACAGCCCGATGGCTGCCTCGCGGCAGCCTCCGGGAGTCTACCGGCTGCCTGGGGGCGGGAAGAAATCGGGGAAGCCGGGTCTCAACTACCGGAGTTGGACTGCATCTTCTTGCAGGCGTCGCTGCTACCGCAGTCCGACACGGCCAAGGCGAGGAGCGTACAAGCGCCGATGATTGCTCTCGTCACGCGATCCTAGGCTGTGCTGGCGCAGCTGCACGGAGCGCCGTGACGCTCGCGTTCTCCCGTCTTGGCGAACACGCCCGAGCGGTCAGTTGGTCATTGCGGTGAATGTCAGCAGTGTCGCCTCGGGCCGGCAGCAGAACCGCACTTGGGCGTACGGTGAGGTGCCGAGCCCCGCGGACACGTGCAGATAGTTGCCGCCCGGGTCGCCGGGTCGTGAGTCGGCCGGGTGTCGGTGCAGGCCCTTGGCGCGGCGCCGGTCCAGATCGCAGTTGGTGACGATGGCGCCCGCGAACGGAAGGCACAACTGCCCGCCGTGGGTGTGCCCGGCGATCGTCAGGTCGTACCCGTCGTCGGCGAACTGGTCGAGGACACGCAGGTACGGGGCGTGGGCAACCCCGATGCGTACGTCCGCGTCCGGGTCTGCGGGCCCGGCGACCGCGGCAAGGTCGTCGTACTTCAAGTGCGGGTCGTCGACTCCGGCGAACGCGAGGCGTACGCCGGCCACCTCGAGGGTCTCGGTGCGGTTCCACAACGGTGCCCAGCCCCGTTGCTCCAGCTCGTCGCGCAGGTCGGGCCAGGGCAGGGTCGGTGACCTGACGTGCCGGTGGCCGCGGTCGGGGAGGAGATACTGCACCGGGTTGCGCGGGGTCGGCGCGAAGTAGTCGTTGGAGCCGAAGACGAATACGCCGGGGACATCGAGCAGTCCGTCGTAGGCCTCGATGATCGAAGGCAGCGCTTCGGCATGGCCGAAGTTGTCGCCGGTGTTGACCACCAGATCGGGCTCGAGCGCGGCGAGGTCACGCACCCAGGCCTGTTTGCGGCGCTGCCAGGGGGTGAGGTGCAGGTCGCTCAGGTGCAGCACGCGAAGGTCGGGTTTGCCGGCTGGCAATACGGGGATCGTCGCCGTGCGTAACGCGAACCACCGGGACTCGGCATAGGCGTACGCCAACCCACCGATACCCGCGACCGCGGTAGCACCCAGGACGCGGGACCGAAAAGGCATGGACCCAGGCTGCCACAATGATCTCCATGAGCGAGCTGAAGGATCGACTGCGAGCCGACCTCACGACGGCGATGAAGAGCCGTGACGAGGTGACCGCGTCGACACTGCGGATGGTGCTGACCGCGATCACCAACGCCGAGGTGGCCGGCAAACAGGCCAGGGAGCTGAGCGACGACGACGTCATCACGGTGCTCGCCAGCGAGGGCAAGAAACGCCGGGAGGCCGCAGTGGCGTTCGCCGACGGCGGCCGACAGGAGAGTGCCGACAAGGAGCTGGCCGAGGCCGAGGTGATCGCGCGCTACCTGCCGGCCCAGCTCACCCCCGAGGAGATCGCCGAGCTGGTGACCGCGACCATCGCCGAACTCGGTGTGGCCGGCGACGGGATGAAGGCGATGGGCCGGGTCATGGGCGCACTGCAGCCGCAGATCAAGGGACGGGCCGACGGCGGCGCGGTCTCGGCTGAGGTGCGTACGCAGCTGGGTTGAGGTCGGTAACGGAAGCCCGCCTTCGGCGGCTCGCGTCCGGCCGGCGTCTCGATACACGCCTCGCAAGCTCGGCGCACTCGACGACCGTCTCGATACACCCGGCTCGTCCCTCGGCGTACTCGACGACCCTCGGCTGATCGAGTGCCGTCGCCTATTCCTTCACCGAGACTTCATCGCTGCCGTGTGCGCCGCTCCCGCAGCCATTCCCCCAGCGCCGTGGTGGACTCCCGCGGCGTCAGGTACGTCGACAGCACTCCGTCCGGGTCGTAGACCGAGCGGAGCTCCTCCAGGCGTGCCCGCTGCGGTGCCTCCATGGCGTTTGCCGGCCGGTCGGCCGGGTTCGCGTCGGAGAACTGGGTGCCGAGATCCTGGTCCTCGAACGCAGCGAAGGAAGCGAGATCGTGATGGACCCAGCGCTCCACCCGAAGATCCTCGGCCGGGTCGTCCCAGACGCCGTTGGGCGAGTAGTACAGAGGCGCCTGCGTCGACCAGCAGGCGTTGGCTTGGGTCTCGTAGTTGCCCCAGTACATCCAGAACACGAAGCTCTCCGGCGTAGGCACGGTCTCGTTGATCGAACGACTCGCCGCGAGCACGGTCTCGGTGGGTGCCGCCGTCCAGACGCCGTCGACGGCGTACCGCTTGCCTTCGGGCATTCCCCGCGAAGCTTCTTCCCACAGCTTCGGCAGGGAGCTGCTGACCCGGTCGGCGCCGCGGATGGCGTCCTTGAGGTAGGGATTGCTCTCGTAGACCGAGAAGATCTCGTCGGCGGACTCGTCGGCGCCGAACCCGACGCCCACCAGCATGGTCACCGGCCGGTCGTGGTCAGGCAACCACATCGTCTTGCCGGCGACCTCGAGAGACGGCGAGGCGTCGGGGAGGGTCTCGTACATCCAGCCGATCACCTCGTCGCGGAGATCCTCGCTGAAGACATAGGCGCTGCGCAGCACCTCGCGGTAGGCAGGGTATGCGCGCAGGTAGTACTTGGTCACGATGGCGAAGAAGCCCGGGCCCGAGCCGCGCACCGCCCACATCAGATCGGGGTGGGACTCGTCGTCCGCGTGCACCACGGAGCCGTCGGCCAGCACCAGGTCCGCGGCCTCGATGCTCAGGCAGGCCGGTCCCAGTTTGCGGGAGTTCCAGCCGTAGCCGCCGCCGAGCAGGAAGCCGCCGAGCCCGACGGTCGGGTAGTGGCCGGCCGGGAACACCAGCCCCACCTCGTCGAGACGGGCGTGCAGGTCCTCCGCTCGCGCGCCGGGCTGGATGGTGGCGCGCTCGGCTGCTGCGTCGACCGTGATCTCGTCGAGAGCCGACAGGTCGATGAGCAGCGTGTCGTTGCGTACACCGTTGGCGATCCAGCTGTGGCCGCCCGACCGGATACTGAGCTGCCAAGCGTTGCGATTGGCCAGTTGAACGGCTTGTTGCACGTCGGCCACACTGGTCGCCCGGACGATCGCCGCCGGCTGCCGCAGTGGCTTGCGACCGTTCCACACGGCATCGAGACGAGCGGCCTCGAAGCCGGCGTCGCCCGGTCGGAGCAACGGATCGTCGACTGCGGCCGAACTCGTTGGGCTCATGGGGCATCCTCCTGATGCTCGCGGATACGCCGCCCGGGGACTGCCGTCGACCTTAGCTTAGTGTCGACAGATCAGCAATGTCTCAAAGGGTCATTGTCGACACTGATCTTGAAGCCGATCGCGGTCGTGCGCTGCGGTCAGGCTGCGAGGCGACCCTATTGACCCACAAGTGTCGACGCTTTAGTGTGAACGATGTCACTATCGCAGGAATCTCGGGGCTGCGGCGGGCAGAGTTTCGTGCGCTCCGAGATCACTGTGACCCCCCACTGAGTCGGGCGGTCCCACGCTCGGCAGTACAGGAGTCGACATGCAGTTCCGTACGAAAGCTCCCATCGACGAAGAGGCCGCATCTGGCGCCCCCGGGCGACCCGCCTCACGCATCATCGCCCGTAGGGCGGTGCTTACCACTGGGGCCGCTGTCGCCGCTGTCCCGGTGCTCGGCTTCGCGCCGGCTGCGGCTGGCCGCGGCCTCGAACACGGCTTCTCCGGCAACGGTCGCACTCTGTACGTCGCCGCAGGGGATGTGCTCACGCTGAGTTCCACGCGCCAGTTGTCCAGGCTGATCATCGAGGACGGTGGCCAGATCGTCGCGCCGGACGGCTACTCCCTGACCCTGACCGTCAACGCGGTCGAGGTCGGATCGACACTGACCAGCCTCTACGACAACGACGGCATCGCGGTCTACATCGCCCCCGGCACCTACTCGGGCAAGGTCGTGCTGACCGTCGCCACGGCCAACGACATCGTCTACAACTCCCTGACCTGGCCCTTCCGGCAGGCCGTGTACGTCGACGCCGACGGAGTCGACTCCGACAAGTCGGTGCTGGCCGCGGTCCAGGGCGGCCAACTGCGTGACAGTGGCGCCAAGCGGATTCGGCTGAGGTCGAAGGGCGAGGCCTTCAACGGCGTCTACGTCGCCGGTGGCGAATACACACTCGACGACATCGACGTCGCCTTCGACGGCAACGGACGCAACGACTTCTGCGGCTACGGCGCGGCAGTGATGGCCACCGGCACCGACACGTTGCTGCATGTGGTCGGCAGCAGCATCAAGAACAAGGGTGTGGTCCGCACCGCGGTCATCGCCGACGGCGGCAGCCGGGTGGTCGTCAGGGATTCCGACCTGTCGTGTGAGGACGGCGTCGTGCCCGCCGAATACGAGAACACCGGCGACACCACCTTCATGATGACCTGCCCGTGGCTGCTCGGCATGTGGGGCACGGTCCGTACCACCAACCTGCTGGGCACCGACACCCGCGCCACCTACCTGCGCAGCAAGGTGACGGTCGAGAACTGGGGCTGCCTCTCGGTCGACTCGGGCCAGGATTGCATCCTGGTCTCGGTCAACTCCCGGCTGCGCAGCACCGGAACCGACGGCTACGGCAGCTATGGCATCGGCAACGTCACCGAGCACTTCCTGGGAACGAGCATCGATGTGGGCAGCTACATCCTGATCAACTGGGGAACCAACGGCACCCACTACGGCGACAGCAGCGCTGCCGCCGTACGCGATCTCAACGACACCTATGACCTCGGTCTGACCAACGCCGACATCGCCTCGGTGTGGCCGCAGGCGTGCTCGTTGCGGTCACGCAAGTTCGGGTTCATGTGGCACAGCAACGGTGTCGTCACCCTCGACGGTCGCACCAGCCTGCGCACGGCCCGGACCGCGTTCCTGTCCAAGGCATCGAATTCCGAAGTGGTCTTCGACGGTTCCGAGGGAGCGTCGATCAAGGCCGACAACGGCGTCATCTACCAGTTGATGGACAACGACAACCCGGGTGGCGTGGCCTCGGTGGACAAGCCGTGGTCGCGGGTCTACACCAAGGCCTACACCGAGCCGACCTCGGCGGCGACGAAGTCGACCTCGTGGGACCCCACGGTCGCAGTGGCCGATTCCGATGCCTTCGGCACGTTCACCAAGGCGAGGTTGGTCGGCGACTTTTACAACTCGGTGCTCGGCGGCGGCAACGGCAGCATCCAGGGCAAGAACCTGGTGCTCTCCTTCGTCGACAGCACGGTGACCGGGCTCATCTCGGCCAGCACCGCGAAGCACCGGGTTTCCTCGATCGACTTCTCCAACTACGAGGAGTTGGGTGTGGTCACCAACACCGCCTCCGAGGTGGTCAACAACGGCGTCATAGTGACCCTGTCGGGTACCAGTCGCTGGACCGTCACCGGGACGTCGTACCTCAGTTCGCTGACGCTTACCGACAGCGCGCAGGTGCGCAACAGGCGGGGTCGGGCAGCCACCATCACCGTCGACGGGGTTGCGGTGACTCCGGTTGCGGGCACCACCTACACCGGGTCGATCGTGGTCACTCCCTGACCGACGCTCTGATCTGAGCGATGGGCCCCTGTCAGTCTCGGGACGGCAGGGGCCCTGTCCTGACCCGCTGATTGAGACCGGGAAAGCCGAAGAGCTCGGCCGGGTTGGTGACCAGCAGTCGTTCACGCTGCGCGTGGGTCGGAGCCATCTCCTCGATGAGGTCGACCAACAGTCCGTCGTCCGGCGCAGACCCGACGATGTTGACGTGGGGATAATCGGTGCCCCAAACCACCCGCTCGGGGAACTTCTCCACCAACAGCGAACCCAGCGCTGCGGCGTCGTGGTACGGCGGGCCATCCAGAGACACCCGGTCGGCACCGCTGACCTTGACCCATACGTTGCCCCGGTCCAGCAGGGTCAGCAGGCTGCTCACCGAGGGGCCGTCGAGCCCTTCACGCAGGTCGATGCGAGCCATGTGGTCGATCACCACCGGGGCGTGGATCGCCGAGATCAACGCCGCATGTTCGGTGATGCCGGTGCCCTCGACATGGATCTCGACGTGCCAGCCCATCTCGGCGGCGATGCCGACCACATCGCGTTGGGCGTCAGGCACGGGTGCGTCACCGAGGTGGGAGACGAAGTGCAGGCGCGCGCCGCAGACACCGGCAGCGGCGAACGCGACGAGGTCGTCCTGGGTATGTGCGGGGCCGAGCAGGGCGACCCCGCGCCGGCTGGCCGGGTCGTCCAGCAGGGCGTCCAGCAGGGCGCGGTGGTCGGTCCCGTGACCGGAACTCTGCACGATGACGGCCCGGTCGAAGCCGAGGAAGTTCTGCAGCGCGGCGACCTCCTGGCGCGAGGCCTCCACCGGGGTGAAGGGCCGATCCGGAGCGTAGGGGAAAACCGCGTTGGGGCCGAAGACGTGGCAGTGCGCGTCGGTGCTGCCCGGCGGCAACTTCAACCGGGGACTGCTCGGACGGGGGTGGGGGCCAGGATTCCCGGGGGAGGGGATCGGTCTCGGGGCCGGCTCAGTCACAGCGCACCGTCATCCCTCCGTCCACCACGATCTCGGCCCCGGTGACGAACCTGGACTCGTCGCTGGCGAAGAAGAGCGCCGCGTTGGCCGTGTCCCGGCCGTCGCCCATGAAGCCGATCGGGATCCGGGACTGGCGCTGTTCCAGCAACTTCTCCACGTCACCCCCGGCGCGCTGTCCGGCGAGACGAACCTCGACCATCGGAGTATGCAACTGCCCGGGGATGACGGTGTTCACCCGGATCTGGTCGGCGGCATGCTGCACGGCGGTGACCCGGGACAGCTGGATGATGGCCGCCTTCGCCGAGGCGTAACCGACCTGGGCGGCACCGGTGTAACGGAGCCCGGAGGCCGACGAGATGTTGACGATGGAGCCTCCGCCGGCTGCTTTCATCCGCGGTACGGCGGCCTTGCACCCGAGGAAGACACTGGTCAGGTTGAACTCCAGCTGCGCGTTCCAGTCGTCGAGGGAGAGTTCGGCCACACCACCGGCACGGGAACCGCCCACGTTGTTGACCATCACGTCGAGGCTGGCGAACCGGTCGACGCACGCCTGAGCGTAGCCTTCGACCTGCTCGGGGTCGGTCACGTCGGCGATCACCGTCTCCACGGTGCCGCCCTCCTCGCGAATCTGCTGGGCGGTGACCGCCAGCGACTCCGGGTCACGGTCCACCAACAGCACCGATGCGTCTTCGCGGGCGAAATAGATGCCGATGGCCCGCCCGTTGCCCCAGCCGGGGCCGACACTGCCCGCTCCGGTGATGACGGCGGCCTTGCCGGCCAACCGGCCGGTCATCGGACCGCCTCCGGGACGTCCACGTCCAGAGCCACGATGATGCGCGAGACCATGTTGTAGGCCGCGATGGTGACCACCAACTCGACCGCCTGCTGCAACCCGAGGCTGGTGACGAGGTCCTCGATGAGTGAACCGTCGACATCGACCCGGGTGGTCATCGCGTCGACCACCGCGAGTGCGGCGACCTGGTCGTCGCTGAACTCGGCACTGTCGACGCTCGGTTCGCGCAGGGCCGCCAACTGGTCGGCTGTCAGGCCGGCAGCCAATGCGTCATTCTCGTGTGAGGCCCACTCGTAGTGGGCTCGGTTGAGCACAGCGATCCGCATCACCACCAGTTCACGCAGGTCGGCTCGCAGATCTATGCCGCCCCTCAGTGTGCCCAGGAGCGTGTTCCAGGCGTCGGCGACAGTGGGGCTGTGCAACAGCACCTTGTCGATGGGACGGAGGACACCGCCCGGCCGTCGTGCGCGGATCCTGGCGGCGACCTCGCCGTGACCGTCCGTCTCGGGAACTCGGGCCATTCCGCACCTCCTGGGAACCCATTTCTACCCTAGTGTCGACACCTTACCGACTTTGCGGGGACATTTTCTAGGCATTGGCGCGGCTGATACGCCGAGAGGATTCAGGGATTCGCCTCTCGTGCGGATCGCCTCCATGGATTAGTGTCGACATTGAGACGTGTCTCACGACACGCGGAACCTCGGCGGAGAGCCACCCGGAGAGTCACACGGAGGATCACATGGAGAAGCCGCAGGTGTTCACCGACGAGGAGATCGCCTTGTTCCGGGAGGAGGTGTCCTCGCGTCGCAGACCGGGCTCCTATCAACCGGGACGATGGTCGGTGAGTCCGCTCAACCGCGACGCTGCGGTCACCGGCCAGATGCCCGCGTCGATCCGGTTCCGTGACTCCACCCTTCGCTCGATCGAGACCATGCCGGGGGTGGTGGCGAGCGAGTCGGCCAAGGCGGAATACCTGGCCCGGTTGGTCCGCTCCGGCGTCAGTGAGGTGGTCGGCGCGGGCGCGTCAGGCCGTACGCCGGAGGCGCTCAAACGCGAGGTCGACACTGTCAGGAGTGAGCGCGAGGACTGCCGCATTCTCTGCCCACTGGTCTTCTCCGAAGCAGACATCGATGCCGTCGCCGAGACCGGCTACGACGGGGTCCAGGTGTGGGTCCAGGGCTTCGGGGAGACGGCCCAGATCTACAAACGCCTCTACGACCAGGCCTGGGCGGGCCGGGACTGGCGGCAGGACATGCCGATCCAGGGACGTGACGCTGTGCTGGCCACCGCGTCACGACTGGTCCGCCATGCCCGCGAGCGCAACCTCAGCGTGGCGACCCCGATGCTGATGGTCTCCTACCTCACCGACGAGACGTTCACCGAGACTGTTGACGCTCTGGCGGGGGCAGGTGCCACCGAACTGACCCTGTTCGACGGCCCGGGTGCGCTGGGGCCGGAGGCGTTCGCCCACCTGGTCACCCGGGCGCGCCAGCTTGCCCCCGAGGTCGAGGTGGGCCTGCACGCCCACAACACCTTCGGTCTCGCCGTCGCTTGTGCGGTCGCGGCGGCCCGGGCGGGGGCCGCGGTGGTCGAGATGTCCGTGAACGGCTACTGCGGCGGCCCCGGCAACGCCGACCTGGCTGTCGCAGCGGCTGCATTCGAGGTCCTCTACGGCGTCTCCACCGGCATCCAGATGGAGCAACTGACCGATCTGGCTCGCGCCGGTGAGGAACTGACCGGCTACCAGGTGGCGTGGAACCACCCGATCACCGGGAAGTCGACCTTCAACTGGGGCGGCATGGACATCATTACCCAGGAGGTCGCGGTCGACCCACTGTTGCACAACTGTCTGGAACCGACCCTGGTCGGCAACACCAGGTCGGTGCCGTTCACCCCGTTCAGTGGCCCCTACACGCTGGTGGACAAGTTGTCGGCACTCGGCGTCGAGGCCACCCACGAGCAGGTCGACGCGATCCTGGCCGAGGCCCGCCAACAGATGCAGCAGACCGGCACGCTGCTCTCCGACGAGCAGATCAAGCAACTCGCGGACTCGATCATCGGCTGATCTAGGGAAGCACTGATTTTCTCGGGTGCCGAGGCGCCCCCGGTCGTCGAGTGGTCCGAGGCGCCAGCCGAGGGCCGTATCGAGACGCCGGCCGGGCGCACGGCGCCGGCGTGATCTCGATACGCCCGGCTCGTTCCTCGCCGGGCACTCGATCAGCGGGACACCGGGCTCGTTCCTGGTGAGGCCCCGATCACCTCGAGCGCATTGATCAGTGGTTCCCTAGTCTGAGACCACCGGTCAGGTGCTCGAGATGGTCGCCGGCGTCGAGCAGCGTTCGGCCCGGGCATGGGCGGCCAGCGCGATGACACTGACCGCGGTGATGGTCACCGCGACCGATACGACCGGGGGTCCCGGACCGAGGCCGACCAGCACCGTTGCCAGCGCGCCGGCGGCGAACTGAGTGGCCGCCATGGTGGCCAGCGCCAGCCCGGCCGCATCGGGCGCCGCGGCAGCGGCATAGCTGTAGGAACTGCCGCCGATGGTTCCCTTGGCGCAGCAGACACCGAAGAACCCGAGCAACACCATCGACATCTGGGCGACGCCGACAGCCGCCAGGCACAGCGCCAGCGCGCCGAGCAGAGAAACCCACAACCCGGTCGTCATCACCCGGTTGCGTCCCAGCCGCACCACGAGTGCCGCGCTGCCCGAGGAGACCGCCATCAGGCCGGCACCGTTGACCGCGAACATGACGGTGTACTGCCGCGTCGAGAACCCCAACTCGTCGGCGACGAACGGAGAGGACGCGATGTAGGCGAAGAGGGCGACGAAGGAGGCCGTGGAGACCGTCACCCGCCACCGGAACGCGACAGAGCCGAAGACCATGGCGACCCGCGGCAGCAAGGTGCGCAGCGCACCTCCGCTGGTACGCCGACCCGGAGCCAGCGTCTCCGGGATCGAGATCGCGACGGCGAGCAGAGCCACCTGGGTAAGCCCAATCAGCCAGAAGATGGAGCGCCACCCGGAGACGTCCGCGATCCAGGCACCCAGGCTGGGTGCGAGGATGGGTCCGAGGCCCGCGGCGGTGCCGACCGCGATGTAGGCCCTGGCGGCACGCCGACCGTCGAGCAGATCGGCGATCATGGCGCGGCCGCTGACCATCGCGGCGGCTCCGCCGAGACCCTGGATGGTGCGTCCGGCCACCAGCAACCCGATGGTCGGAGCTGTCGCGCAGACGGCGCTGCCGAGCACCAACAGTGCGGAACCACCGATCACGTAGCGCCGTCGTCCGTGAGCATCGGCCAGAGCACCGAAGAGTACCTGTCCGATGGCCAGCGGCAGCAGGTATGCCGCCAGCGTCGACTGCACCGCGGTCGAGGTCACCCCGAGGTTGGTGGCGATCTGTGGGAAGGCGGGCAGATACATGTCGGTCGCCAGGGGTGACACGGTGCCCAGCCCGCCGAGCAGAACGATCCTGCGCCAGCCGAGCCGTTGGGTCACAGCGGCCTCGGCAGCGACACGACGGTCGACAGCGCCTCGACTCGGTGAACCGGTTCGACGCGGACCGGACCGCCGAGCACCAAAGTGTCGCCCTGGTGAGTCCCGTCGAACCGTGGCCAGCTGAGGTCGGCGAGGTGGCCAGGGTCGTGATCGGTGACGAACCGGCCCCAGGCATCGGCAGCGGCGGTGGCCAGGCGTCGGTCCGAGTCACGCCATGGCCACGGGCGGCAGCCGAGGTTGTCCCCGGTGTAGGGCAGTTCGGCGGTGTGGAAACTTCCGTACTCCGCGCCGCCGTCCGGGGGAGGCACCAGGTCGATATCAGTGGGCAGTGGTGGGGCCTGGTCGAACTGGTAGACCCAGGTCGGCGCTGCGCTGGTCCGCACGTGGGTGCAGGCCCAGTGCCACACCGGCCCGGCGAAGCGGGTGTCTCCACTGAAGGTGCGGGCCGAGCGTTGCAGGTTGGCGTCGTCGACGGGATAGAACGGTCGCAGCTGGGCGGCGTACGGCCCCTGCTGCACCCGGGTCCGGAGTTGGTCCAAGGCGGCGAAAGGGGTGAAGTTGGCGCCCTCGTCGACGTTCCAGCCAGCCAGCAGTGGAATGCGCGCCTGTCCGCCACGATTGAAGACGTCTTCGGTTTCCTCGACGACCGCCCGGCCGTCGACCACGATTCCCAGAGGGGCGTCCAGCAGGAATGTCGTGGCCGGCATACGGCGCAACTGCGCCAGTGGCAGGCCTGCCATCGCGCCCAGGGCGGCCAGGCCGTGTTCCTCGGCTTCCTCGATCGTCGGCGTCCGACCCTCGGCGCGGCCCATTCCGGCGGCGCTTTGGCCGAGGGCGGCCTGGAAGAGGCCCCGGGCGGCCGGAGCGGCCATCAGATGGTTCACGAGGGCTGCGCCCGCGGAGTTGCCGCCGAGGGTGACCCGACCGGGGTCGCCTCCGAAGGAAGCGATGTTGCGTTGCACCCACCGCAGTGCCGCCACGACATCGAGGACCCCGTAGTTGCCCGAGGAACCCAGGTCGTTCTCCGCGCCCAACTCCGGGTGGGCCAGGAATCCGAGGGCGCCCAGGCGCATCGACAGAGTCACCACGATCACGCCCCGCCCAGCCATCGAGGCGCCGTCGTGGATCTCCTGGCCGCCGTGGCCAAGCCGGTTCCCGCCGCCCTGCAGGAAGACCAGCACGGGCAGGCCCGAGCCCGAGACGTCCGGGGTCCAGACGTTGAGATAGAGGCAGTCTTCGCTCATCACCAGGGCACGGCGGTCCGCGAAGTTGGCGTGCCACATCAGTTGGTTGGTCGGTGGCTGCGGTTGCAGCGGCGCCGGGCCGATCTCGAAGGCCGGACGCGGCCCGTGCCACGCCGATGCCGGGTCCGGCGGTGCCCACCGCCGGGGACCGGTCGGCGGGGCGGCATACGGGATGCCGCGGAAGGAGGCGACCCCGGAGCCGTGGAGGCGGCCCAGCAGACGCCCGGTCTCGACGCGGGTCTTGACGGTTCGAGTGGGCCAGCAGGCAGTCATCGGTCGATGACTTCGATGAGGTTGCCCCACGGGTCCGCGACGAAACAGACCAGCGCTCCGGGACGGGGCGACGGGACAGGATCCTTGCGACTGGTGCAGCCTGCGGCGATGAGCCGGTCGAACTCCCGGCGTACGTCGGCGACCCGCAGACAGATGTGGCCGTATCCGAGAGTGAGGGCCGCCTCCTCGGCGCTATTCGCGAGTATGCCGGGCCGCGCCCCGGGCCGGTTGATCAACTCGATCCGGAAACCGGACGGCTCGTGCAACAGCATGATGCCGCGCAGATCGCTGCCCTCGATGGCGAACGGGGGGGCGGCGGTCAGCTCGAAGGTGTTGCAGTACCAGTCGATCGCGGCGTCGAGGTCGGCGACGTTGAGGCCGATGTGGTCGAACGCCAGCGGCTGGCCAGTGGTCATGAGCCCTCCACGGCACGGTTCTCGGCGACCAAGTCGTTGTCGATTCTGCCCAGGCCGGTCACCTCGACGCTGACGCGGTGTCCGGGTTCCATGAACAGCGGTGGGTCCCGGCGGGCCCCGACCCCGCCGGGGGTGCCGCTGAGGATGACGTCGCCGGGCAGCAGCGTGGTGAACGTCGAGATAGTCGAGATCAACTCAGGGACGCCGAAGACCATCAGGTCCGCGGTGGTGCGCTGCACCTCGAGATTGTCGTAGTGCACCACCATCTCCATGTCGGCGAAGTCGGGCGCCTCCTCAGGCGTCACGAGTTCCGGGCCGAGTGGATTCGAGGAGTCCCAGGTCTTGCCCTGGAGCCATTGGTGGGTGCGGTGCTGGAAGTCCCGCATGCTGACGTCGTTGGCGATGCTGTAGCCGGCCACGTGCGACAGCGCCTTCTGGTGGCTGACCCGTCGGGCCGGCGTACCGATGATCACGGCGATCTCACCCTCCCAGTCCACCTGGGCGGACTCGGCCGGCACCAGGATCGGGTCGTAGGGGCCGACCAGGCTGGTGGCGAACTTGGTGAAGAGCACCGGGTATGACGAGTCGTCCCGCCCGGTCTCGTGGATGTGGGTCCGGTAGTTGAGCCCGACGCAGATGATCTTCTGGGGGTGGGGCACCACCGGCCGGAGTTGAGCCTCGGTGCGCGCGAAGGTGGCTGATCGGTCCAAGGGTGGGTCGGCCAGCAGGCTTGACGGTGTCTGGAGACCCAACTCGGTGATGCCGACCAACGGGACCAACGAGTCCCCTTCGACCAGGGCAACAAGGTTTTCACCATGGTGCACACATGAGACGAATCGCATGAGGTTGGTCCTTGTCGATGAAGTAACGCGCGACACCAGTGTCCCACAAAGTGTCGGCACTTAGAAGCGGTGATTCTGGCAGAGAGCCGTTGGAATCGAGCCGAATGTGGTCTAGTGTCGACAAGAGTAGTCTTGGCAAAAGTGGGTCGTTCGGTAGCCCGGACTAGTGTCCAGCGACAAGGAGCAGCGCATGTCCACCCACCTGATCACCGGCGCTCGGGTCTTCGAAGGCACGGGGGCGCCGGCACTCCCCGCGGAGGTGCTCGTCGAGGGTAACCGGATCGCCATGGTGGCCGACCGCGTGCCCGATCACCGGCGGGTCGGTGCCACCGAGATCGACGGCTCCGGCGCCACGCTGATGCCCGGACTGGTCGACGGACACGCCCACCTCGGCTTCGGCACCACTGTCGAATATGTCTCGGACCGGATGGAGCCGGACGAGGAGAAGGTGCTGATCACCGCCCACTGCGGGCGGGTGATGCTCGACCACGGATTCACCAGTTGTTATTCCGGTGGCAACCGGATGCCACGGGCCGAAGCCGCGGTCCGCAATGCGTTCGCTCGCGGGTGGTTGCCCGGACCGCGGCTGCGGTCGGCCTCCTGGGAGGGCAGCGCCGGGATGGTCTCGCCGGGGCAGTACGACTTTTCCGGTATCGACAGCAGGGAGTCGGATCCGCAGTCGGTGGCCGACTTCGTCTCTTCGATGGCCGACCTCGGCGTCGACATCGTCAAGCTCAGTCTGACCGGGGAGAGCGCGGTGGTGGAGGGCACCTCGCGGGTGCTGCAGTTCAGTGAGGAGGAGGTGGCCGCTGCCGCGGAGATGGCCCGCGAACGCGGCGTCTGGCTGACCGCCCACGCCCACTCCGCCGAGGGGGTGCAGCTCGCCGTCAAGTACGGCGTACGCGCGATCTATCACGCCACCTTCGCCGACGACGACGCGATCGCAGCGCTGGTGGAGGCCCGCGACCGGGTCTTCGTGGCCCCGACACCGGGCATCATCTATGCCCACCTCAACGACACCGAGCATCCACCCACCGAAGGCATGGAGACCCAGGAGACCTTCGAGAGCGTCTGCCGGGTTGCCCCGGACCTGCACAAGCGCGGCGTACGTCTGGTCATCGGCGGGGACTACGGCTTCCCGGTCAATCCGATCGGCAAGAACGCCCGCGACCTGCAGCTCTTCGTGGAGTGGTTCGGCATGACCCCGGCCGAGGCGCTTCGCTGCGCCACCGAGTACGGCGGCCAGCTGATGGGCATGGGCGACGAACTTGGCCTGGTGCGCGAGGGATTCCTGGCGGATCTGCTGCTGGTCGAGGGCGACCCCACCGCGGACATCGCCCTGATGCAGAACCCTGACAACTTCGCGCTGATCATGAAGGACGGAGCGGCATACAAACTCGACCCGGATCGGCGGGTGCGCTGATGGCCACGGCGTCGCAGGTGGATTCGATCCTGGAGACTGCCCGCAATCTCGGGTACCGGTGGCAGGTCCGGCACCAGCCGGCCGTCGAGAACGAGTTCCCGGACTGGATCGTGGTGATTACGACTCCCGACGGACGCACGCTTTTCCCCAGCGCGGTCGACGACACCGAACCCGAGGCGCTGCAGCGGGCTGCGGCCCGCATCGCGCAGGACCTGGCCGCACCCTGAACCGATCCGGGTTGGAGATTCCGCCAGTAGGCGCTGTCGGGGCCAAGCGATGTCAGGTGGTCTGACAACCGTGTCTGCGCTGTGCTGCCAGGCGATCCTCGGGCAGCATAGGCTGCGCGGTGCGTGGTGTCGTCGGGCGCCCCGCCGCCGTCGTGGCCAGATAGGGAAGAGATGAGCGAATCCGTTGCGGATCCCCCAGCGCGGGACCGGTCCGAGGAGTTGGTGCGTCTGCTCCGACTCGAGGAGCGTCGGGAGCCGGCCGTCGCCCAGGTCGCGACCTGGATCGGTCTGGGCATCATCGAGGGCAGACTTCGTCCCGGTCAGGACCTCAACTCGGTGGATCTTGCCAACCGCTTCAACTGCAGTCGGACACCGGTCCGTGAGGCGTTGATGTTGCTCGAGTCCGAGGGGCTGGTGGAGATCCGCGCCCGCAAGCGGCCACGGGTGGCCTCCTTCACTCCTACGCGGGTACGCGAGATCTATTACGTTCGCAAGCACCTGCTGGCTCTGGTCGGAGAGCTCGCAGCCGCACAGGTCACCGAGGCTGACCTGGTCGACGTGAAGGAGCAGTTGGCTCGGATGCAGGCCTTCGTCGACAGCGGTGATCTGGACGAGTACTTCTGGGGCCACGTCAACCTGCAGCGACGGTATGTCGAGTTTGCCGGCAACCAGATCCTCGGCGAGATGCTGGACACCCTCGCGCTCCGCACCCTGGTGCTGCGTCGAGCCTCGCTGGCCCACGAGGGCCGGCTCAAGGCCAGCATCGCCGACCAGCACCGGATCCTGGAGGCCATCGAGTCGCGGGATGGCGAGTTGGCCGCGATGTTGCTCTCCCGAGCCACCGATGCGGCGCTCGCCGCGATCGATCTCAGCGGCCTGGGCTCCTGAGGTGTCGGTCAGGCACCGACGCGGAAAACCCGCAGCTGCAGCGCCAGCAGAGCGTAGTAGCCGACCAGAGTGGTGAGTTCGACCAACTGCTGATAGCCCAACAACTCTGTCCCGCGGTGCCACAGCTCGTCATCGATGTCCCCGGCGATCAGCGCGCTGGTCACGTCGTAGACCGCGGTCTCGGCCTGGTCCAGGCTGGCCGGCCGGGTCGGTTCGCGCAGGGCTGCCAGGTCGGTCTCGCTCAGCCCCGCGCGCAGTCCCACCGCCTCGTGCGCCATCCGCTCGAACGCGCTGTCCCATGCAGTCGCGACCAGCAGGATTGCCAGTTCACGGGACCGGTCAGGCAACGAGGTCTGATAGCGGATGCTGGCACCGAGCCGCTGCAGGGGGTCACCGACGCCAGGCGCATGCAACATCGCGTTGAAGGGGCCCGCGAGACCGCCGGCGTCATCGATCAGCGCGAACGCGGCGGAGTCCCGTGCGCGCTCACCACCGGCGATCGCCTCGCGCAGAGCGGCCTGCTCCGCGCTCAGCTGGGTGGGGGTCAGCAGCGGCAGGCGGGGGGTGACGGGCTCCATGGCGTGATCCTGGTTCATTGGTGCGCAAGCAGGCGGGTCAGGTTGTGCTGGGTGATGGCCTCGACGGTGGCCCGGTCCAGCCGGTCCAGCCCGTCCGGCACGATCGGCGAGATCCGGCGCGGGGTGTCGGATGAGGAGAGATTGGTGCCGAAGACGACCCGGTCCGGCCCGGCCTGGTCAAGGATTCGGTGCACGAACTCGAAGTCCGGGCATCCGGCCGTGTCGAACCACAGGTTCTCGCTCAGGCCGGCCGCCAGGCACGCCTCGGCACACTGGTCGGGCCCGGTCAAGCCGTCCAGCAGCACGATCCGGGCCTCCGGTACGGCGCGTGCGACCGCCAGAGCCCTCCAGACCGACTCCTCCGAGGAGTAGCCGGCGTGCAGGAAGCAGACCAGCTTCAGCGCGGTGGCGCGCCGGACCAGCGCCACGACGGCTGGATCGTTGGTCGGGCAGCCCTGGAACCGGGTGTGGAAACTGATGCCCACCAGCCCGAGCGGTCCGGCCAGCCGCTCCAGTTCGGCGTGAGCGGCAGCGCCGTGTTGGGGCTCCACCACACCGACGCCGGCCAGCACCAGGTCGCGATGGCGGTCGCGGTAGCCGGCGATGGAGTCGTTGACGACGGCGGTGTCGGCTTGTCCGCGGGGCCGCAGATAGGCGTGGAAGGGCAGAATCAGGGTCCGCGCGATTCCCGTCGCGGTCATGGCCGCGCGGCGTGCGTCGACCTCTCGCTGCTCGGCACCGCCGGAGACGAGGGGCGCCGGACCCATCGCTACCGGCGATCCCAGAGGAGTCAGATGCTGGTGGGCGTCGAGGACAGGCGCACCCGCGGCCGTCTCCTCGGGGCTCATCGACGGCTGTTGCGGATCTCGGAGAGGATGTGGCCGCGCAACTCGGCGAAGCGCGGGTCGGCCTTGGTGGTGATCTGGTCGCGATCGTCGCCGAGTTCGACGCTCACGGTGTCCATCACCGTGGCGGGCCGACCGCCCAGGACGACCACGCGGTCGCCGAGGTAGACCGCCTCGTCGATGTCATGGGTCACCACCACGATGGTCATCCCCAGCTCGCGTCGCAGCTTCAGCACCAGATCTTCCAGATCGAACCTGGTCTGGGCGTCGAGCGAGCCGAACGGCTCGTCCATCAGCAACACCGGGGCGTTGTAGGCCAGCGCTCTCGCGATCGCGACGCGCTGCTGCATGCCGCCCGAGAGCTCCCAGGGGTGCTTGCGTTCGACGCCGCTCAGACCGACGGTGGCCAGTGCCGCGTCGGCCCGGCTGCGTCGCTCGGCGCGACGCACCCCGAGACCCTGCAGCGGGAAGGTGACGTTCTCTCGTACCTTCATCCAGCTCAGCAGCGAGGCGCGGTAGTCCTGGAAGACCACCGCGATCTGGGAGAGTGGCCGGTTGACGGGGGTGTCGCCCAGCCGGACCGAGCCGCCCGACACCGGGGCGAGCCCGGTCAGGCACCGCAGCAGGGTTGTCTTGCCGACGCCGGAGGGGCCGACGATGGCGACGACCTCGCCCGGCTCCACCCTCAGGTCGAGGTCGACCAGGATGGGGGTGTCGCCGTAGGACTTGCTCATGCCGGTCACCACCAGCGGCTCCGCCTGTCCGTGCTGGCGGAGCGGGTCGGCGGCGGGGTTGGCGCTGGTCATGCGGATGCCTTTCTGAAGAAGAAGCGGGTGGTGGAGGTGCCGCCCGCCGGACGTGCCTCGTCGGCGGAGCGGAAGTGCCAGCCGAGCAGCAGGCGCTCGCCGTACAGCAGCAGCAACGAGAGCAGATAGCCGAGCACGCCGATAAGGATGGTGCCGGCCCAGGTGTCCTTGATCCGGTAGGTCGCGCCGCTCTCCAGCACGTAGAACCCGAGCCCGGTGTCCGAGCCGTACATCTCGCTGACCAGCAGCGTCACCAGACCGACCTGGAGCGCCACTCGCAACCCGGCGGCGGTCCTGGGCAGGCAGGCCGGCACCGCCACCCGGGTGATGAAGAGCGGCAGCGGGATCCGGAACGAGCGGGTCATGTCCCACGCGGCGGGTGCGATGGCCCGCGCACCGTCGACGGTGTTGAGCAGGATCGGCCAGACACAGGCGAGGGCGATCACCACGATCTTCGGCCACGCGCCGATGCCGAGTTCGACGATGATGACCGGCACGAACGCGATGTGGGGCACCGCCCGAGCGAAGTCGAGGACGGGACGGGTCGCGCGCTCGACGCCCGGGCTGAGTCCTAACGCGATGCCGAGCGTCATTCCGCCGACGAGAGCCAGGGCCAGGCCGGCCAGCAGGTTGCGCACGCTGTAGAGGGTGGCGCCGGCCAGATCGTCGTCGCGGAAGGCGTCGCGCAGTGCCAGCAGGATGTCGTGCAGCGATGGCATGTAGAAGGAGTCGCTGTCGGAGGAGAGCACCCACCAGCCGCCGATGAGCAGGACCGGCAGCCAGATCGCCAGCGCGGTCTTGGTGAGCAGTCTGGAGAAAATCGAGGTCACGAGAGGGTCTCCTTCACTCGTCCGTGGCGGCGGGCCGCCATGCGAGCAGCCGGGTCTCGACGAGTTTGGTCAGCCAGTTGATCGCATAGCCCAGAATGCCCGCGGCGAAGATGCAGACGTAGGCCATCGCGGTCTGGCGGTCGAGTTGCAGCGACGCGATGAGTTGGCCCAGGCCGGGGGTCGAGGCGATGATCTCGACCGCCACGGAGACCAGGACCGAGGTGGTCGCCGCGATGCGGATGCCGGTCACGACGAACGGCGTCGCACTCGGCAGGACCACCTTGAAGAAGTTGAGCCACCACGGGATGCGGTAGGCCCGCACCGTGTCGACGACCGCTACATCCAGGCTCTTGGCGCCGTAGATGGACTGGATCAGCACCGGCCAGACGCAGGCCAGGAAGACCACGATCGCCTTCATGGTGACGCTGGTGCCGTAGATGAGCAGCAGCACAGGGATGACCGCGACCGGCGGGAAGGCCCTGAAGAAGTCCAGCACGAGTTGGGTGGAGCGCTCGATGAACCGGCTACGGCCGATGATCAGCCCGAGCGGTACGCCGATCAGGATCGCCCAGCCGAAGCCGAGTCCGGCGCCGTGGAGGGTTGCCGCGGCGGCGTCCCAGAACCGGCGCTCCGAGAGCAGGCCGGGTGCCGCCTTGGCGACGTCGAGCAGCGACGGCAGCAACGCGGGAGACACGATGTGGAGAGCACGGACCCCCTCCCATGCCGCGATGACGGCCAGCCATGCGAGGGCCTGGTATCTCAGGGTTCGCAGATGGGGCCCCCGTCGTGCCGGGCGCCCCCGTCGCGCCTGGGGCACGACGGGGGCGGCGGTAGGACGTTGGGCAGTCGTCACCAGGCTCACAGGTCCGGAACGCTGGAGTCGATGAGGTCGTCGACCGACGGCGCCTCGTCGATGAAGCCGCTGAGCTTCATCTCGTTGACGATGGTCTCGGTCGCCGAGCGTGAGATGGCCGTGCTCATGTCGGGGATCGCCATCGCTTTCACGTCTGCCTTGGACTGGTCGGAGTTGTCCAGTGTCACCTGACGGTAGTCGTCAGGGTGCTCGTTGAGGTAGGTGTAGGCCTCATCCATCGCGGCGGCGAACTTGGCCAGGGTGTCGGCGTTCTCGGTCGCGAATTTGTCGGTTGCGAGCCAGATGAGTTGGGCGGCGTTGGGAATCTCGCCGACCGTGCCGCCGTTGAGCGGGGTGAAGCCGTCGGCGACGGCGGCGTTGAAGAACGGGCCGAAGGTGCAGATCGCGTCAACTTTGCCGCTGGAGCCTGCCTCGTTGATGGTGCTGACGTCCAGCGCGACGTACTTGACCTTGCTCGGGTCGAGGTCTTGGGCCCGCATCGCGACGTTGTTGACGATCTGAACCGGGTGCCCGAGGGACGGTACCGCGACCTTGGCGCCCTCAAGGCCCGACAGGTCGGTGATGGAACTGCCTGGGGGGGCCAGGCAGCCGTCGTCCTGGGCCGTCTTCGAGGTGGCGTTCTGGACGCCGAGCACCGCTCGCACCGGCAGCCCTTGGCCGACCGCCGCGGTCAGCGGCTGGACGCTCGATTCGGTGATGTCGATCGCGCCGCTGACGACCAGCGGGATGTTCTTGGTGATGTCGCTTGAGGCGGTTTTGACCGTCACGTCGAGGCCTTGGTCCTCGAAGTAGCCGTTCTCTGCGGCCCAGACCACCGGCTGCCAGCCGGCGTTGGCGGAGCGCTGGATCGTCAGCTTGGTCAGCGTCGCTTCCCCGGCCTCCGACGTCGTCGATGTGCTGGTGTCTGTGGAGGCGTCGCCTGCCGAGTCGCTGCCGCCGCATGCGGTGAGGGATGCGGCGCAGAGCAGCGCGAGGACCGCGCCGACGCCGAACGCTTCGCGTCGGAAGCGGAGTGGTTGGGTGGTCATTGTGACTCCTTCTCGGGACGGTATCCGCGGCGGATGTGACCGGGACCACCACCATAGTGGCGACACTTTACCCGGAACGTCAAGGCACTCACCAGAAAGAATCCAGATTTTGGGGCTAGGTGTCGACACATATCGTCTGGCGCGCTGACCGAGGGGGATTTGAGGCCCCAGGATTGACGCGAGAAGTGTCGACAGTTACTGTCGATTCAGTCAACTGCTTCGCCTCTTGGACGGATATCTCGATGCACACTGCGCTTAGTGCCGACACCTCATGGCTCGGTTTGGCGGGCAGTAGGGTCCTCGTGGCCGGTGCCGGCGGCATCGGTGCGGCCTGTGTCGCCGGGTATGTCGAGGCTGGTGCCCAGGTCATGGTGGTCGATCGTGACGCGGCAGCACTGGACGCGCTGAGTGCCCAGGTGCCCGGCGTACACACCGTGGCGTACGACCTCACCGAGACCGGCGCGGGGGCGTCCGCGGTCGCCCTGGCGGTGGAACGTCTCGGAGGCCTCGACGTGCTGCTTCACTGTGTCGGCATCAACGATCGCCGGCCTGTCCTCGACTTTACCGAGGAGGAATGGGACCGGGTGATGCGGATCAACCTGGGATCCGCCTTCTCCCTGGCCCAGGCTGCCGGTCGACACATGGTCGCCGAGAAGTCGGGCCGGATCCTGATGCTCTCCTCGGTGTCCGGTCTGCTAGCCCACGCCCTGCACGGCCCGTACGCGACCTCCAAGGGAGGCATGAACCAGATGGCCCGAGTGATGGCCCGCGAATGGGCGCCCGACGGGGTCACCGTGAACACCCTGGCTCCCGGCTACATCGAGACCAACCTGACGGCCGGATACCTGGCCAAACCCGGTGTCCGCGACGGCCTTACCTCGCTGGTTCCGGCCGGTCGTCTCGGTCGCCCCGAGGAAGTCGTCGGACCGGCGCTGTTCCTCTCCTCGGCACACGCCGGATTCATCACCGGCACCGTCATCTACATCGACGGCGGCCGAACCCTCGTCTGACCCCCAAGCCTCACAGGAGATAGCCATGAGTGGACCCCAGATCTTTCCGCGATTCGCGGGCAAGACCGTTCTCGTCACCGGAGCCGGCACCGGATTCGGTGCCGAGATCGCCTTCCGTGCCGCCCAGGAGGGCGCCCGGGTCGGCGTGCACTACAACAGTTCCAAGGCCGGCGCCGAGGCCACCGCGGAGCGGATCCGCTCCGTCGGCGGCGAGGCGGAGATCTTCCAGGCCGACATCGGCACGTGGGACGCCGTCAAGAAGCTGACCGGCGAGGTGTTCGACGCATTGGGAACCCTCGACGTCCTGGTCAACAACGTCGGCGACGTGGCCACCGAGCAGATGTCGTGGAAGGACCTCACCCAGGAGTCGCTGGACCGCGTCATCGACGTCGATGTCAAGGGGACGCTCTACATGGTCCACGAGTTCGGCCAGCGGATGATGGACCAGGGTCACGGTGTGATCGTCAATATCGGCTCGACGGTGGTGGTCCGGGGCAGTTCCAGGGCGCCGCAGTACGCCGCCGCCAAGTATGGCCTGCTCGGCATCAACAAGTCGTATGCCGCGGCGTTCGCCCCGAAAGTCCGGGTCAACATCTTCGCCCCGGGCTTCATGGAGACCGGTGCGACCCTGGCTCGCGAGGACTGGAAGGGCGGACGCCGGGAGAAGTTGATCTCGCAGACCCCGCTGGGTCAGATTCCGCCGCCGGAGGTGGTTGCCGGTACCGCCCTGTTCCTTGCCACCGACGATGCCAGCCACATCACCGGCGCCTACATGCTTGCCGACGGCGGCTTCAACATGGTCGGCGCCTGAGCCCGAGCCGACACGAGAGATCTGGAGAACCCGCGATGAAACTGATCACCTTCGACGAAGGACGGGTCGGACGGCTGGACGGCGAGGACGTCGTCGAACTCGACGTGCCCACCATGCGCACCTACTTCGAGATCACCGGTGACGGTGGCTCGGTCGCCGAGACCGGCGAGCGGCTCACGCTGGCCGACGTACGGCTACGTGCACCGATCCAGCCCAAGAAGTTCTTCCACACGGCAGGAAACTTCGCCGACCACCACGAGGAACTGCAGGCCGTGGACTGGTCGCACCCGGTGCACAAGGGCATCGTCTTCTTCCAGAACGTCGACGCCGTCATCGGGCCCGAGGATACGATCGTCTATCCCGAGGGCCTGACCAACGAGCTCGACTACGAGCTCGAGCTCGCGGTGGTTATCGGCAAGCCCGGCAAGTTCTTCGGCCCGGAGGAAGCCGTCGAGCACATTGCCGGGTTCACCGTCTTCAACGACATCACCGCCCGCGACATCCAACGCAAGGAGATGGAGTCCGGCGTCTTCTCCTTCTCCAAGGGGATCGACACCTTCTGCCCCATCGGGCCCTGGATCGTCACCGCCGACGAGGTGCCCGACATGATGAACCTCGCCATGGAGCTGCGAGTCAACGGTGGTGTCCGGCAGACCGGTCACACCAAGCAGATGCGGGTCTCCATCCCACACCTGGTCGCCTACCACTCGCCGCAGATCTACTCCGCCGGTGACCTGATCACCACCGGGACGGTCTCCGGGGTTGCTGCGGTCCAACCCAACCCTTTCGACTTCTACCTGCAGCCCGGGGACGTCGTCGAGGCCGAGATCGAGCACATCGGTGTGCTCCGCAACCAGGTCATCTCCTGGCAGGACGCGTACGGGCAGCCGGCGCCGCCGAGGGTCGACTGGTGATGGGGAGCTGTCATGTCCCGGGGGCCGGAGTTCGAGTTCTCCGACGTTACGACGAGCGGGAGCCGGGGTGGGCCGGCCCGGAGCGGGCGATCTGATCGGACCAACAGACGAGACGGAGGAAGCCATGACTGAGGTGCAGGGCCGGATGAAGGACCGCGTCGCGGTCGTCACCGGCATCGGGTCGGGAATCGGACAGGGCATCGCGCTGCGGTACGCCGCAGAAGGAGCGGTCGTCGTCGGGGTCGACATCAGCGAAGCGGCCGCAGCCGCCACCGCCGACCGAGCGGCCGCCGCCGGCACGCCGTTCGCGTCGGTGCACATCTGCGACCTTACCCAGACCGCCCAGGTACGAGACCTGGTGACCGCCATCGGCGCCGCCCACGGCCGGATCGACACCCTGGTCAACGCCGGCGCCATCCAGCCGCATATGGCCAAGGTCTGGGAGATGGACTACGAGACCGAGTTCCGGCCGACCATCGTCGGCGAGATCGACCTCGTCTTCATCATGTGCAAGGAGGCCTGGCCGCTGCTGCGTGCCTCGGGACGGGCCGCCGTGATCAACTTCGCCTCGGTCAACTCGTTCCGCGGCAGTCGGGTGATGGGCATGACCGCCCACACGGCCGGCAAGGGGGCGGTGCTGTCCATGTCGCGCCAGTTCGCCATCGAGGGCGGTCCCGACCAGATTCGGGTCAACACCATCGCGCCGGGGCTGATCCAGACCGATGCGACCCGCGCTGCCGGAGCGGCCGACGGGGACCTCAGTCGATCGATCATCGCGCGAACCCTGCTAGGACGCCTCGGCGAACCCGACGACGTCGCCCAGTGCGCGCTGTGGCTCGGCTCGGACGAGTCCTCGTGGGTGACCGGGGCAAACGTGCCGATCGACGGTGGCGTCACAGCGGCCTAACGGAAGTAAAGGCGCCCAGCCAGGCCGGAGCCGCGAGAGCGTGTTTCGGACCGATTCACGGCTGGAATCCCTAGCGCCCGCGGTCGCCCTTCTTGGCGGGCTTGCCGTTGGAGACGTAGATCGTGATCGGCGAGCCGACCGCGAGTTGGGCGCCCGACCGCACGCTCAGGTAGGCCACGGTGCCCTTCTGGTAGGACGACGCCACCTTCTTCTCGGCGATCGTGGGGGTGAATCCGGCCTTGTTCAGCGCTCGGGCGGCAGCGCCTGGTCGCAGCCCGTACACGGACGGCACGGTCACCACGCGACCGTCGACGGTGCTGGAACTGGGCGGCACGAACGCGGTGTCGGGGAGATACGGTGCGACGGCCGTCATCGCGTCGCCCCAGATCGGGCCGGCCTCGGTCGAGCCGTGGGCACTGCTGATGTAGCGGCCACCGACGGTTTGGCCGTTGAGGGTGATCGGGGTGCCATTCTGGTTGGCACCGGCGATCATCGCCGCCGCTGCCAGGTCAGGAGTGTAGCCGTCGAACCACACGGACTTGTTGCCGCTCGTCGTACCGGTCTTTCCGGCCGACGGCTGCCCGGGGTTGAGGTACTGGCCGAAGCCGCCGGGTGCCATCACGCCGGCCATGATGTCGTTCATCGCGTCGGCAGTGCTGCTCTTCACGACCTGCTTGCACTTGTCGGGGTAGTCGCGCAGCGTATGCCCGCTGGCGTCGACGATCTGGTTCACCGGTCGCGGCGCGCAAAAGACGCCGCGCGCGGCCCACGTCGCGTAGACGGAGGCCATCGTCAGCGGGTTCGTGTCGGTGACGCCGAGGGTGAAGGGCCCCACGCGGTCGTCGCGCGGTACGCCAACCTGCATCTCGTTGGCCAGCGTGATCGGCTCGCACAGCCCGGTGCGCACCTCGAGTTGGGCAAAGAAAGTGTTCACCGACTGCTGCATGCCGGTGTACATGTCGAAGGTGCCCTGCCCGGTCGAGTTCTCCACGTGCCAGTCGCTGAACCCGCCGCCTTCGCCCGGGCAGTCGTGCAGGCTGCTGCCCTTGACCACGTATTCCTGCGGTGACTTGATCTTGGTGCGCAGCGGGATTCCCTGCTCGATGGCGGCGGCGAGCACGAAGACCTTGAAGGTGGAGCCGGCCTGGAACCCGTTGGAGTCGCCGTACTTCTTGGGCACGACGTAGTTGAGGAAGGTCTGCCCCTTCTTGCGGTCGCGGCCCATCGGGCGCGACTGCGCGAGCGCGCGAACCTCGCCGGTGCCCGGCACCACCATTGCCAGGCCGCCGATCGCGTTGTCCCTGGCGTACACGTGCGCCTTCACGGCCTTGTTGGCGGCGATCTGGTAGCGCGGGTCGAGCGTCGTGTAGATCGTCAGGCCGCCGGTGTCGAGCAGTTGCTCGCGGGCCTTGACGGTCTTGCCGAGTTGTTTGTCGGCCAGGAGGTATTGGCGCAGGTAGTCGCAGAACCACGAGCCCTGCGAGCGCATCGCGGTCACGCAGCCGTTCTGGGTCCTTTTGACCTTCAGTCCCAGGCCGCGGGCCGTCACCTTCTGTGCTCGCTCCGGGGTGATCACGTTGAGCGCCGCCATCCGGTTGAGCACGACGTCGCGACGGTCGCGCGCCTCCGACGGGTTGTTGGTGGGGTCGTACTTGGTCGGGTTCTTCACCATCCCGGCGAGCATCGCGGCCTGGCGGACGTTCAGCTGCGACGCGTTCACCGAGAAGTAGTGGCGAGCCGCTGCCTGGATGCCCCAGGCGCCGTCGCCGAAGTAGGCGATGTTGAGGTAGCGCTCGAGGATCCACTGCTTCGGGTACTGCTGTTCGACCGCGATCGCGTAGCGCAGTTCCCGGATCTTGCGCTCGTAGGAGTCGGCGGTCGCGGACTTGCGCTGCTCCTTGTTGCCCTGTAGCACCAACGTCATCTTCACCATCTGCTGGGTGATCGACGAGCCACCCTGCACCACGCCGTTGTTGGCCTGGTTGGTGATGAACGCACGCAGCGTGCCCTGCACGTCGAGGGCGCCGTGGCTGTAGAAGCGGGAGTCCTCGATCGCGAGGATCGCCTTTTGCATGATGGGAGCCACGTGGTTGAGGCTGACGTTCACGCGGTTCTGGTCGTACCAGGTCGCGATGACGGTGCCGTCGTTGGCCAGGACCCTGGTGCGCTGTGCCAGCGGCTCGGCCTCGAGGTTGAGGTCTTGGGGAAGGTCGTCCATGCTCCGCGCGACGGCGCGGGCGGTGTTGCCCGCGACACCCGCGAACGGAAGGACCAGTCCCGCGACCAGCAGACCCATCACGGCGGCGATCCCCAGCATCGCTGCGAGCTGGCGCAGTGCGCGCGCCGAGGTGAGGTCGTGGGACTGCTGGGGGGGCATGAGGGAAAGCCTACGGGAGTCGTGGGTGAGCGCGAGTCCGGTGCATGTAGCGCACGGCCAGTCGGATTGCACGCAGGTTAATTCACAGCGCGTGTCGCCAGGATCACATACGAGATAGTCCGGAAGGACTAGTTCGTCCGATGCGAGTGTCCGAATTCAGCCGTTTTGCCGCTTGACGAGAGCCGAGTTGACGGGTCGGTGGAGGCTGATTCGGACATTCGGACACCGTGCCTAGTCATAAAAGATCATTACGATTTAGGCACCACGTGTCTGTTTGTGGTGCGTCCACATCTTTACCTTTTCTTATGGGAGATACACATCCCGCACAGCAGCTGGAGCTTTGGGAGAGGCGCCAGCGATCTTCGGAGGGATACGCCGAAATGTGGAACGAGGAATGGGCTGACAAGGCCACCTGCACGCGTGCCCTACCGGACGAGTTGTTCGTTCGGGGGGCCGCTCAGAACCGTGCGAAGCAGCTCTGCGCTGGCTGCCCGGTCCGGACCGAGTGCCTCGCCGAGGCTCTCGACAACCAGATCGAGTGGGGCGTCTGGGGCGGCATGACGGAGCGGGAGCGTCGGGCGGTTCTTCGCAAGCGGCCGAACGTCACGTCGTGGAGGCGACTGCTGGAGGCCGCTCGCGAGGAGCACCGGATCTCGGTGACAGCGGCCAGCGCCTGATTGGCTGGCCGCGGGTCCACTAGCGCATTGGGGCGCCCGCACAGATCCGCGGTCGGCATCTACCGACACCTCATCGCCGTCGACCTGCTCGCCACGACGCTTCCCCGCGTTGACGAGCCGGATCGACAAGCCCGGGCCGGTGAGTCGGGTCAGCCGGCCAACAGATCCCCAACCGTGCGCAGGCCGTCGAGGTCGTGCACGTCGTGGGATAGAGCGGGTACGACCACGGTCGGCACCCGCGGATGTGCCGCCGAGAACCGTCGGCGGACACGGGCTTCGCGCGCGATCATCCGCAGCCGGTCCGCGTGCAGCCGCAGGAGACCCGCGGTGGGTCCGCTCACGCCCTCGGCGTCGAGTCGATCGGCAGCCACCACCGCCTGCTCGGCGGTCAGGCCGCCGGCCGGGCCACTCGACCGGTTGACGACCAGCCCGGCCAGCGGCATGTGCTCAGCCTCGAGCCGCTCGACGAAGTACGCCGCTTCCCGCAGTGCGTCCGGTTCCGGGGCCGCGACCACGAGGAAGGCCGTCTCCTCGGTCTGCAGGAGCTCGAAAGTCCGCTGGGCCCGCTGCCGGAACCCGCCGAACATCGTGTCGAACGCGGCGACGAACGTCTGCAGATCCTTGAGCACCTGTGCCCCCACCAGCTTTGCCATCGTGCTGGTGACCATCGACAGGCCGGCGGTCATTAGCTTCGCCGGCCCCTTCGCCGGAGCGAGCAGCAGTTTGATGAACCGGCCGTCGAGGAAGCCCGAGAGTCGTTCAGGAGCGTCGAGGAAATCCAGTGCGGATCGGGCCGGCGGGGTGTCGACGACGATCAGATCCCACCGGCCGCTCTCGTCGGTGCGCAGCTGGCCGAGCTTCTCCATCGCCATGTACTCCTGCGTACCCGCGAACGAACTCGACAGCGCGATGTAGAACGGATTGCCCAGGATCTGCGCGGCCTTCTCGGGACTGGCCTGACTCTCGACCACCTCGTCGAAGGTGCGCTTCATGTCGAGCATCATCGCGTCGAGGCTGCCACCGCCGCTCTCGTTGCCGCCGATCCCGGGAACGGGCCGGGGCACGTTGTCGAGTTGCTCGATGCCCATCGACTGGGCCAATCGGCGGGCTGGGTCGATCGTGAGTACGACGACCTTGCGTCCGCGTTCGGCCGCCCGGAGCGCGAGGGCCGCCGACATCGTCGTCTTGCCGACACCACCCGATCCGCAGCACACCACGACCTGTGTTCCGGGGTCGTCGATCAGTGCGTCGATGTCGAGATGAGGCGTCTGGCCAGGCCGGCTGGCGAGTGGTCCGACGCGAGGGTTGCTTCGCTCACGCATGGCAGCTCAGAACCCTTGCTCGCGCAGGTCGGAGGCCAACTCGTACAGGCCCCCGAGGTCGATGCCGCCGGGCTGCCGGGTGAGCTCGACGACCGACTGGTCGAGGGTCGCGATGCGGCTGCGCTGCTCGTCCTCCAGGACGCGCCGCTCCGCGTGGTCGCGTGCCTCGGCGAACAGGCCGTCGACGAGGTCCGCGCCGGCGTCCACTCCTGCCCGGCCCAATTCGGCGATCACCTGCTTGCGGGGCAGTTCCCCCTTCAGGGCAAGGGCTCTGGTCTCCTCGTCGAGGGTGTTGGGCCGGACCAGGTTGACGATCACGCTGCCGATCGGGAACCCAGCCGCGGTCAGCTCCTCGATGCCGTCGATGGTCTCCTGCACCGGCATGTCCTCCAGCACTGTCACGAGATGGACCGCGGTGCGCGGGGAGCACATCAGCGCCATCACCTTGTCGGCCTGCCCCTTGACCGGGCCGACCTTCGCGAGGTCGCTGAACTCGCCGTTGACGCCGAGGAACTGACTGATCCGGCCGGTCGGCGGGGCGTCGAGTACGACTGCGTCGTACACCCGCGCTCGCTTGTTGCGCGAGTTGCGCTCGACCGCTTCGTACACCTTGCCGGTGAGCAGCACGTCGCGAAGCCCCGGCGCGATCGTGGTCACGAAGTCGATGACGCCGAAGCGGTCGAGGGCTTTGCCGGCGCGCCCACCCATCCGGTAGTAGAGCTGCAGGTATTCGAGCATCGCGGACTCGGCGTCGATGGCCAGCGCGTAGACGTCGCCGCTGTCGGCCCCCGTTGCGAGGTGCCGCTCCTCGTAGGGAAGCGGGGGGACGTCGAACAGCTGCGCGATGCCTTGCCGATTCTCGACCTCGCACAGCAGCACCTGTCTGCCTCGCGAGGCGAGGGCGAGAGCGAGGGCAGCGGCGACCGTGGTCTTGCCGGTGCCGCCCTTCCCGGTGACGACATGCAGGCGTACGCCCGGAAAGCCTTGCGCCTTGCTCACTCGCCCGAGCCTACTGTCCGGGGTCGACCCACGAGATCTCGATACACCTCCGCTCGTTCCTCGCGGAGGCACTCGATCAGCGGAGAGGTGGTCGAGTGTGCCAGGCGTGTGTCGAGACGGTTCCGGTCGTCGAGTGGTCCGAGGCGCTAGCCGAGGGTCGTATCGAGACGCCGCCCGGGTGCGAGACGCCGAAGTCGAGGACTTCTCTTACAGACCTATTCACCGCGCTGGACGAGCACCCGGGAGAGTTCGTGGGCGCTGTCGAGCAGCACCCGTCCGTATTCGGCGCTGCGCTCGCCGCCGAAGCGCTGCTCGACACCGGTCAGGCTGAGCGCCCAGCGGGGTCGGTCCTGCGAGTCGAAGACGGCGGCACCGATGCCCCAGCTGCCTTCGACGATCAGGCCGGGGTTGAGCGCCCAGCCGCGGGTGCGGGTCTCGGCGATCCGGGCCCGAACTGCCGCCGGGGCATGGGCGGGGCCGAAGTCGGGCTCGAGGTCGGTGCGCGCGAGGAACGCGTCGGCTTCGACGTCGGGGAGGTAGGCCAGGATCGCCAGCCCGGCCGACGCCACCCCGAGTGGGAAACGGATGCCCTCGTACAGGACATGTGAGCGGATCGGGAAGCTGCCGTCCTCGCGAAGCAGGCAGATGGTCTGGTCGCCGCGTCGCACCGAGAAGAACGCGCTCTCCCCGGTCACCCGGGCCAGCCGCTGGACGAACGGCTCGGCCAACGCGGTGACGTCGTACCGCGGACTCGCCGAGCGGCCGAGGAAGAAGAGCTCGGGGCCGAGCAGCCAGCGGTGGGTCCGCAGGTCGCGCTCCACGAGTCCTTCCCGGGTCAGCGCGACGAGCAGCCGGTGCGCCGTTGGCCGCGCGAGCCCTGTCGCCGTCGCGACTCCGGTCGTGGTCAAGCCGCGCGGCTCGTGGGCAGAGATCGCACGGAGCACCACGCCGGTGCGGCCGACGAGGTCGACGGGGGTGTTCCCATGAGTGTTCACTGAATGAACGCTAGTGGAAGGCGACTTCCGCCGACTGACTGAATCGGCCCGCCATCGCGGCCAGACGTTGACCGCGCTCGGTCTCCGGCCTTGAATCGGCGCATGGACAAGGTGGTGACATCTGCAGCGGAGGCGGTTGCCGATATCGAGTCGGGGTCGTCGTTGGCGGTCGGCGGTTTCGGGTTGTGCGGGGTTCCGGCGGTGCTGATCGGAGCGCTGGTCGACGCGGGCGTCGACCAGTTGGAGGCGATCTCGAACAACGCCGGAGTGGACGAGTGGGGTCTGGGGCGGTTGCTGTTCGCGGGCCGGATTCGCCGGATGGTCGCTTCGTATGTCGGGGAGAACCGGGAGTTCGCCCGGCAGTATCTCGAGGGTGAGCTCGAGCTTGAGCTGACGCCGCAGGGCACGCTGGCCGAGCGGTTGCGTGCGGGCGGGTCCGGGATCGCCGGTTTCTATACGCGTACGGGCGTGGGTACGCAGGTTGCCGAGGGAGGGCTGCCGTGGAAGTACGCCGCTGACGGGTCGGTCGAGATCGCGTCGCCGGCCAAGGACGTGCGCGTCTTTGGCGGGCAGGAGTTCGTGCTCGAAGAGGCGATCACCGCGGACTTCGGCCTGGTGCGGGCCTGGAAGGGCGACCGGCACGGCAACCTCGTCTACCGGCAGTCGGCCCGCAACTTCAACCCGCTGTGCGCGATGTCGGGGCGAGTGACGATCGCCGAGGTCGAGCACCTCGTCGAGCCCGGTGAGCTGGATCCCGACGAGATCCACACGCCCGGCGTGTTCGTACAGCGCGTGGTGGCGCTGACCCCGGAGCAGGCGGCCGACAAGCGCATCGAGAAGCGCACCGTGCGCCCCGAGCCGGTGCAGGGCGAGCAAGGAGGCGGGCCGAGCGGTGGCACGCGTGACTCACGTGCCGAGACCGATGGGGCGGAGAGGGCAATCAGATGAGCTGGACACGCGACGAGATGGCTGCGCGGGCGGCGGCGGAGCTGACCGACGGGTCGTATGTGAACCTCGGGATCGGGCTGCCGACACTGGTGCCGAACTATGTGCCCGACGGTGTCGAGCTGGTGCTGCAGAGCGAGAACGGCATCCTCGGCGTCGGTCCCTATCCGGTCGAGGCCGAGCTCGACGCGGATCTGATCAATGCCGGCAAGGAGACGGTCACGCTGCGACCGGGGGCTTCGTTCTTCGACTCGGCCACCAGCTTCGGGATGATCCGCGGCGGGAAGATCGACGCCGCGATCCTGGGTGCGATGCAGGTCTCCGCGGGCGGAGACATCGCGAACTGGACCATCCCCGGCAAGATGATCAAGGGCATGGGCGGCGCGATGGACCTGGTCCACGGCGCCAAGCGCGTGATCGTGCTGATGGAGCACGTCGCCAAGGACGGCTCCTTCAAGATCGTCGAGGAGTGTGACCTGCCCTACACCGGCAAGGGCGTGGTGCAGCGCATCATCACCGACCTGGCCGTCATCGACGTGACACCGGAGGGTCTGGTCCTGGTCGAGACTGCGCCCGGCGTGACCGAGGACGAGGTCCGCGCCAAGACCCAGCCGCCCCTGCGGTAGTCGGAACCCCTGCGGCAGTCGGAATATGCTGGGCGGGTGAGCGAACCCCCGGAGCAGGACTGGAAGCACACCGTGCTGGTCGGGCTCGGCGCGCTCGCGATTGCCGCGGTCGGGCTGGGGCTGATCGTCGGCGTGGTCACGGCCGCGGCGGCGCAGTTGTCCGGCGTCGGAGACGACAGCGCGTCGTCGGGTACGCCCGCCTCGCTCTACATGCCGTCGTACTCGCCGACGCCGACGGAGCGGGCGACCGAGTCGGTGGAGCCCCCGAATGTCAGCGCCGTGCCGCTCGACCCGACCGATCTGTCCTCGGACCAGGCGGGTGACATCACGCTCACTGCGGATGCCGCCCAGGTTTCGCCCGGGCAGAAGATCGGCCTCACGGGCAGCTACTCGGGCGCCGACGGGGTCGTGCTCCAGGTGCAGCGACGAGACGGCGCCGCCTGGGTCGACTTCCCCGTCGAGGCGACGGTGCGTGGCGGTACGTTCCAGACCTATCTCTACACCTCGCGCACCGGCGAGCAGCTTTTTCGTGTCTTCGACCCCACCACCGGCCGGTCGTCGGCCTCGGTGACGGTCACCGTCGGCTGATCCCGCGGGCGGCCCGCTGGCGACCGGTGCCGCGGGCGCTCGGAGCCGGATTGTGGCCGATGGTGACAAGACGGCGCGGTTGTGGTCGATGGTGACAGCGACACGCCGGGTGTACGTGCATCCATCGGCCACAATCCAGCCAGAACAGTCGCCATCGGCCACGAGACCGCAAGAAATATCGATGTTCCCGGAATCATCCTGG
>JASGGG010000026.1:0-33164 GCA_047605165.1 Nocardioidaceae bacterium
CCCGCCTGGATGCCGTACGCCACCAGCCCGCAGGTGTAGACAGCGACGGGTCGGGATCCTGGGCCAAGTTCCCGCGCGACGATCTAGCCGGCGAGAAGCACCATCCGGCATAGGGCCGAGAAGTCTTCGATCCAGCCGTCGCCGCGCTGACGCACGAGCGGGGGCACTTCGTCGCTCAGCGGGTGCGCGGCGAACTCGGCCGGGTCGAGGCCGCGGATCATGTCGGCGTCGGCGGGAACGAGCGCGAACCGGCGGCGAGGCTGCATCAGGAGCAGCATGCTGCCGAGGTCGGAGAAGGTGAGCGTGGCGTCGAAGCGGACGTCGGCATCACGCAGCGCGGCGCGTTCGGCGTCCGAGCGCAGGTCCCAGTAGGCAGGGCCGCCGATCGGGCTGCGACAGCGGCAGACGAAAGCCACTCGATCACATCGACCTCCACGTCAGAAACTCAACGTGAGATTCCACCAGCTGCCCAAAGTGTCGGCCCGCCCAGCTTCAGTGGGGCGGGCCGACCGCGTCTTACACCGCGTGCCATGCCCCTCGGGCGCTCAGCATCTAGCGGCGACCCGCGCTGAAGGCCGACGCGCTATGGGCTGCCCGACCGTTCGATGTCGAGGGTGCACGCCTGCGAGATCTCCTCGATGAGCTCCCTGGCGCTGAAGTCTTCTGCGCCGAGGGCTTCGTGGCCGATTGCTGCGCACGCGATCTCTCGGTACGCGATCTCTCGGGGAGCTGATTCCCGGCACGCGAGCTTCCTTCGCCACCGCGTCGATCCGACCCGCGCGCTCGGCTACGACGGCCGCGGGAGCCCGTAGGCACGGGTCCGGGGTCGGCGGCTAGGACGGGTGCTGTCAACACTCGTTCGCCTGGCGCAAGCTCGGCAAGCACTGGATGGTCCACGCCGTTGATCCGGGTGGTGGTCGGCGCGATGCCGGCCGCACGGGTCAGGTCCCGGACGTCTCGGGTCTGTTCGCTGGTCATCAAAGTGACGACCGTGCCGTTGTTTCCCGCCCGGGCGGTACGACCCGAGCGATGCAGGTATGCCTTGTGTTCGGCGGGCGGATCGGCATGGATCACCAGCGTCACATCGTCGACGTGGATACCGCGGGCAGCAATATCGGTGGCAACCAGCGCCGCTACCCGGCCGGAATGGAAGGCATCCAGATTGCGGGTGCGCGCGTTCTGGCCGAGATTGCCATGGAGCTCGACCGCAGCCACTCCGTTCTTGTTCAGCTGTCGAGTCAATGCCCGGGCACCGTGCTTGGTGCGAGTGAAGACGACCGTGCGGCCGGGTGCACTGGTCAGATCCAGCAGGATGGGGAGCCGGTGCTGGCGCTCGATGTGCAGCACGTGGTGGGACATGGTGCTCACCGGCGACTGTGCCGAATCGGCCTCATGAGTCACCGGATCGGTCAGGAACCGACGAGCCAGGGCGTCGATCGCCCGGTCGAGTGTGGCCGAGAACAGCAGCCGTTGGCCAGCGGGCGGGGTCTGGGCGAGCAGGCGGCGCACAACAGGCAGGAACCCGAGGTCGGCCAGATGGTCGGCCTCGTCGAGGACTGTGATCTCGATATCGGCAAGAGTGCAGTGACCCTGCCCGATCAGGTCCTCCAAGCGCCCCGGGCAGGCCACCACGATGTCGACACCCCTGTGTAGCGCCGCCACTTGGGGCCCCTGGCCGACACCGCCGAACACGGTACGTGTGGTCAAGCCGGCCGCCTTGGCCAGTGGAGCCAGCGCTGCCTCGATCTGACCGACCAGCTCACGCGTCGGCGCCAAGACGAGCGCCCGCGGTGCCTTGGCACGCGACCTTGGGCCGCCGGAGAGCCGGGCAACGATGGGCAGCAAGAATGCGTACGTCTTTCCCGAGCCGGTGCGGCCGCGACCGAGCACATCACGCCCGGCGAGGGCATCGGGAAGGGTTGCGGACTGGATCGGGGTCGGTCTCTCGATCCCGAGACCCGAAAGGACGGTGGCCAGGCGTGCGGGCACACCCAGAGTGGTGAAGGTGGACAAGAAGAATTCGCAATCTGTACGGGCGTCTCACCAGGAGCCGGGACCCGAAGGCTTCGGACGGCTGCGCACGGAGCAGATTGTCAAGCTACGACGTGCGGACAACTCGCGGCGAGAGCATCAACGAGTTCGTCCCTCGAATTCTACCATCGACACCGATGCGACCCGCTTTCGTCGCGGCATGCGAGAAGTGCAACAACCGCAAGGGCGACCGGACCCCCGCCGAGGCGGGGATGCGGCTCCGCTTCGAGCCGTGCGTCCCGACCAGGGCGCAGTTGGCCGCCCTCGCGTAACGGGCGTGGCCCTCTCCTATGGCCGCTTGGCCGAGAGGCGAGGCAGCGGATTGCAACTCCGCACACGCCGGTTCGAGCCCGGCAGGGGCCACCCAAGTTGTCTTGCCCGAATATGCGGCATGGCTTGGTCGATCATGTTCGACACGAACAAGAGCTCTGACGTTTCGTCATGCCGATGCCGACCCCCGGTCGACGCGTCTTACAAGACGTGAGGCGCTGACTGCATGGCAGCGACGATCGCGTTTCGACCCGACGACGACGCGCGTCTCGCGCTCGATGAGCTCACCTCCGATGGCACTCCGGTGTCGACCGTCGTTCGCGATGCTCTCGTAGAAGCTGCGGCGCGGCGCGTGAAGGCACGGCTGAGGGCCGAGACTGAGCTACTGGCGGCGGATCCCGATGACCGCGCCGAGGCCGCCCAGGTGCTGCGCGACATGGAGTCGCTGCGTGCGTGGTGATGTCTACCGTCTGCGCGCGCCGAAGGACGTCCGAGGCCACGAACAGCGGGGCCGGCGCTTCGCGGTCGTCGTCCAGTCCGACGACCTGCAGCTGCTTTCGACATGGATGGTCGCGCCCACGTCGACGTCTGCCCACGCCGCGACCTTCCGCCCCACCGTCGACGTGTCCGGGACCAAGGCGCGCGTTCTGGTCGAGCAAACCAGCGCGGTCGATCCGAGCCGACTTGGCGATCTGGTGGGGCAGCTGACATTCGACGAGCTCCGCGCCGTCGACGCGGCGCTGCGCCTGGTTCTCGGGCTCTGAAGCCCGCTTCGGATCACGCGATCCGCGAATCACGAGAGAGATTCGGGGTGAACCGATGCAGGAATTCGTGCGAGACGGGTTCAAACGGCACGACGGAACGAAGCCAAGGAGGAGCAGGAGAAGGCTGTCGCCGAAGTACTCAAGCAGAACGGCTTCACACACGTGCTCTGGGCGGGATAGGCGAGCGAGCGGGCTCTGGGCGGGATAGGCGCGCGAGCGGGCTCTGGGCGAAGTGGGGACGAGGCACGGAGACGTGGCTGGTATTCTCGAAGTATGTGGACATGGCGCTGACCTAACCTGCGTCTGCGGCGGTGCCCGGCAGGTTCTCGATCTGCCATAGGGGTTGTCTTGTCCGCTCTCGAAGCTGTTGTCGTCTCCGATCTGAGTGTTTCCTACGCGGGACGTCCCGTCCTCGATTCGGTCAGTCTCACGGCGTCGCCAGGTCGCCGGGTCGCCCTGGTCGGCGAGAACGGAGCAGGGAAGTCGACGCTGCTGCGCGCCATTGCGGGCCAGCTACCATCGGCCGCCGAGCGTTCCGGGAGCATCGTTCGCCCCGCCGACCTCATCTGGCTCGACCAGGAGCCGTCCTTCACAGACACCGACACCGTGACCGACGTTCTGAACATGATGCTCGCGCCGCTTCACGACGCGGTTGATGAGCTCGAACGCCTCGCCTCGCGCTTGGATGACCCGAACACCGCCCAGCGGTATGGCGAGCTGCTGGAATGGGCAGAAGCGCACGGCGCCTGGGACGCGGACCGACGGGCCCTCCTCCTCGCCGAGGAGTTCGGGATCGCCGACCTGGACCCGTCCCGTCCGATAGGCGCGCTGTCCGGTGGTCAGCGCAGCCGTCTCGTGCTTGCCACCGCGCTGACCCGCCGCCCGGACCTGCTGCTGCTGGACGAGCCGACCAACCACCTTGATGACAACGCGCTTGATCTGCTGGCCCGGCGGATGGGCGACATGAGCGGGGTTGTGATGTTCGCCAGCCACGACCGGGTGTTCCTCGATGACGCGGCGACGGAGCTGGTCGACCTCGACCCGGCCGCGCTCGGCACAGACGGACTCGGCGGCCGCCGCTTCGGTGGCGGCTGGAGCGACTACGAATCCGCCCGCGCTGCCGCCCGTACCCGCTGGGAGCAGCAGTACGCCACGGAGCAGGAGGAGCTCGAACGACTCCGAGGCGCGACAGCAATCGGCACCTCCGCGATCGCCCACAACCGCGGACCCCGCGACAACGACAAGTTCATCTACAAGTTCAAAGGCGCCGGCGTCGACCGAACCCTCGCCCGGCGGAAGAAGGATGCCGAGCGCAGACTCGCCGACGCGGAACAGCGTCAGGTTCCCAAGCCCCCTCCTCTCCTCCGCTTCAGCGCCCAACTGACCGCCAGAGCATCGCCAGGTCCCGTGGTCGTGGGGACAGGACTGCGGGTGGCCGCGCGGCTCACGGTGTCCACCCTCACGGTCGCCTCCGGCGAACACTTGCTGGTCACCGGACCGAACGGCGCTGGGAAATCCACCCTCCTCGGCGCGATCGCGGGACGGGTTCCGCTCGACGCGGGGAGTCTGCGAGTCAATGCCCGCCGTGTCGGGGAGCTGACGCAAGACCCGCGGTTCTCCCACCCTGAGCAGAACCCGCAGCACGTCTACGAGGCGCTCAACCGGCCAGGATGGCCGCCGCTCGCCGACCTCCGCCTGCTCCATCCCCGCGATGCTGCCCGACCGCTCCGAGAACTGTCCATCGGTCAGCGACGCCGCTTCGCTCTTGCCCTCATCATCGCCTCTGAACCCGACCTGCTCCTGCTCGACGAGCCCACGAACCACATCTCGCTGACGCTCACCGGCGAGCTCGAAGAAGCACTAGGAGCATCGGCAGGAACGATCATCGTCGCCTCGCACGATCGCTGGCTCCGCCGCAGATGGGACGGAACAGAGCTTGCAGTCAGCCCGCCCAGCGGCTCGCAGGACTGAACACCTGCTTGCGTAGACAGAGTGAATCAGCCTGATTGCCCGCGAGCTTCTATCTGCTAAGTCATGTGCTGCCAGTCCTCCGGATACGTGTATCTCGACGCATTCCGTCAGGGCGGGCACGGACCACGAGGCCCGGAAACACGGGCCAGAACGTACTTCGTGGTGCCTGTGCGCGAGAGGGAGCGTCGTTGAAGGTGTTGACCAGGATCCGGTGGACGTACGCCTCCGGCCGGTCGGCACGCTGCACCCTGCGCCAGTGCCGCAGGCACTTGGCCAGGGCCGTCTGCACGACATCCTCGGCATCGGGCTGAGGACAGCCGAGCACCTCGACGGATGCCGCGAACGGGTGCGGCCGGGCGGATCGGATGGCCTGGCTGGGGCTCTTCACCGCCAGCGTGGAGTCCTCGGCCCACAGCGAGAGACCCGCGCCGGGAGAACAGAATCCGTGGAGCACGAGCACACGTTCGACCTTTCAGCAGCGGGTGTTGTCCGCAGGCACCTTGCCCTCGACCAGGTAGGACTCGATGGCGTCGTCGGTGCACTGGTTGCCGGCGTTGTAGCCGGTGTGGCCGTCGCCGTCACGGATCAGGAGCACGGAGTTGTCGAGTTGGGCGGACAGCGCCTTGGCCCAGGAGAGCGGGGTGGCCGGGTCGCGGGTGGTGCCGACGACCAGGATCGGGTCGGCGCCGGTCGCCTGCAGGGTCGCGCCCTTCTTACCGGACTGGAACGACCAGGCGGCACAGCTGGACAGGTCGGAGACGAACGCCCGCCCGAAGGTCGGCGACGCCTTCTCGAACCGCGGGATCAGGCCGATCGCCCGCTCCTGGGAGATCGGGTCGTCGTAGTCGAGACAGTTGACCACCGGCAGCGCCTGGAAGGAGTTGTTGAGGAACTGACCCCCGGGGCCGCGGCTGGTGTACGCGTCGGCCAGCGCCAGCAATTGGAGCCCCTCGCCCTTGAGCGCGGCACCGAGCGCCTGGTCCAGATAGGACCAGTAGTCCTTGTTGTAGAGCGGCAGGATCACCCCGTACAGCGCGGTGCCCTCGGTCAGCTCCCGGTCGACCGCATCCACCTGCATCGGCTGCTGGTCGACCTGCTCGAAGAACTTCTGGATCCGCCGCTGCCCGGCCTCGACCGAGTCCCCCAGATAGCAGTTTCCCTTGTCCACACAGTCCTGCAGGTAGGCGTCGAGCGCGACCTGGAAGCCGTGCGCCTGCACCAAGGACATCTGCACGGTGGTCTGTGACGGGTCGATCGCGCCGTCGAGCACCATCCGGCCCACCCGCTCGGGGAACAGGTCGGCGTAGGTGCCACCGAGGAACGTCCCGTACGACGCACCGAAGTAGGTCAGCTTCGTCTCCCCGAGGATGCCGCGCAACACGTCCATGTCGCGTGCCGCTTCCTCGGTCGATATGTGCGTGGCCACCTCGGGGTCGCGCTTCATGCAGCCACTGAAGAACATCTGGTTGAGCTTGTCGTCGCGCTTCCACTCCTGCGGAGTGTCAGGTGTCGGGTCGGACTCGATGATCTCGTCGAGTTGCGCGTCGGTCACGCAGTCGACCGGGTCGCTGGCAGCGACCCCGCGCGGGTCGACGCCGATGATGTCGTAGTTGCGCCGCAGCGCCTTGCCCCAGTACGACGCGCCACCGGCTGCGTAGTCCTGCGCGGGCCCTCCCGGGCCACCGGGGTTGACCAGCATCGTGCCCAGCTTGTTCTTCTGGTCACTGGCCGGGGCCTTGAGCATCTTCAGGGTGATCGTGCCCTTGTCGGGGTGGTCGTAGTCGAGCGGCACCTGGTAGGAGGAGCACTCGAAGTCGTCCTGGCAGGACTTCCAGGTGAGCTTCTGCTGGTAGAAGGACCGCAGTGACTCGGGTACGCCGGCCAAGGCGTCCTCGCCGCCGACCGGCTTCGGGTCGAGGTCGTCACCACGCAGGCTCAGCCAGGCGAACCCGCCGATCACCAGCACCAGCACGATCAGTGATCCCACGACACGCTTCATACCTTCAGGCCCATCATCAGTGACTCCAGCGCGAGCTGGGGTGCGGTGTTGAATTCCAGGATCTGGCGGCGGGCGGCGAAGATCGCGTCGATGCGCCGCAGGTTGGACTCCGGAGTCGTACGCCGCGCAAGCGTACGCACGTCGCCTTCCAGCTCTCCGTTGACCAGATCAGTGACCGGCCCGGCGGTCGACCCGGTCTGCACGGCGATCACGTCGCGGTAGACCGACACCAGATCCATCAGGCACCGGTCGGTCACGTCGTTGGTGCGCCGCCGCTCCCGCTGCTTCTGGGTGTCGGTGATCTCCTTGACCGCCGCCTTGTAGGCCCGCGACGACCGGGCCTTCGCGTCGTCGCCCATCAGCGCGTGCAGCGACTCCATCTCGCGGGTCAGCGACTGCTCGAGCTCGTCGGCGATCTCTTCCTTGGCCAACTCGGTCACGTTGCTCGCCGCAAGCAGGCAGGCGCGCAGATCGGTGAGCCGGGCCGGGATCGCGGTCACCTCGCGGCGGCGGCGCCGGGCGTCGTCGTCGAAGGCCAGGGCACGCGCCCGGCCGATGTGTCCCTGGCTGGCGTGCGCGGCGTACGCTGCCACCTCTTCCGATACCCCGAGCGAGCCGGTCAGGAAGCCGGCCACCTCGACGTCGGACGGCGTAGTCAGCACGATGCTGCGGCAGCGCGAGGCGATCGTCGGGAGCATGTCCTGCTCGGTGGGCGCGCACAGCAGCCAGACCGTGCGCGGCGCGGGCTCCTCGATCGCCTTCAGCAGCGAGTTGCCGGTGCGGGTGTCGTCGCCGCGCGCGAGCCGGTCGGCATCCTCCACAACCACGACCTGGTAGCGACCCAGCGCGGGGCGCAGCGCGGCCTGCAGCACCAGGTCGCGCATGTCCTCGATGCGGTGCACGAGCCGCTCGGTGCGCACCCGCTTGATGTCGGGGTGGGAGCCGGCTGCCGCCATCACGCACGAGTGACACTCACCGCAGCCGCCTCGCTCGCACTGCAGTGCGGCGGCGAACGCCAACGCCGCGTTGGAGCGCCCGGAGCCGGCCGGACCGGTGAACAGCCACGCGTGGGTCATCCCCTCGCCGCGGGCTGCCCGCTGGAGCCGCTCGATCGCCGGACGTTGCCCGACCAGGGTGTCGAAGACGCTCATGCCCCAACCGTCTCCCGCCTCAACCCGCCCGACCACCGCGCTGCATTGTGGCCGATCCCGACAACCTGGGCGGGTTTGTGGCCGATGCCGACAGGTCCACCCGGCGTGTCGTTGTCACCATCGGCCACAAACCGGCAAAGGCGATCGCGCTCGGTCATCGCTCCACCTGCCCGAGCAACGGCTCGACTGCGGTGCGGACCGCCCCGAAGATCACGTCGACGGAGGCGGATCCGTCCAGGACCAGGTAGTGCACCGGGTCCGCAGCGGCGAGGTCGAGGAACATCTGCCGCACGACCCGGTGGAACGGCTCACCCTCCGACTCGATCCGGTCGCGCTCGGTAAACCGAGCCATACCGTGGTCGGGGTCGACGTCGAGCAGCACAGTCAGGTGCGGGCGCAGGTCACGGGTCGCCCAGCGCGCCACCTGCTCCAACCCACCCCTCGTGCCATCCTCCATGCCAGGCGACAAGCCGCGGCCAGCGCCCTGGTAGGCCAGCGTCGAGTCGACGTACCGGTCGGTGATCACGATCGCCCCCCGGCCCAGCGCGGGCAGCACGACCGTGTCGACGTGCTCGGCCTTGTCGGCGGCATACAGCAGTGCCTCGGTACGGTGCGACAACTCTCCGGTCTCCGGGTCGAGCACGATGCCACGGATCTCGCGACCGACCTCGGTGCCCCCAGGCTCCCGAGTCTGGACCACGTCGTACCCCTTGCCGGCCAGCCACTCCCCCAGCAGTCGCGCCTGGGTGGACTTGCCCGCGCCCTCGCCGCCCTCGAACGCGATGAAACATCCGCGCGGGGCGTAATGGCTCACGGGCATCCTCTCGTGGGGTTGGCTCAGGCGGGCAGGGTGAAGCAAGGTCGGGTACGACGATAGGCGATGGGGTCGACACAGTGCAGACCGCGCTTGTGGCCGATGACGACGGCGACACGCCGGGCGCGGCCGTCACCATCGGCCACAAACCCGCCCAGGTTGCCGCCATCGGCCACAATCCGGCTCCGCAAGGCTCAGGTCACGGGCTGGACCTGTTCGCCGCGCACCTGGTGCAGCGCCACGAGCCCGACCGCGGTCATGAGTACGCCGGCGGCCAGGATCACCACCGAGGTCGTGCCGAGTGCGCCGGCCAGCAGCGGAGCCACCGCCAGCACCAGCGCGAGCGACAGCTTGGTCAGCGAGCCGACGAACGCGAAGGTCCGGCCGCGCAGCCGGTCGGGAACCTCCAGCCCGAGCAGGGTGTTTCCGGTGACCCAGGCGGTGCCGGCACAGGCACCCAGTGCGACCGCGAGCGCGACCACTGCCGGCAGCCAGGGAACCAACGCGACCGGGACCAGTAACAGACCGGTGGCGGTGAGCGCGTACGCGAACACCTGCGGCCGCGCGGCACCGGGGACCAATCCGGCGATCAGTCGGGGGCCGCGCCACATGCCGACTCCGAGCCCGAGGAACACCGCACCGAACAGCAACGCGTAACCGGAGTCTCCGCCGCCGAGATCGGCGACCAGCGTCCGGCTGAGGCCGATGACAGCACCGCCGGCCATGAAGGCCCCGGTGATGCCGATGACGAGTCCCCGCACCAACGGCGTACGCCCGACATAGGCCCAGCCGTCGACGATCGTGCGCAGCAGCGAAGTTTGGTCCAGCGACGCGGCACCACGCGGGATCGCGCGCAGGCCCATGATCACCACGCCGGACAACGCGAAGGTGAGCCCGTTGAGCAACACCGCCGCGTCCACCGCGCCGCGGTCGAACCAGCCGAACACCGCCGGCTGCACCCGATCGATCAGGGACATCAGCGCGAACAGCGCGGCGGCGGGCAACGCGGAACCATAGGTCGTGACCAGGCTGATCTGGTTGGCCTGCTCGAGCTGGTCCGGACGCACCAGGTTGGGCACGGTCGCGTCCTTGGCGGGCAGCCACACCACGCTGACCAGCTCGACGAGCACGGTCACCACGAACACCCACCACAGCGTGCCGACGAACGGGATCGACACGAACAGTCCCGCCCGGATGACGTCGCCCCAGACGAGCGTGGTCCTCCGGTCGAGCCGGTCGGCGATATATCCGGCCAGCGGGCCGACCACCAGTGGCGGCACGACACGCAGCAACAGCACGGTCGCGATCGCGTAATTCTTGGCGGCGTACGAGTCGGCGAAGAGGTTCGCCATCGCGGTCAGCGCGAGCAGCCCGAGCCAGTCGCCGAGACTGGACAGCCCCAGCCCGACCCAGAGCGCGCGGAAGTCCCGGTTACGCAAGACGTTCCCGCTCGTACCCACGGAGCTCAGCCTATGCGGCGGTGGTCTCGATACGCGCCTTCTCCGTCGGCGCACTCGACCAGCGAAGCCAGCGGGCCGGTGATCGAGTGCCCGGCGAGGAACGAGCCGGGTGTATCGAGATCATCGGCTACTCCTCCGTCGGCGCACTCACGTCCGGTCGGCGTCTCGATACACGCCTCGCAAGCTCGGCGCACTCGACCCCAGGAGCGGCTCGACCAGCGAAGCCAGCGGGCCGGTGATCGAGTGGCCGGCGAGGAACGAGCCGGGTGTATCGAGATCATCGGCTACTTCTTCGCAGCCGCTTTCTTCGCGGTCGTCTTCTTGGCCACGGCCTTCTTGGTGGTCTTCTTCGCCGTCGTCTTCTTGGCCGGGCGCTTACCCGCCTTCTTGGCCGGACCCTTGGCACGGCGCTCGGCGAGCAGCTCCAGTGCTCGCTCCAGCGTCACGGTCTCGGCGTCGTCGCCTGCGCGCAAGGTCGCGTTGTACTCGCCGTCGGTGACGTACGAGCCGAAGCGGCCGTCCTTGACGGTGATCTTCGCGCCGGATGTCGGATCCTCGCCGAGTTCCTTGCCTGGCTTGGCGGCGGCACGGCCCCGCGTCTTCGGCTGCGCGTAGATCGCCAACGCCTCGTCGAGCGTGATCGTGAGCAGCTTGTCCTCAGAGTCGAGCGTGCGCGAGTCGGTGCCCTTCTTGAGGTACGGCCCGTAGCGACCGTTCTGCGCGGTGATCTCGTCGCCCGACTCGGGGTCCACACCGACCACACGCGGCAGCGTGAGCAGCTCCACGGCCTGCTCCAGCGTGACGGTGTCGATCGTCATCGACTTGAACAGCGACGCCGTGCGCGGCTTCTTCGCCTTGGGCGATCCTTCCGGCAGCAGCTCGGTGACGTACGGGCCGTACCGGCCGTTCTTCGCGACGATCGCGAATCCGGTCTCGGGATGGTTGCCCAGCTGGGTCTCGGCTCCGGCCGGCGTGGCGAGCAGCTCGGCGGCCTTCTCCGGGGTGAGCTCGTCGGGCGGCAGATCGTCGGGTACGTTGGCCCGCTCCCCCGAGGCGGTCTCGACGTAGGGGCCGTAGCGGCCTACCCGCAAGTCGATACCCTCGCTGATCGGGAAGGTCGCCAACTCGCGAGCGTCGATGTCGCCGAGGTCGGTGACCAGCTTCTTCAGGCCCTCTTGGCCGCCGTCTTCGGTGTCCTGGCCGAAGTAGAAGTGCGCGAGCTCGGTGACACGGTCGCGGCGACCACCGGCGATCTCGTCGAGCACGTCTTCCATGCCTGCGGTGAACTCGTAGGACACCAGCCGCGCGAAATGCTCCTCGAGCAGCCGGATCACCGAGAACGCCAGCCAGGCAGGGACCAGCGCGGTCCCCTTCTTGTAGACGTAGCCCCGGTTGAGGATCGTGCCGATGATCGAGGCGTACGTGGAGGGGCGACCGATCTCGCGCTCCTCCAGCTCGCGGATCAGCGTGGCCTCGGTGTAACGCGCGGGCGGCTTGGTCTCGTGTCCGGCAGCGGACAGGGATGCCGCGGTCACGTTGTCGCCCTCGGCAACGTTGGGCAGCCGGGTCTGGGCGTCGTCCTTCTCACCGTCCGGCTCGTCGGAACCCTCGACGTACGCCTTCAGGAAGCCGTGGAAGGTGATCACCCGGCCGCTCGCGGAGAACACCACGTCCTCGCCGCCGGTCGCGGCGCCGCCGAGCCGCACGGTCACCGACTGGCCGACGGCGTCCTTCATCTGCGAGGCGACCGTGCGCATCCAGATCAGCTCGTACAGCCGGAACTCGTCGCCGACCAGGCCGGTCTGCGCCGGCGTGCGGAAGGTATCGCCGGCCGGCCGGATCGCCTCGTGTGCTTCTTGGGCGTTCTTGACCTTGGACTGGTACGTCCGGGGCGCGTCGGGCAGGTACTCAGCCCCGTAGAGGTCGGTCACCTGGGCGCGAGCCGCACCGATCGCCGACTCCGACAACGTGATCGAGTCGGTGCGCATATAGGTGATGAAGCCGTTCTCGTACAGCCGCTGCGCCACGCCCATGGTGCGGCTGGCCCCGAAGCCGAGCTTGCGCGACGCCTCCTGCTGCAGCGTGGTGGTGCGGAACGGCGCGTACGGCGAGCGCCGGTAGGGCTTGGACTCCACCGACCGCACGTCGAACGCCGTGTCCTGCAGTCCCGCCACGAGCGCCTCGGCCCGCGCCCGGTCGAGGTGGACGACGCCACGACCGCCGGTCGAGCTTGTCGAGACCTTCAGCTGGCCGAGACTGTCGAAGTCGGAGCCGCGGGCGACGCGAGCGCCGTCCACCGAATGCAGCTTCGCGGGAAACATCCGGTAGGCGTGGTCGGCACCGGCGTCGAAGGTGCCCTCAAGATCCCAGTACGACGCGGCCCGGAACGCCATCCGGTCCCGCTCCCGGTCCACCACCAGGCGCGTCGCGACCGACTGCACCCGGCCGGCCGACAGCCCGGACATGACCTTCTTCCACAGGACCGGACTGACCTCGTACCCGTAGAGACGGTCCAGGATCCGCCGGGCCTCCTGCGCCTCAACCAGGTCGAGGTCGAGGTCGCGCGGGTTGGCGACGGCCTCCTGGATCGCGCCGCGGGTGATCTCGTGGAACACCATCCGGTGCACGGGCACCTTGGGCTTGAGCTCCTCTTGCAGGTGCCATGCGATCGCCTCGCCCTCGCGGTCCTCGTCGGTGGCGAGGTAGAGCTCGTCGGCGTCCTTGAGCAGCGCCTTGAGCTTGGTCATGTGCGACTTCTTGTCGCGCGACACCACGTAGTAGGGGGTGAAGTCGTTGTCGACGTCGACTCCGAGCCGCGCCCACGGCTCCCCCTTGATCTTGGCCGGGATATCCGCCGCGCTCTGCGGAAGGTCGCGGATGTGGCCGATCGACGACTCGACGACGTACCCGTTGCCGAGGTAGCCGGCGATCGTCTTCGCCTTGGCGGGCGACTCGACGATCACGAGCTTGTGGGCAGCCACGTGCTTTCTCCTTGAGCTGACTGGTGCTGGTGCGGTCCGGAAAACCCGGCCAGCACAAGAATGTAGCCGCGCTTGTCAAGCCCGGTCTCACCCGGGGGGCCAAGAACCCGCCGGAATAGGCCATGCCTGCTGCGCAACGCCATCCACGCACGCTGACCGCGTTGTCGTCGGTCGACGGGCCTCCGCCCGCCTCCCCTCCTCCGCCCTGCCAGCGCACGCGACTGACGCCGCTCGCGACGACAGCGCCTATTCGGCGGACTCCAAGAACCCTTCCTCGACCAGGCCGGGCAGCCTCTGCTCGACACCGGCAACCGCCTCGTTTGCATCGGCATCGAGGAGCTGCGCGACGGCGGTCGCGACCTGTCGCGGGGTGAGGTCTCCGTCGAGCGCACCAACCAGAGCGGCTTCGACGGTATCGACCTCACGAGCACGTCGCATACCGCGCTGCTGGCGCAACACGATCGTCTCGGGGTCCTCGGCGCCGGGCGCACCGAAGGTCTCCTGGCGTACGTCGGCTCGTCGCGTCAGTGCGGAGTCGAGCAGGTTCGTGGCGCCAATCCGGCGGCCCCAGGCGGCGATCTCGGCGCCCAGCGGCTGCTCCACTTCGTACGGCCAGTGCTCGATGCGCACCCGCTCACCACCGCTGCGCCGCTCGCCTCGCTTGTGCAGGTTGATCCAGCCGAAGCCGATCCCGGTCACGCCCTGCTCCTCCAGCCAGCCCAGCCAGGCGTCGTACCGCTGCAAGTAATCAGGGCTGCGGTCGTGCCCGGCGTCGCGTAGCCACAGCTCGACGTAGGAGGCGGGGTCGGTGACCTCGCGCTGCACGACCCAGGCGTCGCAGCCCAGCCCGTCGAGCCAGCCGGCCAGCCGTTCCTCCCAGGGGCGTCCTTCGACGTGCACCCAGTTGGCCAGCACCTGGCACCAGCCGCCGTCATTGAGGTGGTCGGGCGCCCCGGTGACCACACGGCGGACCACCTCGTCGCCGGGCAGACCGCTGTCGCGGTAGACCAGCAGCTCACCGGTGCCCGGGGACACGACGAACGGCGGGTTGGTGACGATCAAGTCGAAGGTGTCGTCGTGCACCGGGTCGTAGAGCGAACCGTCGCGTACGTCGTAGCTGACCTCGTTGAGCGCCGCGTTGAGCCGGGCCATCGCCAGAGCGCGCGGATTGACGTCGGTGGCGACGACGCTGTCTACGTGCTGGGTCAGGTGCAGCGACTGCACCCCGCAGCCGGTGCCGAGGTCGAGCGCGCTGCCGACTTGCTCGCGAATCGTCAACTGGGCCAGCGAGGTCGATGCCGCCGAGATGCCGAGCACATGGTGGGCGCTGACCCGGTTGCCGGTGCCGTCGAGCCCGGGTGTCAGGTCGCTGACCACCCACCAGTCGTTGCCGCCTTGGTCACTGCTGTCGGCGTACGGACGCAGGTCGATCCGGGCGCGCACGGTGCTCACCGACTGCTCCAGGAACCCCGCCGCGCACAGCGGGTCGACCAGGCCCGGCAATGCCGCCTCGGCCTCGGAGGCGCTGACCGCTGCCTGCAACGGCCACAACCGGGTCAGCGTCTCGATCGGAGTGCCGCCACGCGTACGCCGTAGTCCTGGTGTCGTCTCGTTCCGCAGCAACGCGGCGTGCCCCTCCTCCCCGAGCGCCGAAGCAACCCCGTCGTAGGTGAACCCGGCCTGCATCAACGCCGCTCGCAGCCGATCTATCACTCCCGCAGACAACATCTCGCCACCCTATCCACCCGCGCTGATCCGCCGAGTTGGCACGAATCCTCACCGAGTTGGCACGAATCCTCACCTGGCTGCCGCTGGATTGTGGCCGATCCCGACAGGGATCGCTCGCTTGTGGCCGATGACGACGCCGACACGCCGGGCGCACACGTCGCCATCGGCCACAACCCGGCCACACGAAGGCGGCCTGCGTGACCGGGCGTGAGGGCACGGAGGGCGGCCGCACCCCGGCTCTCGGTCTCGGCCCGGTGTGTCTCGGCCCGGTGTGTCTCGGCGGCCCGGTCTGGTGCGGTGACCGGGGAGCGCCGGGACCAGCAGGTGACGGCGAGGGCAGGAGACTCCTCAGTCGGGTGCCCGCGCGCAGCCGAAGCGTGGAAGCAGACCCGCCCCGGCCGTACTCGCCGCGCCTCCTGGCTCTGCCAGCTCAGCCCAGCGGGGAGCCTCCCGGGCATCAGCTCCGGCTGGATTGTGGCCGATGACGACACCGACACGCCGGGAGCCATTGCCTGCATCGGCCACAAGACCGCGATCACCGTCGCGATCGGCCACAATCCGGCTCCGTCGGATGAAGCAAGGGGCCCGCCGGATCGCTCCGACGGGCCCCAGGGTTGCGGGAGGCGAACGGTCAGGCGTCGTCGCCGATGACGACCGAGCGTCGCTTCGAGGCGTACACCGCGGCCGCGATGCCGAGCGCGGCGACGATCGCGATCAGGATGCGGACGGCGTCGTTCTCATTGGCCCCGTACGACAGCTTCACGATCGCGCTGACGATCAGCAACGACACCAGGTTCATCACCTTCAGCAGCGGGTTGATCGACGGGCCGGCGGTGTCCTTGAACGGGTCACCGACGGTGTCGCCGATGACGGTCGCGGCGTGGGCGTCGGAGCCCTTGCCGCCGTGGTTGCCGTCCTCGACCAGCTTCTTCGCGTTGTCCCAGGCGCCACCGGAGTTGGCCAGGAACACCGCCATCAGCGTGCCGGTGACGATCGCGCCGGCCAGGAAGCCCGCGAGCGGGCCGACGCCGAGACCGAAGCCGACCGCGATCGGGGCCAGGATCGCCAGGATCCCGGGCGTGGCCAGCTCGCGCAGCGAGTCACGGGTGACGATGTCGACGACCTTGCCGTACTCGGGACGGCCGGTGCCCTCCATGATCCCGGGGATCTCGCGGAACTGGCGGCGTACCTCGAACACCACCGCGCCGGCGGCGCGGCCGACGGCGTTGATCGCGAGGCCGGAGAACAGGAACACCACGGCCGCACCGAGGAGCGCGCCGACGATCAGCTTGGCGTCGTACACGAGGAATGTGTTCAAGAAGTCCAGCGTGCTGTCGATCGAGCCGCCACCCTCGAACGCGTCGGCGAACGACTCCTGTGCGCTCTGGGTGTACGAGGCGAACAGCGCGCTCGCAGCGAGCACAGCCGTCGCGATCGCGATGCCCTTGGTGATTGCCTTGGTGGTGTTGCCGACCGCGTCGAGCTCGGTGAGGATCTGCGCACCTTCGGGGCTGACGTCGCCCGACATCTCGGCGATGCCCTGGGCGTTGTCGGAGACTGGGCCGAAGGTGTCCATCGCCACGATGACGCCGACGGTGGTCAGCAGACCACAGCCCGCCAGCGCCACGGCGAACAGTGCCAGCGCGGTGGTGCCACCGGCCAGCAGCGCGGCACCGAAGACCGCGGCACCGATGACGATCGCGGTGTAGACGGCCGACTCCAGGCCAACCGAGAGGCCCGACAGGATCACGGTCGCGGCGCCGGTGAGCGACGTACGGCCAACGTCCTTGACCGGGCGGTAGTCGGTGCCGGTGAAGTAGCCGGTCAGCGCGAGGATCGCGGCGGCGAGTACGACACCGATGACGACGGCGCCGGCGGCGAACCACCGCGGGCTGATGTCCGCAGCGGCGCTGGCTCCGAGGGAAGCCCAGTCGCCAGGCAGGTAGACGAACGCGGCGATCGCGGAGGCGACCGCGCCGATCGCGGCCGAGATGTAGAACGCGCGGTTGATCGTGGTCAGGCCGTTCTCACCGGGTCGCGGCTTGGTGATGAACACGCCGAGCACGGCGGTGAGCGCGCCGATCGCCGGCACGATCAGCGGGAACACCAGGCCCTTCTCGCCGAAGGCCTGCGAGCCGAGGATCAGCGCGGCGACCAGGGTCACGGCGTACGACTCGAAGAGGTCCGCGGCCATGCCGGCGCAGTCACCCACGTTGTCGCCCACGTTGTCGGCGATGGTGGCGGCGTTGCGCGGGTCGTCCTCGGGGATGTTGTTCTCCACCTTGCCGACCAAGTCGGCGCCGACGTCGGCGGCCTTGGTGAAGATACCGCCGCCGACACGCATGAACATCGCGAGCAGCGCAGCGCCGAAGCCGAAGCCTTCGAGCACGTGCGGGGCCTCGTCGTTGAAGATGAGTACGACGACCGCGGCACCCAGCAGACCCAGGCCGACGGTCAGCATGCCGACGGTGGCGCCGGTGCGGAAGCCAATGTTCATCGCGGGGTCGCGGCCCTCGTCGTTGGCGGCGGCGGCGACGCGCAGGTTCGCGCGCACGGCCAGCGACATGCCGAGGTAGCCGACCGCGGCCGAGAAGCCGGCGCCGATCAGGAAGAAGATCGAGCGGCCGATGCGGACGCCCCAGTCGTCGGCGGGCAGCGCCAACAGCAGGAAGAACGCGATCGCGGCGAAGACGCCGAGGGTACGGAACTGGCGGGTGAGGTACGCGTTGGCACCTTCTTGCACCGCTTGGGCGATGCGTTTCATGTTTTCGGTGCCCTCACCGGCGGCCAGCACCTGACTGCGGAACATCATCGCCAGCGCCAGCGCGACCAGCGCGATGACACCGACGAGAACGACCAGCGTCACGTTCTTGCCGGAAAGGTCCAGCCCCGTGTCTGCCGCGAGCGCGACAGTCGCCAAGGTGGCGGACATGGATCCTCCTCGCGGGCCGTTGCCCGGCCCGGTTGATTACGTAGACATGCGTGTGACACGCCGTGCGTGCCACAGGGATGGTCCGCAATCTACAAGGTTCCGGGCATACGGCGACAAGGGGGTTGTGACGGACCCCACTCAACTGGATGCCAGCAAGAGATCCAACAAACGTACGGCCGCGGCCTTGTCGAGCGGGCTGTTCCCGTTCCCGCACTTGGGAGATTGCACGCAGGAGGGGCATCCGTCGAGGCAGGTGCAGTCGGCGATCGCGTCGCGGGTCGCGGTCAGCCAGGCCCGTGCCCGCTCGTACCCGCGCTCGGCGAATCCCGCACCACCCGGGTGCCCGTCGTACACGAACACGGTGAGCTGGCCGGTGTCGGGATGCACCGCGGTGGAGACGCCGCCGATGTCCCAGCGGTCACAGGTGGCGAACAGCGGGAGCAGACCGATCGCGGCGTGCTCGGCCGCGTGTGCGGCACCGGGCAGCTCGGCCTCGTGGAAGCCGGCATCCTCGATCACGGCCGGTGAGATCGTCCACCACACCGCGACGGTGTCCAGCATCCGCTCGGGCAGGTCGAGCAGTTCGGTGCCGAGCACCTCGCCGGAGGGCACCCGGCGTTTGAGGAACGAGGTGACCTGGTGGGTCACCCGCACCTCGCCGAGACACAACCGGGCCGGACCCCACGCCGCGGCTCGAGTCTCCGACAGGATCGCGATGTCGGTGATCTCGCGGGCCGTGGTGAAGTAGGTCGGCTCGGCTGCCTCGACGACGGCGACACCTTCCTCGAGGTCCAGCTCGAGGACCAGGTACGTCTCACCCTGATGGGTATAGATCGCGCCCGCGTGGACGGTGCCATGTGCCGCACCTGCGTCCACCGTGCCGAGCATCCGGCCGGTCACCGCCTCTACCAGGCGCACCGGGCTGCCGCCCGAGGAGCGGATGTCGGCGAGATCGCTGGCCCGGCTGCGGTCGGTCCAGTACCAGCCGGTCGCGCGCCTGCGCAGCATCCCGGCCTGCTCCAGTGCCGCGACCCCGGCCGCGGCGTTCGGCCCGAAGAGACCGAAGTCGGCTTCGGTCAGTGGCAGCTCGTGCGCGGCGGCGCACAGATGCGGGCCGAGCACATAGGGATTGTCGGGGTCGAACACGCTCGCTTCGACCGGCGCGCCGAGCAGTGCGTCGGGGTGATGCACGAGGTAGGTATCCATCGGGTCGTCGCGGGCGACGAGTACGCCCAGCGCCTCCTGTCCGGCCCGCCCGGCCCGGCCGATCTGTTGCCAGAACGAGGCGCGCGTACCCGGGAACCCGGCCAGCACCACCGCGTCGAGCCCGGCCACGTCGATGCCGAGCTCCAGCGCGTTGGTGGCTGCCAGCCCGAGGAGGTCACCACGCCGCATCGCCGCTTCGACGTCCCGTCGCTCCTCGGGGAGATAGCCGCCGCGGTACGCCGCGACGCGATTGGCGAGGTCCGGGTTTACTTCATTCAGGAGGCGTTTCGCCTGCAGGGCAACGGATTCCGCGCCCTGACGGGAGCGGACGAACGCGAGCGTACGCAGGCCCTCCACGACCAGGTCGGCGAGCAGATCAGCAGTCTCGGCAGCGGCTGCTCGGCGTACCGGCGCATCGTGCTCGCCCAACCCGCGGGTGAACGGCGGCTCCCACAAGACCACCGAAACCGGGCCGCGGCGGGAGCGGTCGTCGGTAACGGCGACCGCGTCCAACCCGAGCAGCCGGTGCGCGGCCGGCACCGGGTCGGCCACCGTGGCCGAGGCCAGCACGAACGTGGGTGAGCTGCCGTACCGGGCACACACCCGGCGCAGCCGCCTGACGATCTGGGCGACGTGGGCACCGAACACTCCCCGATAGTGGTGCGCCTCGTCGATCACGACGTAGTCGAGCAACGCGAAGAACCGTGCCCAGCGCTCGTGCGTCGGCAACAGCGAGCGGTGCAGCATGTCCGGGTTGGTCAGGACGTATTCCGCATGGTCACGAGTCCAGTACCGCTGCTCACGCGGGCTGTCTCCGTCGTGCGTGGCCAGGGCAAGCCCGGGTACGCCCAACGCGCGCACCGCGGTCGCCTGGTCGTTGGCCAAGGCCTTGGTCGGGGCGAGGTACAAAGTGGTGCTGCCCCGGCCGCGGTCCCGTTGACGCTTGGTCACGATGCTGGTCAAGGCCGGCATCAGGTAGCCCAGCGACTTACCCGATGCCGTGCCGGTCGCGATCACGACATGCTGTCCGGCGCGAGCCGCCTCCGCGGCCTGGACTTGGTGCACCCAGGGCCGGTCGATGCCTTGGGCTAGCCACGCGTCACGCAACTCCTGCGGCACCCAACCAGGCCACGGCAGGCTCTCCCCCGGCACGCCCGGCAGCCGCTCGACATGGGTCATCCGGTCGCCGCAGGCCCCGAACCGGGTCACCCGATCCCACGCGACCGCGACCCGCGACAGCGGCTCGTAGCGGTGGGCGGAGGTCACGCGGCCAGTCTCTCAGCGGGCAGTCTCTCAGCGGCCAGCCCCTCGACTGCCGGCAGCACGGCTCGAAGGCACCGCGGACCTTCGGCCTCTGCTCGTTTGTTCCGCAGGCGACCAGAAACGGATCTCGGTCCGAACAATCGGCCCAGACAAAATGATTCAATCAGGCCAACCATGGCCGTCACAGCGCCCCGGACCAAACAGGGCATCACGATGACGATCGCGCGGGATCCCGGCCTCGTCCGCACCGTGCGACTGGTTGCTGCCGCCGTCGCACGTCGCTATGCTCCGCGCGGCACGAACGACCCTCTGGTCGAGCAGGTACGGCTCGCGGTCGGCGAGGCCTGTTCGGTGCTGGTCAACGAGATCGCCGACGGCTCCGCGCCGATCGAGCTCCGCATCGAGCTCGACGACACGCTGGTCACGACGCTGTCCACCCCGGGCAGGACCAACCCGAGTGGGCCTGACCCCTGGGTCGTGCTGCGTGGCCTGGTGCCCCGGCTCCGGGTGACCGAACACGACAACTCGACAGTCGTCACCGCCTGGTGGAGCATCGGTCGCTGACCGCGACCAGACCTCACCCAGCTGAGACCGGCCCCGCTCTCGCCCCGGCTGCCACGTCCAGCGATTGACCCCAGGGCAGCCGGACGGTGCCGCGCACCTCCACCTCGACCACCGGGCCGCGGGCGGAACATCGGGTGAGTTCGGTGCCGTTGTCGCGGGCTACCTCATCGGCAGCGACGCAGGGATCGGCGAACTCTTGGGCCGCACCCGCACCGGCAAGAGCCGCGAGGTCCGCCGCCGAGTCCGCGCGGCGATCGGCAACCAGCACGCCCCCGACCGCACACAGCCCGTACGCCAGCATGATCAACCCGGAACAGGAAGCAGCCGCCAGCGGTGTGACCAGGCCGCTGCTGTCGTAGGTGGGGCGACCTGCCCGCTGGCCACTTCTCATATCGAGACCCCCGGCTCCGCGGCCGCGACCGCTGCCGCACTGAGCGTGACCGTTGGCAGGAAGGACAGCACGCCCGGCCCTTCGACTCGTACCCGGACGGTGGCTCGGACTCGCTCCCCGGTCTCGACAGCGATCCTGCTGCCCTCGGGCGCGACCCGCTCACCGGCGGCACGGGCCGTGGCGACGTCGTCTCCGCGAGCAGCGGACCGAGCCACCTCACGCGCCGCGTCCACGACCCGGACCTGGGTGATCGCCAACGACAGCAGCCAGACCAGCGCGATCGTCAGAGCAACCACCAGCGGGAGGACGGCAGCTGCCTCGGCCGTGACCGCTCCGTAGGAGTCGCGCCCCCGGGAAGCCTGCGAACAGGCCCCCCGGGTCGCCGCCTGGTTGCGCATCAGAGCCCGATGAACTGCTTGACCAGGTCGAAGATCATCTTCAACAAGGTCTGACCGAAGTCTCCGGTAAGCAGCTTGATCAACAGGCCCGCGAGACCGCAGCCAGCCGCGGTGACCGCGGCGTACTCGGCCGTCGCAGCCCCGATCTGGTTGCGCAGACGAGCGTTGGGTGACTTGGACATGAATCCTCCGATCGATTGCGTCCCGGCAATCCGGCGCCGGGACTGATGCGGAGGACTCTGGCCTGGATCCGGGCTCCTGCCGAGTCCGGAATTCTGGACCTGGGGATAACCGGGGATGTGGATGAACCTCGTTGCCCACAAGCCTTACCCATAGGGGGTCAACGTGGCAGCAGACCGTGTGCGAAGCCCTCGGCGATCATCGGGACGACGCCGAGCAGCACGAAGGCAGGCAGCAGGCACAGACCGAGGGGAAGCGAGGCTCTGGCGTCCACGGCACGTGCTTGAGCTTCGACCTGGGCGCGTCGAGCAGCCCACTGCTCCTCGGCCTGACGAGCGAGTGCGGTCGCAACCGATGCGCCGGATCGGCTGCAGCGCAGCAGCGTACGCCCGAGCGGGCCGAGCTGGGGATGCTTCGCCAGTTCCTCCCAGACCAGCACGGGATCGGTACCGATCTCGAGCCTGCGGACCACGGCGGCAAGCTCCTCGGCAAGCGGCGACGGAACTGCTGCGGCCACGTCCCGCAACGCACCTTGCGTGCTCGCGCCGGCCCGGAGAGCGACGGAGAGCAGGTCGACCGACAACGGCACCAGACTCTCCAACTCCAGTCGCCGCCTCCGGGCCGCTCCCGGCTCCCAACGGGCCAGCAGCCGACCACCCCACACCAGCACCGCCAGCCCGACGGCCAGCCCGGGCACTCCGGGGAAGATCGCGAACACCCCGACCCCGACCGCGACCCGCGCGAGCAGCGCCACGTCGACGCGTCGGAGAGAAGGACCGGGAGAAAGCCCGGGAGCCGAGCCGTTGAGCGACGCCGACGATGCGTCCGGTCCGCCGGCTGGTGCGCGTGGGCGCGGCCGGACCCACGCGGCAGCCGCCAACGCGAGTGCGAGCACCGCGAGCACCGTCATCGTCCGCACTCCCGCTCCACCGAAGCAACGATCGCCTCGATCCAGGCCAGACCACCGAGACCGAACGCCAGTCCCAACGCCAGACAGGCCAAGCCGGGCAGAGTGGTGCTCAGGAACCCGACCGGATCCGAGCCGGACCCCTGCGACAGCACCGTGATCACCACAGGAAGCAGGACCACCATGCGGGCGGTCGCCTGTGCTCCCGCCAGCTCACGGGCCACCAGCCGCCGGGCGGCCAGGTGGGACCTGGCCTGGTCGGCGGCACGCTCGACCGCATCGGCAAGCCCGGAGCCGGTCTCCGCGGACAGCTGCCAGTAGGCAGCCAACCCGAGCAAGGTCTCCGCGCCTCGTGTGCGCGCGGCCAGCCTGAACGCCCCGGGCACGTCGGCGTCGAGTTCGGCTGCGGCAGCGGGTGACGCCAACCCGGGCCACAGCTCGGCTCCGCGGGCGAGTGCCTGGGTCGGGGTACGCCCGGCGCGCAGCTCACTCGCGACGGCCTCGCAGGCTTCGACGACCACCAGCCGTAGAGCGTCGGCGCGCTTGCGGGCCTGCCCCCGTCGCACCAGCCAGAGCACCGCGACCGCGGCGAGCGCACCGATCAGGCCGACGGCGATCCATCGACCGTGGAGCAAGAACACCGCGGCCGGTATCGCCAACCACGGCACGAACGGCGACCACCGTCGCGGCGCATCGGCCACGGAGGCGGCTGGCCGGGCAGACGGAAGAGACACCGACGGGCGTGCCCACAACGCGACAGCGACGGCCACGGTCAGCGCGGAGAGCAGGCCCAGGCTCGCCGGCGTCATCGGAGCAGCCGCTCCAACGCGCCGACAGCCGGACCCTCACGCACCTCGCCCGAGGAACCGACCAGCAGCGCTGGCTCCGTCTCGACGAGACCATCGATCCGCCGGAGCGCGGCGATCTCCGCCAAGCAACGTCGCGAACCGTCTCGGCCGAGGTGCAGCACCAGATCGACCGCGCTCATCAGCTGACTGTGCGCGGACTCCCGGCTCAGCCCGGCAGCGGTCGCGAGTGCCTCGATGCGCGCCGGCACGTCAGCCGCCGAGTTGGCGTGAATCGTGCCGCAGCCGCCTTCGTGACCGGTGTTCAAAGCCGCCAGCAGGTCACGTATCTCCGCACCCCTGACCTCGCCGACGACGAGTCGGTCGGGACGCATCCGCAGCGCTTGCCGGACGAGATCCTGCACGGTGATCCGGCCGACTCCCTCGATGTTGGGCGGCCTGGCCTCCAGTCCGACGACGTGCCGGTGATCCGGGCGCAGCTCGGTCGAATCCTCGACGATGACGATCCGTTCGCCGGCCGGAACACCGGTCAACATCGCGCTCAACAACGTGGTTTTGCCGGACCCGGTGCCACCACTGATCAAATAGGCCGCCCGGGCGGCGACCACCCGCTCGAGCAATCGCCTGACATCCGCGTCGAACATGCCGCGTGCCTCCAGGTCGGCCAGCGTGAATGCGCGCCGGCCGGGCACTCGCAGCGAGATCACCGTCCCAGGCCGGGCGACACCTGCCAGCACCGCGTGCAGGCGAGTGCCGTTGGGCAGCCGGGCATCCACATAGGGGCTGGCGTCGTCGAGCCGACGTGATGCGGACGTAGCCAGCCGTTGTGCGAGGCGACGGACTGCGCGGTCGTCGGCGAACGTCAAGCTGGTCAGCTCCAGGCCCTGCCCGCGATCGATGTAGACGCCGTCGGTGCTGTTGACCAGCACATCGGTCACCCCGTCGAGGGCGAGCACCTCGTCGAGCGAGCCGGCGCCGTGCAGCTCACGGGAAAGGCGGTCGTAGATGTCGAGCACGAGCGCGTCGCCGACCGGACCACCCTGGGCTCGCAGGGCACGCGCCACCTCGGGTGCAGTCAGCTCGGCGCCCCAGGCGGCGAGCTGTGCACGCGCCGACTCGACCAGCGCGTCAACGTCCAGGGCCGGGGTCATGCCGACGCCAAGGAGTCCAGCAGGACGCCAGCAGCTCGCCCGGGCCCGTGCCGACTGCGGCAGAGCGGGCCGAGACCGAGGTCCACCTGCTCGGCGACCTGGCGGGTGTCGTGGACCGTCGCCGCCAGCGGCGTCCCCAACGCTGCGGCGAGCTGGCGCGGGGTGACCGTGCCCTTGCCGCGTCGCGCGACCAGCATGGGCTCGACGAGCATCGCACGCAGTCGGTCGACGACCCGGACGCCCGCGTTGGTGCCGACCAGCGAGCAGTGCGCGACGACGTACACCCGGTCGCAGACAGATGCCGGCCACGAGCCCGGGTCGGCGGCGCCTCGGGGCAGGTCGACCACGACCAGATCGTGGCCTCGCCGCAGCCCTTCGATGCTCTCGCGGCCTACCGCCGCGATCGGGTCGCGCGGCGTGGAGTCTCCCCAGCCCAGCAACGTGACGCTGGCGACCGACGGCAGCGCCTCGCGCAACGAGCGGGCGCTGATCCGGCCGTGCGCCAGATCCAGCGACGACCAGCCCGCGGCTGACAACTCCGCACCGAGCACTGCTTCCAGTCCGGCACCGTGCGGGTCCAGATCGACCAACGCGGTGCGCCAACGGTCGGCGGCAGCTGCCGCCATCGCTGCTGCCAAGGTGGACGCTCCAGCCCCGCCACCCGCCGACAGGAACCCGAGCACGACACCCGCGCCGCCCGTACCTTCCCCCGCGTCGGAGAGCGTCGAGATCAGCCAGTCGGCACCGCTGGGCAGCACCAGCACCTCGGTCGCCCCGAGCTCGAGCGCGCACCGGAAGTCGGCCTCGCCCCTGGACACCACGACGACGCCGTCGCGCCGGGAGAGGCCGAGATCGCGTACGCCGGCGGCCAGGTCCGCGCCGACCATCACCAGCGGAGCGCTGCCGAACAGCAGCCGTACCCCGTCCAGATCTCGGCAGGTCGTCACGGCCACGTCGGCTGCCGCCGCCAGACGTAACACCTCCGCGCGCAGCAGCTCGTCCTCGGTGACCAACAAGGGTGCGGCTTCTCCAGACATGCCCGAACTGTGCGACGCAACGCCAGCCGCGCGCCAGGACGAGATCCCCGACCTGGGGATAACTCGGGGTGTGGAAAACCGCCCCGCGCAAAGCGGCCCGGCACAAAACGGCCCGGCGCCCGGAGACATGCTGTGGCGAATGGAATGGGCACGGCCTCCGGCCGGGGGGGAGACCGGAGGCCGCTGGGCCCAAGGCTCGGGGGGGATGAGCCGGGACCCTCCTCATCCAGCGGCAGGGGTACCGCTGGGGCTTTCTGGTCCGGCCCTGGTGGCCGGTCGAGCTGGCTCTGCGAGACGGACGCGGGGAGCGTAACAGTAGGTTGACCATTCTTCGCGACGCCGAACGACTCTTGCAAGACCAGCGTGCCAGATTCGGCCGCTGTCGGCCGTCTCCGTGCGCCTGCGCGCGTCGGGAACATCACGGTTCTGTCCGCCGACGCCCTGGACCAGTCACACTAGAAGTCGGCCAGATGAATCGAGGCCCAGATGATCGGCGGAGGTGCGGTGATGGACGCGAGTAGCCCGCGGCTGGCCGCGTTCTTCGACCTCGACAAGACGATCATCGCCAAGTCGAGCGCCTTGGTGTTCAGCCGCAACTTCTATGCCAGCGGTCTGATCAACCGGCGGTCGGTGGTCCGCAGTGTGTACGCCCAACTCGTCTTCCTCCTCGGCGGCACCGACCACAACCAGATGGAGAAGCTGCGCGAGTTCCTCTCCCGGCTCAGCGCCGGCTGGAACGTCGAGACCGTCCGCGAGATCGTCGCCGACACGCTGCACAACACCGTCGACCCACTCGTGTACGACGAGGCGTTGGTGCTGATGCGTGACCACCAGGCCGCCGGGCACGACGTCATCATCGTGTCGGCCTCCGGGTCGGAGATCGTCGAGCCCATCGGCCAGATGCTCGGCGTCGACGACGTGATCGCCACCAAGCTCGAGGTCGCCGACGGCCGCTACACCGGCGTGATCGAGCACTACGTGTACGGCGAGGCCAAGGCAGCCGCGATCACCCGGCTCGCGGTACAGCGCGGATACGACCTGGCTTCGTGTTATGCGTACAGCGATTCCCACACCGACCTGCCGATGCTCAAGACGGTCGGTCACCCGACCGTGGTCAACCCCGACAAGGAACTACGCCGCGCTGCTCTCGAAAGCGGCTGGCCGATCCTGGAGTTCTCCCGCCCCGTCGGGCTGCGCTCAGGTGTCGCTGTCGGCAAACCCGCTCTGGCCGTACTCGGCGTGGTCGCGGCCGCGACGATCAGTGGCCTCGTCTGGGCGGCCTGCAAGCGCAGAGCACCCGAATCGTCAACCCCGGCCTGAACCACTCTTGCCTGGGCCGTACGTCCGGGCGTACAAAGGGAGTAGGAATACACCTGCACATCGGGCCAGGTACCCACGCGGCGACCAACCCTTCGTAATGGGCGTTGACCTCGGGTTCACCCGGGGCAACATTGAGATCGGTGCACGCCTGGTAACCCGGCTCCGTGTGTCGGCAGCGGCACCCACGCGCTGGGTGCCGCTGTTCTGTTTGAGTCGCGCGTCTCCGGGCACCGAGCTGAGCAACCGCTCCCAAACGCCCGAGAATGCTCGCCGGCCGCGCTGCCGACCGTTTGTTGCGACTAGCCGCAACTGGATGCGCTGGATTGTGGCCGATCCCGACGGTGATCGCTGGCTTGTGGCCGATGACGACACCGACACGCCCGGCGGGCTTGTCACCATCGGCCACAATCCGGGTCTCGACCACAAGGCGGCTGCGGCTACCTGCGTAGCCGGGCGAGAGGGGCAGCCCGTCGGTCGTGATCCGATTTCCCCCGCCCCCGCTCTGTGATCTGTATGAGGGATCGTGGAATCCTCCGACAGCATGCGCCTGGGGCATTCCACGGTCTGCTCTGCCGAGGCCACGCCGGAAAGAGTGGTCACAGACGACAGGTTTCTTCGCGGCAACCATGTCGTATGTGACCGATCTTCTGGCGCAGCCCGCACCGCGGGGGAGCGCAGCGATCCTCCAAGGATTCGTGCCAACTCGGCGAAGATTCGTGCCAACTCGGCGGCTAGCCTGCGAGGGGGGAGGCGTTGGCTCCGGCAGCGTACGCCTGGGCGGCGTAGAGCAGCCAGGCGTGCAGGCCGCGGCGGGAGCCGGTCGCGTACGCGCGCAGGTTCGACTCGTACTCCTGGCGCAACGACAGGTGCCCTGCCTCGGGAACGGTCAGCGACGTAGGGTCGACCCCCCGCCCGACCAGGATCAGCCGCTCGAAGGCACGGGCGACCAGGCCGTTGTGCGACGCGAACGGCGCGAGCGTGAGCACCTCGGCGTGCGCGACCGCCGCGACCAGCAGCGCGGGGGCCTCGGTCGGCGTCGTGAGAGTACGCGCCAGCGCGGTCAGCCGGTCGCCGCCGGTCAGCGGGCGACCGAGATCGGCGTCGGGCACGATCCCCTTGCCGGCAAGGGTGTGCAGCCGGGCGAGCACCTGCAGCGGCGCTGTCGCGAGGGTAGGGGCAAGCCCGAGCAGCTCGGTGGAGATCCGTACCGCGGCTCCTGCGGTCTCGTCGTACTCTCCGGCCTCGACTCGCTCGAGCACGGACGTCGACCCCGCCAGCATCGCGGAGGCGTGCGCGCCCTTGAGGAGCGAGGCGCCGGTGAGCTCGGCGGCAGTCCGGCGCAGTCCGCGGTCACGCAGCAGAGCGTCGATGCCGTCGCGCGTGGAGGCGAAGGCCGAAGCCACACCTTCGAGAGACACGAGGGCAACAAGGGCGTCCGGCACGCCCCGAGGTTAGTAGATTGGGACTTCATGGACGACACCACCGAGCACACCGGCACCGCGGGCAACGCGGGGTTGTCGTTCGCCACGGTGTCCGACGCATACGACCGGGCGCGCCCCTCGTACCCTCGTGAGGCTGTCGACTTCCTGCTCGGCACCCAGCCTTGCTCGGTGCTGGAGGTCGGGGCAGGCACCGGCAAGTTCACCGACGTGCTGCTCGACGCCGGACACGACGTCACCGCCACCGACCCGCTGGCCGAGATGCTGCAGCATCTACGGCTGCGTCGGGAGGACTGCCCGACAGCGGTCGCATCCGCCGAAGACCTCCCGGTCGCAACCCGCAGCGTCGACGCCGTGGTCGCGGCTCAGGCGTTCCATTGGTTCGACTCCCAGACCGCGCTCTCCGAGATGGCCCGCACGCTCAAGCCCGAGGGCGTGATCGGGCTGGTCTGGAACGTCCGCGACCGGCGGATCCCCTGGGTGCGTCGCCTCGACGCCCTGCTCGGGTCGGTCGGCGACCCGCTCACCGACCCCGACCCCACCGACACCCTGGTGGCGTCCAAGCTGTTCGGCTTCGTCGAGTCCGAGCAGTTCCGCTTCTGGCAGTCCCTGAACAAACCACAGCTACGCGACCTGATCAGTTCGCGCTCCTACGTCGCCGCACTCGACGTCGACGACCGGGCCGACCTGCTGCACGACGTCGACGCGCTGTTCGACGAGTACGCCTCCGGGCCCGAGGGAGTGCGGATGCCCTACCTCACCCGATGCTTCCGGGCCGTCGTACGCCCCGTCGTGCTCGAGGACAGCGGACCGATCCAGCTCAGCGGCGCCGGGCTGATGCCGCCGGACCCGCGGCACGTGCCGGAGGACGGCGGCACGCACCTGTTCTCGTTCAGCTGACGGTCTCGACACGCGGATCGAGTGCCCAGTGACGGCAAGCCGAGATGTCTGGGCTGGGCACATCGAGCCACGTTCGGTCGTCGAGTGGCCCGAGGCGCCAGCCGAGGGCGGTATCGAGACGCCGACCGGACGCGAGCCGCCGAAGTTTACGGTTCCCACATACGTGACGGTTGCCACAGCGAATAGTCTGAGACCAGAATCCGCGTGGCAACGAGACGACGAGCGCAGGAGCTGAGATGGCTGCCGAGACCGAGACCCTGTCCAACCTCCTCCACGAGGAGCGTCGTTTCGAGCCTCCGGCGGAGTTGGCGGCGAACGCGAACGTGAAGGCGGGCGCGTACGAGGAGGCCGCGCGGGATCGGCTGGGGTTCTGGGCGAAGCAGGCCGAGCGGATCAGCTGGGCCGAGCCGTTCACCGACGTCTTGGACTGGTCGAACCCGCCGTTCGCGAAGTGGTTCGTGGGCGGGAAGCTGAACGCGGCATACAACTGCGTGGACCGCCACGTCGAGGCAGGCCGCGGTGACAAGGTGGCGCTGCACTGGGTCGGCGAGCCGGGTGACACCCGCGACCTGACCTATGCCGATCTCAAGGACGAGGTGAGCCGGGCGGCGAACGCGCTGACCGACCTGGGCGTACGCGCCGGGGACCGGGTGGCGATCTATCTGCCGATGATTCCCGAAGCCGTCGTCGCGATGTTGGCGTGCGCGCGCATCGGGGCCCCGCACACCGTGGTCTTCGGCGGGTTCTCCGCCGATGCGCTGGCGAGCCGGATCGAGGACTGCGACGCGCGCGTGGTGATCACCGCGGACGGCGGCTACCGGCGGGGCGGCGCGTTCGGCCTGAAGCAGGCCGTCGACGAGGCGCGTACGAAGAACGACGTCGTCACCAAGGTGCTGGTGGTACGGCGTACCGGGCAGGACGTCGCCTGGGACGCCGCTGTCGACGTGTGGTGGCACGACGTGGTGGACACCGCCTCGACCGAGCACACCCCGGAGGCGTTCGACGCCGAGCACCCGTTGTATGTCATGTACACCTCCGGCACGACAGGGAAGCCGAAGGGCATCTTGCACACGACCGGTGGCTACCTGGTCGGCGCCTCGTACACCCATGACGCGATCTTCGACCTCAAGGCCGACACCGACGTGTACTGGTGCACCGCCGACATCGGCTGGGTGACCGGGCACTCGTACATCGTGTACGGGCCGCTGGCCAACGGCGTGACCCAGGTGATGTACGAGGGCACCCCGGACACCCCGCACAAGGGCCGCTGGTGGGAGATCGCGCAGGACCTCGGCGTGACGATCTTCTACACCGCGCCGACCGCGATCCGCACGTTCATGAAGCAGGGAGCGGAGATCCCCGCGAAGTTCGACCTCTCCAAGATCCGGGTGCTGGGGTCGGTCGGTGAGCCGATCAACCCGGAGGCGTACGTCTGGTATCGCGAGACCATCGGCGGCTCCCGGGTGCCCGTGGTCGACACCTGGTGGCAGACCGAGACCGGCATGATCATGATCAGCCCGCTGCCGGGCGTGACCGCCGCCAAGCCGGGCTCGGCGATGACCCCGATCCCCGGCGTCAGTGCCGACGTGGTCGACGAGATGGGTGAGTCGGTACCCGACGGATCCGGAGGCTACCTGGTGCTGACCGAGCCGTGGCCATCGATGCTGCGCACCCTGTGGGGCGACGACGCCCGCTTCGTCGACACCTACTGGGCGCGGTTCAAGGACAAGGGCTACTACTTCGCCGGTGACGGCGCGAAGAAGGACGAGGACGGCGACCTGTGGCTGCTCGGCCGGGTCGACGACGTGATGAACGTGTCGGGCCACCGGCTCTCGACCACCGAGATCGAGTCGGCCCTCGTGTCGCACCCGAAGGTCGCCGAGGCGGCCGTGGTCGGGGCCAATGACACGACCACCGGACAGGCGGTGTGCGCGTTCGTGATCCTGCGCGAGTCGGCGATCGCCGAGGCCGACGAGACAGGCGAGGGCAGCGACCTGGTGGCCGAGTTGCGCAACCACGTCGCCAAGGAGATCGGCGCCATCGCCAAGCCCCGCCAGATCATGGTCGTACCCGAACTACCCAAGACCCGCTCCGGCAAGATCATGCGCCGCCTGCTCCGCGACATCGCCGAGCACCGCGAGGTCGGCGACGTCACCACCCTGGCCGACTCCTCGGTGATGAACCTGATCAAAGACGGACTCAGCGGCTCCTCGGAAGACTGACGAAACATCGGTGATCGAGTGGCCCCGAGGAACGAGGGACTCTATCGAGCCTCCTTCGGTCGTCGAGTGGTCCGAGGCGCTAGCCGAGGGCCGTATCGAGACGCCAACCGGACCCGGGCCAGCAAAGTCCCGGGGACTTTCCTTACAGATCCGCCGGCGGGTTCTCGATACGGGCTCGTGCCTCGCCCTGCTCGACCAGCGGTTGGCGAGTATCCTCACCTGAGGTGTGCCGGGAAGTCTGGTCGGCGATGTCGTCGCCTGCCCCGGAGGTCGCCTTGTCGCACTCGCACCGCAAGATGTTCCCCGGGAGCAACGAGCACGAGGAGTCCTTCCTCGGTCAGCTACTCCGAACCGAGACGGTAGGCGGCGCGCTCGTGCTGGCTGCCGCGCTGGTGGCGTTGGCATGGGCGAACTCCCCGTTCAGCGACTCGTACGAGCACCTGCTGCACCTGCGGATCGGGCCGCTCGACGTCGAGCACTGGGCGGCGGACGGCGCCCTGGCCCTGTTCTTCTACGTGGCCGGCCTGGAGCTCAAACGCGAGTTGGTCGTGGGATCGCTGCGCAACCTCTCGGACGCGATCGTGCCGGTCGTTGCCGCGGCCTGCGGGGTGGCGTTGCCGGCACTCATCTTCGTTGCCTTCAACCTCGGCGACGGCACCACCCGTGGCTGGGCTGTCCCCGCCGCGACCGACATCGCCTTCGCCCTCGCCGTGCTCGCGGTGGTCGGCAGCTCGCTTCCTGCGCAGCTGCGGGCATTCCTGCTCACTCTCGCCGTGGTCGACGACCTGATCGTCATTGCGATCATCGCGGTGTTCTACTCCGAGGACCTGCATCTGGTCTGGCTCGCGGCCGCCGTGCCGATCCTGTGTCTGTTCTTGCTGCTCCAGCGCTACCGGGGCGAGTCCTGGCTCTGGTACGTCCCGATCTCTCTCGGCGTGTGGTGGTGCTTCCACGAATCCGGGGTGCACGCCACCATCGCCGGCGTCGTCCTTGGCCTGCTCACGCGGGTCAAGACCCACGACGGCGAGGAGCAATCGCCCGCCGAGCGGCTCGAGCACACGCTTCAGCCCTGGTCGGCCGGCCTGGCTGTTCCCTTCTTCGCCTTGATGTCAGTCGGCGTGCCCATCACGGGAGGCAGCGAGCTGATCGGTGACCCGGTCGCGCTCGGCGTGTTCTTCGGATTGCTCGTCGGCAAGCCGCTCGGGGTGCTCGGCGGGGCGTGGCTCGTGACCAGGCTGCGCGGCGTCAGTCTCAACGAGGGACTGACCTGGCGCGACAG
>JASGGG010000027.1:0-32823 GCA_047605165.1 Nocardioidaceae bacterium
GTTCGGCCTGTGCCGGATCTGCCTGCGCGAGATGGCCCACCGCGGCGAACTGCCCGGCGTGACCAAGTCCAGCTGGTAGGTCTCGACAAGCTCGACCACCGGTTTTCAAGCCCACCACGTTGAAGGTCGCCGGCAAGCTACCCGGCGAAACCACGACGAGAAAGAAACACGACTCACATGACGATGACTGACCCGATCGCAGACATGCTGACCCGTCTGCGCAACGCCAACCAGGCGTACCACGACTCGGTGTCGATGCCGTACTCCAAACTGAAGGCCGGCGTCGCCGAGATCCTGCAGCAGGAGGGCTACATCACCTCCTGGAAGGCCGAAGAGCCAGCCGAGGGCCAGGTCGGCAAGACTTTGGTGGTCACCCTCAAGTTCGGTCAGAACCGCGAGCGCTCGATCGCCGGCCTGCGCCGCATCAGCAAGCCCGGCCTGCGCGTGTACGCCAAGGCCAACGCGCTGCCCCGCGTGCTCGGAGGCCTCGGCGTGGCGATCATCTCGACCAGCCAGGGCCTGCTCACCGACCGCCAGGCGAACAAGAAGAGCGTAGGTGGGGAAGTCCTCGCCTACGTCTGGTAACAGGACCGAGAGGAGAACGACTTCCATGTCACGCATTGGCAAGCTCCCGATCCCGGTCCCGTCCGGCGTCGACGTCAACATCGACGAGAGCCTGGTGACGGTCAAGGGTCCCAAGGGCACCCTCAGCCACGCGGTCGCCGCACCGATCACGATCGGGCGCGACGACGACGGGGCTGTGCTCGTGGCGCGCCCGGACGACGAACGGCTCAGCCGCTCGCTGCACGGGCTGACCCGCACCCTGATCGCCAACATGGTCACCGGGGTCACCCAGGGCTACGAGAAGAAGCTCGAGATCGTGGGCGTGGGCTACCGCGTCCTGTCCAAGAGCCCCACCCAGCTGGAGTTCCAGCTCGGGTACTCCCACTCGATCACCTTCGACGCACCCGAGGGCATCACCTTCACGGTGGAAGGCCCCACCAAGCTGGGTGTCGTGGGCATCGACAAGCAGTTGGTCGGCGAGGTCGCTGCCAACATCCGCAAGCTGCGCAAGCCCGAGCCGTACAAGGGCAAGGGCATCCGGTATGCGGGTGAGCAGGTCCGCCGCAAGGTCGGAAAGGCCGGTAAGTAGAGATGGCCGTCTCGCTCAAGCACAACAAGCACGCCTCCGCGCGCTCGGCGTCGCGGCTGCGTCGTCAGCTGCGGGGCCGCAAGAAGGTTGCCGGCACCGCCGAGCGCCCGCGCCTGGTGGTGACCCGCTCCAGCAAGCACATCACCGCCCAGGTCGTCGACGACCTGGTCGGCAAGACGCTGGCGTCGGCGAGCTCGATGGAGGCCGACCTGCGCGGCTTCGAGGGCGACAAGTCGGCCAAGGCCAAGCGCGTCGGCGAGCTCGTCGCCGAGCGTGCCAAGAGCCAGGGTGTCGAGTCGGTGGTGTTCGACCGGGCCGGCAACAAGTACCACGGCCGTGTGGCCGCGCTGGCCGATGGCGCCCGCGAGGGTGGGTTGGCGTTCTGATGATGGCAACCAAGAGCAAGGGTCGCGTGGCGACGAGAAGGAGAGAGTTCGAATGAGCGGATCGCAGCGTCGTAGCGGCGGTGGCGATCGTCGTGGTCGCGACGACCGTCGTGGTGGGCAGTCTGCCGACAAGACCGCGTACATCGAGCGCGTCGTCGCGATCAACCGTGTCGCCAAGGTCGTGAAGGGTGGACGTCGTTTCAGCTTCACCGCCCTGGTGATCGTGGGCGACGGCGACGGCATGGTCGGTGTCGGGTACGGCAAGGCCAAGGAGGTGCCGGCCGCGATCGCCAAGGGCGTCGAGGAGGCCAAGAAGCACTTCTTCAAGGTCCCCCGGATCCAGGGCACCATCCCGCACCCGGTCCAGGGCGAGAAGGCGGCAGGCGTCGTCCTGCTGCGCCCGGCCGCTCCTGGTACCGGTGTGATCGCGGGCGGTCCGGTGCGCGCCGTGCTGGAGTGCGCCGGCATCCACGACGTGCTGAGCAAGTCGCTCGGCTCGTCCAACCAGATCAACATCGTGCACGCGACCGTCGAGGCGCTGCGCCAGCTCGAGCAGCCCGAGGCCGTGGCGGCCCGCCGCGGCCTGCCGGTCGAGGACGTCGCCCCGTCGGCCCTGCTCAAGTCGCGTGCCGAGGCGTCGCCCGCTGAGGAGGTCTCGGTCTGATGGCACAGCTCAAGGTCCAGCAGAAGAAGGGCCTCGTCGGACTGAAGCGCAACCAGCGCGAGACGCTGCGCTCGCTCGGGCTCAAGCGCATCGGCGACGTGGTCGTCAAGGAGGACCGCCCGGAGATCCGCGGCATGGTCCAGACCGTCCGTCACCTGGTGACGGTCGAGGAGGTCGACTGACATGACGCTCAAGCTGCACCACCTGCGTCCCGCCCCGGGAGCCAAGACCGCCAAGACCCGCGTGGGTCGCGGTGAGGGCTCCAAGGGCAAGACCGCCGGTCGCGGCACCAAGGGCACCAAGGCCCGCTACCAGGTGCCGGTCGGCTTCGAGGGTGGCCAGATGCCGATTCACATGCGGCTGCCGAAGCTCAAGGGCTTCAAGAACCCCTTCAAGGAGGAGTTCCAGGTCGTCAACCTCGCCCGCGTGGGCGAACTCTTCCCTGAGGGCGGCGCGGTGACCCCCGCCGACTTGGCCGCGAAGGGCGCGGTGCGTGCCGGCCGGCCGGTCAAGGTGCTGGGCAACGGTGATATCTCCGTCGCGGTGCAGGTGAGCGCACACGCGTTCTCCGCCAAGGCCAAGGAGAAGATCGCCGCCGCCGGCGGTACGACCACCGAGCTCTGACGAACGTCGGGAATCGAACGCGAAGCCGCGGGCCGCTGGATGCGGGATGTGCGAGACGTGGTCTCTGCGCTTCCTGTGCTCTTCTGGTTGGGCCCCTGTTAGGCTTCCGGGGGTTGACAGCAGCGGTTTCGCGCGTAGGGCCCGACACCCAGACCCCGCAGACTTCGAGGAATTGAGGACCAGGTGCTAGGCGCTTTCGCCAACGCTTTCCGCACGCCGGACCTGCGTAAGAAGCTGCTGTTCGTGATCTTCATCCTCGTGGTCTTCCGGATGGGCTCCCAGATCCCGGCGCCCGGAGTGAACGTCGCCAACGTCCAGGAGTGCTTCGCGGCCGCGAAGAACGACGGCGTCTACGGCCTGATCAACATGTTCTCCGGCGGTGCGCTGCTCCAGCTCACGATCTTCGCGCTGGGCATCATGCCTTACATCACCGCCAGCATCATCCTGCAACTGCTCGTCGTGGTCATCCCGCGTCTCGACGCGCTGAAGAAGGAAGGGCAGGCAGGACAGACCAAGATCACCCAGTACACCCGCTACCTGACCCTGGGCCTGGCGATCCTGCAGGCGACCGGTATCGCGGCGCTCGCGCGCAGCGGCCGGCTCCTGTCGGACTGCAACAAGGAGTTGCTCTACAACAACGACTCCACCTGGACCATGCTGGTGCTGGTGATCACCATGACCGCCGGTACGGTCGTGATCATGTGGCTCGGTGAGCTGATCACCGAGCGCGGCATCGGCAACGGCATGTCGCTGCTGATCTTCACCCAGATCGTCGCCACCTTCCCCGCGCAGCTCTGGCTGATTCGCAAGAGCCACGGCGTGTGGGTGTTCGCGATGATCCTGCTGATCGGATTCGCGGTGATCGCGGCCGTCATCTTCATGGAGCAGGGCCAGCGCCGCATCCCGGTCCAGTACGCGCGGCGGATGGTCGGGCGCAAGATGTACGGCGGCTCCTCGACCTATATCCCGCTGAAGATCAACCAGGCCGGCGTCATCCCGGTCATCTTTGCCTCCAGCCTGCTCTACATCCCGGCGCTGATGACCCAGTTCGACACCGACGGCTCCAGCTCGATCACCCGCTGGGTCAGCCAGTACTTCGTCAAGGGCGATCACCCGCTCTACATGCTCGCGTTCTTCGCACTCAACATCTTCTTCACCTACTTCTACGTCGCGATCACCTTCAACCCTCAAGAGGTGGCCGATAACATGAAGAAGTACGGCGGCTTCATTCCCGGGATCCGGGCTGGCAAGCCAACCGAGGAATACCTCAACTACGTCCTGTCCCGCATTACCCTGCCTGGGGCGCTCTATCTCGGCGTTATCGCGCTCATCCCGCTCGTGGCCATCGGACTGGTCAACGCCACTCAGAACTTCGCCTTCGGCGGCACCTCGATCCTCATCATGGTCGGCGTCGCCCTCGATACGGTGAAGCAGATCGAGAGCCAACTGCAGCAGCGTAACTACGAAGGGTTCTTGCGGTGAGACTGATTCTGATGGGACCGCCAGGTGCGGGCAAAGGCACCCAGGCCAAGACGATCGCGGGCCACTACGGCATCCCGGCCATCTCGACCGGTGACATCTTCCGGGCCAACGTATCGGCCGGGACCCCTCTGGGCGTCGAGGCGAAGAGATACATGGAAGCCGGCCAGTATGTCCCCGACGAGGTCACCAACGACATGGTGCGGGCGCGGCTGGCCGAACCCGACTGCGAGCCCGGGTTCCTGCTCGACGGCTATCCCCGTACCCTCGCGCAGGTCACGGAGCTCGACGGCATGCTGGCCGACCTGGGCATCGCCATCGACGTGGTGGCCGTGCTGACCGTCGACCAGGAGGAGCTGGTCAAGCGGCTGCTCCAGCGCGCCCAGATCGAGGGTCGCGCCGACGACACCGAGGACGTCATCCGGACCCGCCAGCAGGTCTACGCCAATGAGACCGCCCCTTTGATTGCTCGGTACGCCGAGCGTGGCCTGGTTGCCGAGGTCGAAGGAATGGGCACCGTCGACGAGGTGAGCGAAAAGGTCTTCGCCGCGATCGACGCCAAGGTTGGCGGCTAGCTCTTTCAAGAGATCATGTCGTTCCGGGATCGTGGGGTTGAGATCAAGACCCCCGAACAGATCAAGAAGATGCGCCTGGCCGGGCTGGTGGTCGGTCGTACGCTCCGGCTGCTCGCCGAGACGGCGAAGGCCGGCATGACCACCGGCGAGCTCGACGCCATCGCCGAGGACAGCATCAGGTCCCAAGGAGCGATCCCGTCGTTCAAGGGGTACGCCCACCCGCCGTTCCCGGCCAGCATCTGCGCATCCGTCAACGACGAGATCGTGCACGGCATCCCCGGTGACCGGGTACTCGCCGACGGCGACCTGCTGTCGGTCGACTGCGGCGCCATCGTCGACGGCTGGCATGGAGACGCCGCCTTGAGTATCCCGATCGGTGAGGTGGCCCCCGCGGCCACCGAGCTGATGCGCGTCACCCGGGAGAGCTTGTGGCGCGGTATCGCCGCGGCCCGGCTCGGCGGGCGGGTGACCGATATCTCGCACGCGGTCGAGACCTACGTACGTTCCCAAGGCCCGTACGGCATCATCGAGGACTTCGTCGGGCACGGCATCGGTTCGGCGATGCACCAGCCGCCGAATGTCCCGAACCACGGCCGACCCGGACGCGGCCCCAAACTGGTGCCCGGGTTGGCGCTCGCCGTGGAGCCGATGGTGGTGGCCGGTGACCAGGCCAACCGACTGCTGGACGACGAATGGACGGTCGCGACGCTGGACGGCTCGCTGGCCGCCCACTTCGAGCACACGTTCACCCTCACCCCCAACGGCGCCTGGGTGCTGACCGCTCTCGACGGTGGTGAGGCCGAGCTGGCGGCGTTGGGCGTGCCGTTCGGCCCGCTGGCCGACTGAGGGGCCGGCGTCATGTCGGACACAACCCCGCGCCGAGCTACCCGGCCCCGGCTGCGCCCCGATGTGCTGACCGTCGGCATCGACATCGGCGGCACCAAGGTTCTGGCCGGCGTCGTCGACGGTTTCGGCAACGTGATCGAGCGGCTGCGCAGACCCACGCTGGGCAGTGACGTGGCCGCCGTCGAGGACACCATCGTCGAGATCGTCGGGGAGTTCCGGTCCCGACACGCCCTGGCCGCGGTCGGTATCGGTGCCGCGGGCTTCGTCGACGCGACCCGCTCGGTCGTGATGTTCGCGCCCCACCTGGCCTGGCGCAACGAGCCGCTGCGCGCTGCGGTCGCCGAACGAGTGCGGCTGCCCGTCGTCGTCGACAACGACGCGAACGCCGCGGGTCTGGCTGAGTGCAGGTTCGGTGCGGGCATCGGGCACCGGTACGTCATGTGCGCGACGCTGGGCACGGGGATTGGGGGAGCGCTGCTGATCGACGGGCGGATCCATCGCGGCGCCAACGGCATGGCCGGCGAGCTCGGGCACATCCAGATGGTCGAAGGCGGGCACCGTTGCCCGTGCGGGAATCGGGGTTGTCTGGAGCAGTACGCCTCGGGTCGAGCCCTGGAGCGTGAGGCGCGTGAGCTGATCGCGGCGAACTCACCGGTGGCGCACCGGCTGGCCGATATCTGCGGCGGCGACCCTACCAGGCTGACCGGCCCCGACGTCACCGATGCGGCGAAGGAGGGCGATCCCCTCTCGATCGTGTTGTTGGCCGCCGTCGGCCGCGGGCTCGGCGTCGGCCTGGCCGGTTTCGCTGCGGCGTTCGACCCGAGCCTGGTGATCATCGGCGGGGGAGTCTCCGAGGCCGGCGAGCTGTTGCTGGAGCCTACCCGCAAGGGGTTCGCCCGGGCGCTCGTCGGCCGCGGCTTCCGTGCCGAGCCGCCGATCGTGGTCGCCAAGCTCGGCCCTGAGGCCAACTTCATCGGCGCCGCCGACATGGCCCGCTCCGCCGCCCGCCGTTCCCTGCGCTCCCGCCGCCGCAGCACCGACCGGGAGCGCCGCCGCGAGCCCCGCCTGCTCGGCGAGGGCTGGTTCCGCCGCCCCCTCGACTGACGTCGTACCGCTGGACGTCCGACGTTTCGTGGCCCGTAGCCTCGGCGGAATCACTGGCATCATTGGCCACAATCCGGCCTGAACAGTCACCATCGGCCACAATCCGGCGCCAGACGAGGTGAGAGGGCGAGCGGAGAGAGGGACGTGATGGTGTCGCCCAGCGCCCAGCGGCCGTTGGCGCGGGGGTAGCCGAAGTCTGGCCACCGGCTACAGAATGTGATGCGCATCTGACAACAGCTGTTGTCGCACCCGACGACTCGAGGACGTGGCAGTGATGATGAACAACGACTCCGCCGCCTTCGGCACGCGGGTGCGCACGGAGTTCGAGTACGAGGTCGACCGGGAGATCGCCGACGTCTATCTGTCCGATGGCACCCGGCTCTCGGTGAAGCTCTGGATTCCGCAAGGAAGCCGAGAGCGGCCGACCGGCGTGGTGCTGGAGGCGATCCCCTACCGCAAGGACGACGTCTCGGTCATCGACGACGAGACGCGGTTCGGCTTCCTCGCCGGCCACGGCATCGCCTGCGCTCGGTTGGACCTGCGCGGCAGCGGCGCGTCTGAAGGAGTGCTCGAGGATGAGTACGCCCGCACCGAGCAGCAGGACATCCTCGAGGTCGTCCACTGGCTGGCCGAGCAGCCCTGGTGCAACGGCTCGGTCGGCATGGTGGGCATCTCCTGGAGCGGCTTCAACGCGATGCAGCTGGCCGCCCGCAGGCCGGCGCCCCTGAAGGCGATCATCGCCGCCTGCGCGTCGGACGACCGCTACGACAACGACGTGCACTACCTCGGTGGTGTGCCGCTGGCCTTCTACATGAACCTGTGGGGGTCCGCGCTTCGGATGATGAACATGCGCCCGCCGATCCCGGCGGTCATGGGCCCGGACTGGCTGTCGGAGTGGTCCACCCGGCTGCGACAGAACCCGGACTTCACCTCGCTCTGGCTCTCTCACCCCTACCGCGACGCGTACTGGCGGCAGGGTTCGGTCTGCGAGCAGCCCGGGTCGATCGAGTGTGGTCTGCTGCTGGTCGGCGGGTGGGCGGACAACTACACCGACACCGTGTTCCGGATGCTGGCGGCCTATCCGCAGGCCCAGGCGATCGTCGGTCCGTGGGGGCACACCTGGCCGGAGCGGCCCGAGCCCGGCCCGGGCATCGACTTCCTCGGCCTCTGCGTACGCTACTGGCGGCACTGGCTGCTCGGTGAGGACAACGGCACACCAGGCGACCCGCGCCTGAGGTTCTACGTCCAGGATTACGTCTACACCCGGCAGGATCTGGACTTCCGTCCTGGTCGCTGGTGGGGAGCGCCCGACGCCGAGTCCGTGGTCGAGCATCGTCAGTGGGCCTTGGCCGACGGCCGCCTGGGGAGTACGCCGGTGGAGGGCCAGACGGTGACCCATCGAAGCGATCTCGCCGTCGGCGCTCAGGCCCGACACCTGCTGCCGATGGGCGAGGTCACCGACCTGCCGATCGTTCAGGACCAGGACGATGCGGGCTCACTGTGCTTCGACACCGAGCCGCTGGCCGACGAGGTGGTGGTCCTGGGCCGCTCGACTCTGCGGCTGAGGGGCTCCTGGAGTTCCACCAGCGGGCACGTCTTCGTGCGGATCACCGATGTGGACCCCGACGGCCACTCGCACCTGGTCACTCGCGGTGCGCTCAATCTGGCGCATCGCGCCGGGCACGCCCCCGAAGACGTGGCCCCACTGGTGCCCGACGAGCCCTTCGCCGTCGAGGTGCCGATCAAGGCGACCTCGTATCGGTTCGCCCCGGGCCACCGCATCCGAGTGGCTGTCTCCACCAACTACTGGCCGTGGCTCTGGCCAGCTCCCGACCAGGGTGCCTTGACCCTCGACCTGGCGGGCAGCAGCCTGGTGCTTCCGATCCTGGACGAGAGCGTCCTGACCGCGGTCGACCTGGGTGAGCCTGCCATTGCGCCGCCACCGGACGTGGTCGTGGCGGGCGGAGGGACGTCATCGTGGACGGTCGAGAGCGAGGGCGGCTGGACCCGGGTGCTCCGTGACACGGGCGGGTCGAGCAGCGTCAGCCTGCCCGACGGCTGGCGGATCGACTACGTTCACGATCGCAGCGGGTACGACATCCGCGAGGGCGATCCGCTCAGCTGCCGGATGCATCGCGAGACCGAGCAGCGCTACAGCCGACCCGGTCATGAGGTGGTCCTCGTCCAGAACACCACGATGACCGGCGACGCCGACCACTTCGTGATCTCCAACGACGCCAGCGCCTGGTTGAACGGCAGCCTCCACTACCGTGAGGAGACCACGGGAACCGTTCCTCGTGGTCTCTGAGCCAGGAGCATTGGGGATGGCTGTGAGTACGCAGATCGCATCGTCGCTGGACAAGTCGCTGGCGCTGTTGTTCGCCTTCGCCGACCCCGACGACGACCAGCAGGTCTTCACGGTGTCGGGATTGGCCGAGCAGCAGGGTATGGACAAGGCGCAGGTCTCCCGCATCCTGGCCACCTTCGCCAAGTACGGGCTGGTCGAGCGGCTGGAGCAGCGGCGCGGCTACCAGCTTGGTTGGTCGATCGTTCACCTGGCGAGCCGCGCCCTGACGGCGCAGACGATGAGCTCGCTCTACCCGGTGCTGACGCGGCTGGCCGACGAGTGGGAGGAGACGGTGCACTTCTCGGTCCGCGACGGGGCCCATGCGGTGGCGTTGGCCTCGTTCGAGCCTGACCGGCGGCTCTACGTCCGGGTGCCCGTGGGCCGCCGCGACGCACTGGTGGGGTCGGCGGTCGGCTACGTCCTGCTGTCTCGCTCGGACGACGGCGAAGTGCGGTCGGTCTTCGACGAGACTTCCCGGCGTACGCGGATCGAGGCCGGTTCCTGGGGGGAGGTCCGGGGGCTGGTCGAGCACGTCCGCGCGGCCGGTTACAGCATGGTGGTCAACGAACGCGACGACCAGATCACCACCGTGGCAGTTCCGATCCACGACGTCGGCAACTACCGCGACCGGGTCTATGCCGCAGTGGCTGTCTCCGCCCCCGACGAGCGGATCGGCGCCCGTCGCGACGAACTCGTCGAGCGGCTGCTCGGGGTGGCATCGGAGGCCAATGCCTTCCTGCAGGGACGCGAGGCGGGTCAGGAGTGAGGGTCGTCCTGCCGCGGCTGGCCAACAACGGCGTCGCCGGGCGACTCGACGAGCTGCTCGCCCGGACCCGCACGCTGGCCATAGATCTCTCGCCCGACCTGGTCGTCTACCCCGAGTTAGCCGTCACCGGCTATCCCGCTCTGGCAGATCCGAAGGCCGACGAGGCTGCCTTGATCGCGATCGCCGAGCCGGTGCCGGGGCCGACTACCGAGGCCTTTGCGGAGTTGGCGCAGCGGGCGACCTGCGCCGTCGTCTACGGACTCTGCGAGAGCGACGGGAATCGCCGCTACAACACGGTGATCTGGTCCGACCCGGACGGCTCCGTCACGGCGTACCGCAAGATCCACCTGACCGAGGGCGAGCGGAGACACTTCACCGCAGGCGAGATCGCGGTGGTGGCCCCCGGATCCGTGTTCGGCAAGGTCGGGCTCTCGTCGTGCTACGACAAGGCGTTTCCGCAGGTCTACCAGCGGCAGCGCGAGCGCGGCGCCCGGCTCTCGGTGATCGCCAGCGCCTGGGCCTCGCATGCGGGTACGCCCGGCTTCAGCGGCGACGTCTGGGCCGATCAGTCGGAGCTCTTCGATCGTGCCCGTGCCGCCGAGACCGGGATGGTGGTGGTGTCGACCAACTACGAGGGGCCGAGAGCCCCCGGTAGCCAGGCGTCCTTCTGCGGTGGCCGGCGGGTGGTCGACGGGCTCGGCCGGACAGTCCCGCCGAACCTGACCACTGAGGCAGCCCTGGTCTGGGACGTGGACCTCGATGCGGCCGGTCGAGCGGTCGTGGAGCTCCACGGCGACGACTTCTTCGAGCGTGATCGTCGTCCCGTCGGCTGACCTGACAGCGCCTGCTTTGTGATGCTAATCTCGCAACAATGGTTGAGCTATTCACAACATTATTCACAACATGGAGTGGGTTATGCGCACAGAGTCCGAGCTGCTCGAGCTGATCGAGAGCTTCCGTAAGCCGTTCTCGGAGATGGCGCCTCGACACGATCGGGACGAGACCTTCCCGACCGAGGCGTTCGCGATGCTCCGCGACGCGGGGCTGCTGGCTCTGACCACCCGCCCCGAGTGGGGCGGCGAGGGCCTGTGGAGCGGCGACCGGTTCGGCACCTACTACCGGCTCCTTGCCCGGCTGGCGAGCTTCGACTGCAACACCAGCCAGCTCCTCCAGGTGCACTCGCACGCGCTGGGCATCCTGACCGCGGCCGCGACCGAGGAACAGTACGCGACCTATCTCAAGCCGATCATCGAGAACGGCCAGGTCCTGGCCTCGGTCGGCAGCGAGTCCGCGCCCAAGAAGACCTCCGACGGGCTCTACACCCAGGAACTGGTCCCCACCGAGGACGGCGGCTGGTTGCTCACGTGCCACAAGCACTTCGCCTCGGTCGCGGCGGGGGCCGACCACCTGGTGATCTGGCTGGCCGTTCCCGGCGACGAGCCGTACGAGCAGCGGACGGTGGCAGTGCTGGTACCCGCACGTGCCCCCGAGGTCGAGCTGATCGACGAGTGGGATGTGATGGGCATGCGCGCGACCGTGAGCTGGGGGGTCAAGGTCACCGAGCTGGCTCTCCGGGCGAACGCGGTCTTCGGTGCCCCCGGGGAGTGGGTCAACAAGGACTTCCGAACCTTCTCTCTCGGCTTCTCCGCCAACCATCTCGGTCAGGCCGAGGGCATTCTCGAGTTCTGCCTGAACTGGGTGAAGGAGCGCCCACATCTCCAGCACGGCGAGCTGATGATGTTCAAGCTGGGTAGCCTCTCCTCACGGATCGCCATGGTGCGGGCCGGCCTGAACGAGGCCGCGCTCGAGTGGGAACGCGGCGTCGACTTCGATCTTGCCGAGTTCAAGTCGCTGCAGGTCCTGCATACCGCCAAGCAGGTGCTCCTCGACATGTCGCAGGAGGCCTTCGGCATCTGCGGCGCCCGGGCGATCTTCCGCGACCTACCGCTGGAGCAGGGCTACCGCGACGCGCGGGTCTTCACGCTGCACACTCGCGACGAGCACCTCACCGCCTCCGTCGGGAGGGGCCTGGTCACGGGGGAGTTCTCCGGCAAGGGCTACATCGACGGGGCCACGGTCCCGCGCGTCGGCAAGTAATAATGGCCGCACCACTGGTGGTGCGGCAGTTCCTCGCGGCGGGGAGCACTCAAGGAGGCGGCGGATGACCTTCAGCATCGTGGCCCGTGACGTGGGCACCGGCCAGCTGGGCTTGGCAGCAGCGACCAGCGACATCGCCGTAGGTGCGCGGGTGATGTGGGGCCGTGCCGGCTGCGGTGCGGTCCTCACCCAGCACACCACCGACCCTCGGCTGGGCATCCGTGGCCTCGAGTTCCTCGCCGCTGGCCACGATGCTGACCAGACGGTGGCAGCGCTGAGCTCCTCCGCGACGGTGGCAGCTGCTCGGCAGGTCGCTGCCGTCGACGCGCACGGCGGTTCCGCGGTCTTTGCCGGCGCGTACGTCGACCCGCGATTTGCCTACCAGCGGGCGTTCCCCGGCTTCGCCGTGATCGGCAACATCCTCGCCGGGCCGGAGGTAGGCGACGCGATCGCCGACTCCTACCGCGATTCCGCTAGCGACGACCTCGCCACACGACTCGTCGGTGCTCTGGTCGCCGGCCTGGCCGCCGGCGGCGAGCAGTACCCGCTGGTGTCTGCGGCGGTGAAGGTCTATCACGTCGAGGAGTTCCCCTACGTCGACCTTCGGGTCGACGGCTCCGCTGACCCGCTGGCCGACCTGGTCGCGCTCAACGAGCGATACCACCCGCTGCGCGACGAGTTCGTCAAGCGCGCGCTGGACCCCGACGTCAGCTATGCGCAGGACTACGCGGGCAGGTCGGAGGGGTGAACCCCACTACGATGCCGGGGGCGTGGGTGCGCTCCGACGGCACCCTGGAGATCCGCGACCTGCCCAGGCCGCAGGCCGGGCCGGACACGCTTCTCGTGCGTACGCTGGCCTCGGCGCTCTGTGGCTCGGACCTGCACCGCTTCCGTGGCGCGGAGTCCTACGGGCTGGACACCGACGTCTTCGGCCACGAGTCCGTCGTCGAGGTCGTCGATCCCGCGGGCTCCGCCTTCGTCCTAGGGCAGCGACTGTTGCACGTCCCGTTTCCTGAAGATGGGCGCGTCTTCGCCCCCTTCCAGGCAGCCAGGCCGGGCAACCTGGTGCCGCTGCCGGATGATCTCTCCGACGAGATCGCCGTCATGGCCCAGCAGCTCGGCACCGTCCTGCACGCCCTCAAGGCGTTCTGGCCACGGCTGGAGCCGCCTGTCTCGGCGTTCATCGCGGGTGCCGGCCCGGCCGGCCTGCTCTTCGTGCAGGTGCTGCGGCTGATCGGCTGTCCACGGGTGGTCGTCGCCGAGCCTTCCGAGCACCGGCGACGACTGGCGGCATCGCTGGGCGCCGAGGTCGACTCCGACTGGACCGGCATCGACCTCTGTGTCGACGCCGTGGGAGAGCCGGATGCGCGTCGCGAGTGCCTGCGTCGGGTCCGGGTCGGCGGCACGATGGGCGTCTTCGGCCTTCCCGACCGAGAGCCGGGCGACCTGGGCTTCTCCGCACTCGACCTGCTGAGGCAGCAGCTCACTGTCGTCGGCGCTACCGGGGCGCAATGGGCTCCGGGGCTGGCGCCGTTCCACGAGGCGGTCCGGCTGCTGGCCGAGAGGCAGGTTGACGTCGCGCCGCTGATCTCGGACCGGGTCGGCCTGGCCGAGCTGCCCGCCGCGTGCCTGCGCGCGGCGTACCCGAGGGACCAGGTGGTGAAGGTGCTTGCCGTGTTTCCCGGCCCAGAGGGCGACGGGTGACCGTTCCTGCTCCCGGGCGGTCGCTACGGTCAGTGACCTGTCACCGGCCCTGCGGGGTGGAACTCCTCTGCCCGGACCTCGATGACCGTCGGCGCGTCGGTCTCGAGTGCCTGGGCGATCAGGGCGGTGAGCTCCTCGGGCGTGCTGGCGCGTGCGCCGATGCAGCCGAATCCCCGGGCCAGGGTGGGTACGTCGAAGACGCTGGCGTCGGTGCCGATGTGCGGGATGCCGGCGTGGTCCATCGCATCGCGGATCTCGCCGTACCCGTGGTTGTTCCAGACCACCACTGGCAGCGCCAGGCCGAGGTCGACAGCGGTGGCGAGCTCGGCCACGGAGAAGAGCAGCCCGGCGTCGCCGACCAGGGCCAAGACGGGTGCCTCGGGGTCAGCAACCTTGGCGCCGATCGCCATCGGCAGGGCGCAGCCGAGTGCGGCGAAGCCGATCGGCATCAGCCACGAGCGGTCGTGGTAGATCGGCAGCAGGTGGTTCGCGGCGTAGGCCGGCTGTGTGGAGTCTCCGGCGACGACACGGTCGCGTGGCAGCGCCGCGTCGATGGCGTCGAGCAGGGCCAGATGCGGTGTGATGCTGGGGTCGAGATCGAGACTGTCGCGGTTCGCGACGCTGCGGGCGCCGACTGAGGCTTGCCCGCCGAGCTCGGCCAAGAGTCGGTCGAGCACCTCGCCGGCATCGCCGACCAGCGCCACGGCCGGGGTGATCTTGCGACCGACCTGACCTGGGTCGATGTCGATCCGGATCAGCTCACCACTCAGCTGCCAGCCCTCCGGCAGCGCCCAGAAGTCGAGCTCGGAGAACTCGGTACCGATCGCCACCACGACATCGGCACCGAGCAGCTCCGCGGAGGTCGGGGCGAAGGTCATCGTCGAGCCGACCGAGCGTGGGTGGTCGTCGGGAACGACCGCCTTGCCACCGATGGTGCAGCCGACCAGTGCGTTGATCCGGTCGGCGAGTTCGCCGATCCGCGCGCCGCAGCCGTGGGTGCCACCGCCGGCAATGACGAATGGCCGCTGGGCGCGGTCGAGTAGCTCCGCTGCCCGGCGGAGCGCGTCCTGGTCGGCCCGGGGAGCGAGCGGCTCGGCCACGACGGCCTCTGCCTGCGCGGCCGGCATGGCCAGGACGTCGGTCGGGACCTGGATGTGCACCGGACGCGGCCGCCGGCCGCCGAGCAGGGCGAACGCCCGGCTGACGGCGGGTGCCAGATCCTCAGGTGCCAGCACTGTCTCGCTGCTCGCGGTGATGGTGGACATCAGACCCTGCTGGTCGGGGAGGTCGTGGATGGTCCCGGTCTCCCGCCCGAGCTTGGTGGTGGAGACGACAGCGGAGATGACCAGTAGCGGAATCGAGTCGTGGTAGGCGCTGGCGACAGGGGTGCTGACGTTGGTGATGCCCGGCCCGCTGATCACGATGGCCACGCCGGGCTTGCCCGTGCGCCGGGCGTACCCGTCGGCCATGAAACCCACGCCCTGCTCGTGGCGCGGCGTGACCTGCCGAATGCTGGAGTTGTTCAGCCCTCGGTAGATCTCCAGCGTGTGCACGCCGGAGATGCCGAACACGGTGTCGACGTCGTGCGCCTCCAAGAGCCGCACGAGGTGCTCGCCGCAGGTGAGGGTCATCGGGTCCCTTTCGTGACTGAGGCGACGCGGCATCTTGCTGCGTGCCGTATCACCAACTAGTGTTGCCAGATTAGGAGACAATCCAGAACCGAGGCAAGGCGTCGCCGTCGTGACGCGGTGGCAGACAGGGAGGACGGTCCGACATGCGTCTGCGCCAGGCGATCCATGACCTCGAGCCTTACATCGCCGGGCGCTCCGAGGCCTCCATTCAGCGTGAGTTCCAGCTCTCCGACGTGGTCAAGCTGGGCTCCAACGAGTCGCCGCTGGGTCCCTTCCCAGGTGTCGCCCAGGCGCTGATTCCCTTGCTCGGCGGGCTTAACCGCTATCCCGAGCAGGACTTCGTGCTGGCCGAGGAGTTGGCTGCGTTCTGGGACGTCCCGGTCGACCGGATCCAGCTAGGAAACGGCGTGGATCCGATCATCGGCTGGCTCTGCTCGGCCTTCCTGGAGCCGGGAGACGAGGTCGTGATGGCGGCGCCGAGTTTCGTCTCGTACGCCTTGGACGCGCAGAAGGCCGGCGGCGTCGCGGTGAAGGTACCGCTGGTCGACGGCAGCAATGACCTGGTCGCCATGAGCCAGGCGGTGACCGAGCGGACCCGGCTGATGTTCGTCTGCAGCCCGAACAACCCGACCGGCGGGATCGTGGGGGCGGAGGCCCTGTCGTGGCTGCTCGATCAGGTGCCTGACCACGTGCTGGTGGTCGTGGATGAGGCGTACGCCGAGTATGTCGTCGACCCGTCGTATCCCAATGTCGTCGCCGACCACGTGCGCCGGGGCGCCAACGTGGCGGTGCTGCGGACCTTCTCCAAGCTCTACGGCCTGGCCGGCCTGCGCGTCGGGTATTGCGTGGCCGACGAGGAGGTGGTCAGCGCACTCGGGCGCATCCGGCACTACTTCGACGTGTCCGACCTCGCCCATGTCGCGGCGACGGTCAGCCTCCGCGACCAGGCCGAGGTGGAGCGTCGCCGGGCGTTCAACCTGGAGGCGCGAGCGGCCTTCGAGGGGGTCTTGGACGGTTGGGGACTGCGCTGCCTGCCTTCGCACACGAACTTCGTCGCCTTCGAGGTACCCGACTCCGAGCGCCTGGCTGCCGAGCTGATGCGCCGCGGCGTGATCACGCGGCCCCTCGGCAGTTTCGGTGGCAAGGATCTGCTGCGGATCACCGTCGGCTTGCCCGCGGAGATGGAGCGAGTGGTCGAGGAGTTGGGCCGAGTGTTCGAGCGGCCAATCGCTTGTAAGTGACTCTGCAGGCGTGATACCCAAGTGCCAGGAGCGCACTCACTGATGGCTATACGGCAATGACCACCCACTCTCCTGGAGGAAGCGTGAATCAGAACACTCCCCGTGCGATCACCCGGCGACAGATCCTCCGCGGTGGTGCCGGCCTGGCCGGCCTGGCCGTCGCCGGGGGCATGCTGAGTGCCTGCGGTGACGACGAGCCGAAGTCGTCGGGTGGCAGCGCGAGCGCCAGCAAGGGTCCGATCGTGATGGTCAACTACCCGGGCTGGATGGGCGCCACCGAGGTCTCCGACTTCAAGAAGCAGACGGGCATCACCGTCAAGGAGTCCACCGGCCTGACCGACGGCGGCAGCGCCTCGCAAGCGGCACAACTGGCTCGCAACAAGGGCGACTACGACATGGCGCTCTCCGGCAATGTGCTGGGTCGCACCCTGGAGCAGGCCGACATGATCCAGCAGGTCGACTTCGCCAACATCCCGAACATCGAGGGCGTGGACGCCACCTTCCGCGACCAGTTCACGTGGGGCATTCCGGTGGAGTACGGCAAGCTCGGCATCGCCTACCGCAAGGACTTGCTGCCCAAGCCGCCGGAGAGCTGGGAGGAGATGTTCGCGATGGCACCGCAGATCTCCGGCAAGTTCACCTTCCCCGACTACGACGTCGATGTGTTGTCGATGGCGATCCTCGCGCTCGGCTACGACATCAACACGGCTGATCCCGACGAGATCGAGGCGGCACGCGACCTGCTCATCGAGACGAAGCCCGACCTCAAGGCGTTCCTGGCGACCGACGCCTCCAAGCCGTTGATCGAGGGCTCGGTCGTGCTGGCCGCGCTTCACGACTACGACATGCCGTCGGCGATGAAGGCCAACGACAAGATCGGCTGGATCGCGCCCAGCGAGGGCCTGCCGTCCTACATCGACGGCTGGCTGGCGCTCGCCGGCACCAAGCAGACCTCGGCGATCGAGAAGTTCATGAACTTCCACCTGGAGCCGGAGGTGTACGCCGACTTCATCAACACCACCGGCGCCGCCTTCCTGCTCCCGGCCGCGGAGCCCCACATCGACAAGGCGATCCTGCAGAATCCGGCGATGCGTCTCGACGACTCGGTCACCATGCAATGGCAGACGTTCATCGACGCGGACGGCGTCAAGGTGCGCAACACCGCCTGGAACGAGATCAAGGCGGCCTGAGGGCCGGCGCTGACATGGCTGGCCTCAGAACCCGCAGGGGAAGCGGTCTCCTCCTCCTTCCCTCGCTGGTATGGCTGCTCCTGTTCTTCCTCGTCCCCCTCGGGATGCTGGTGGTCTACTCGTTCGGGTCGGTCAATCCGCTCACCTTCGAGATGGCCTTCGGCTGGACGACTGAGAACTACTCGCGGCTGGTGGATGCGCTCTATCTCAAGGCGATCCTCCGGTCGATCGGCCTGACCCTGACCGCCACCCTCGGGTGTGCCCTGTTGGGCTTCCCGGTGGCGTACATGATCAGCCGCGCCAGCAGGCGGCTGCAGACCCTGCTGCTCGTCGCGGTGATCGTGCCGTTCTGGACCAGCTTCGTGGTGCGCACCTACGCGATCTCCAGCCTGATGTCACACGACGGGATCGTGACCCGGTTCCTGCGACTGCTCGGCGTGCTGGGCCCGAACGACGATCTGCTCTACACCTCGTGGGCGGTGACCTTCGGCCTGATCTACACCTACCTCCCGCTGATGATCCTGCCGATCTACGTCGCGCTGGAGCGGATCGACAAGTCCCTGGTCGAAGCGTCGCTCGATCTGGGCCTGCGGCCTACCAAGGTGCTGTGGCGGGTGATCGTGCCGCTGGCCCGCCCGGGCATCGCCGCCGGCGCGGTTCTGGTCGGCATCCCCGCCACCGGCGAGTACGTCATCCCCGCGATCCTGGGTGGCGACAAGACCCTGATGATGGGCAACGTCGTGGCCGACCAGTTCCTCAAGACCGCTGACTACCCGTTCGGCTCAGCCGTGGCGGTTGCGCTCATGAGCCTGATGGTGGTCGTGCTGTTCGGCGCCCGTTTCCGTGAGTTCCGGCGGGGTGGTGACCGATGAGGAGGCTCTCGTTCAGCACGGTCGTGGGCGCGCTCGTCATCGTGATGCTCTACCTGCCGATCGGCGTCGTGGTGCTCAACGCCTTCAACGGCGACAAGACCCTCAGCGGCTGGGGTGGCTTCACTCTCGACTGGTTCGGCAAGGCCCTGGGCGACGACCGGATCGTCCGGGACTTCTGGACCAGCGTCGGCATCGCGGTGGCCTCGACGGTCGTCGCCTTGGCGATCGCAGTGGCGACCGGGCTGGCGACGCGCCACATGCGCCGGCGCTCGAAGGCCTGGGTGGAGTTGTCCACGCTGGTGCGGATCATCCTGCCCGAGGTGGTCATCGCGGTCGGGCTGTTCCTGCTGATGCGGGCACTCGACATCCCTTTGGGATTCGGTGCGATCGTCATCGGCCACGTGGTGTTCCTCTCGGCGTACGCGACCGTCATCATCGAGGCACGCTTTGCCGCGCTCACCGACGTTCTGGAGGAGGCAGCAGCCGATCTCGGGGCGTCGCCATGGCGGGCGTTCTGGCGGGTCACCCTTCCAGGCCTGGTCCCGGCCATCGTGGTCGCCGGCCTGTTGAGCTTCACGTTCTCCTTCGACGACGTGGTCACCTCGATGTTCCTCGGTGGTGCCCACGTCGAGACCCTTCCCGTCCTGATCCTGGGCCTGGTCCGGATCGAGGTCAGCCCGCTGGTCAACGCCGTGGCCGTCGCGGTCATGGTGATCAACCTGCTGGCCCTGGCCGCTGTCGCGTTCAGCAGCAGCGTCCGCTCGGTGGCCGGTGTCGCCGATCCCGCTGCCGACTCCCTCGGCTCCGATGCGAAATGACTCCTCGATGACTGACTCTCGCTCTACCCCAGCCGTTGCCTTGCGGTCCGTACGCCGAGAGTTCGGCGACCACGTCGCCGTCGACTGCCTCGACCTGGAGATCGCCGAGGGCGAGTTCTTCTCGATCATCGGGCCGAGTGGCTGTGGCAAGACGACGACACTGCGGATGCTGGCCGGCTTGGAGCAGCCCACGTCCGGCTCGATCGCCATCCAGGGTGTCGACGTCACCGGTGTGCCGGCATTCAAGCGGCCGGTGCACACGGTGTTCCAGAACTACGCACTCTTCCCCCACCTGAGCGTTCTCGAGAACGTCCAGTTCGGCCTGCGTGAGCACAAGGTCTCCAAGGCCGAGGCGCGAACGCGCGCGGCCGATGCCCTGGCCCTGGTGGACCTCACCGGCTTCGAGGACCGACGACCCGCCCAACTCAGCGGCGGCATGCAGCAGCGGGTGGCGCTCGCCCGCGCGCTGGTTCTCAACCCCCAGGTGCTGCTGCTCGACGAGCCGCTCGGTGCGCTGGACCTCAAGCTGCGCCGCCAGCTCCAGATCATGCTCAAACAGGTGCAGCGCGAGGTCGGTATCACGTTCGTCTACGTGACCCACGACCAGGAAGAGGCCTTCTCGATGTCGGACCGCGTCGGCATCATGAGCAAGGGCCAGCTGGTCCAGGTCTCGACGCCGAGGGAGCTCTATGAGCGACCGCTGACCCGATTCGTCGCCGACTTCGTGGGCTCCTCCAACCAGCTGCCCGCCACGGTCACCAGCAGTCAGGACGGGGCGTACGCCGTCCGCATCGCCGGTCGGGAGATGAGGGTGGCCGGCGCCTCGGGACAGGGTGCCGGCGACGAATGCGTGGCGATCCTTCGACCCGAGGAGGTGCGCTGGGAGCAGGACGGCGCGGATCTGGTCGTCGACGGCGTCGTACGCGACGTCTCCTACGTCGGCGCGCACACCGTGGTCACGGTGGACACCGAGCTGTTGGAGGGCCTCACCCTCAGCGGCGCGAGCCGAGCGCTCCCGCCCGGTGTCGCTGTGGACGCCAGGGTGAGGATCGGCTGGCAGGCCGAGGATCTCTGGGTCGTCGCACCGTGACGAGAGGTCCCGGCCCGGACGTACCCGAGCTGTGTCGCCGGCTCGAGTCGCAGCTGCCCGGAATGCTGGCAACCATCGAGCATCTCGTCGGGATCGACTCCGGCTCGCTGGACGTCGCCGGGGTCAATGCCGTCCTGGAGGTCGTGGAGACCGAGCTGGCCCAGACGCCCTTCGCAGCGGTACGGCACCCGGTAGAGGGCCACGGCGACTGCCTCGAGCTCAGCCAGGACCTGGGAGATGGGCCACGGGTGGTCGTCCTCGGTCATGCCGACACGGTCTGGCCGAAGGGAACAGCCGACGAGTGGCCGTTGAGTCGCGACGGCGACTGGATCGCAGGTCCCGGCGTCGGCGACATGAAGGCCGCGCTGGTGATGGCCTCGGCCGCGCTCCGTGTCGTAGCCGCGGAGTCGACGCTGGGCTGGGGGCGGATCTCCTTCGTGATCACCCCCGACGAGTTGCGAGGGAGCGCTGCGGCGCGCGGACTATTGGAGCGCTTCGCCGCGGACGCGGACGTCTGCCTGACGCTGGAGGGCGTTCAGTCGGGTGGCGGCATGGTGGTTGCCCGCGGTGCGGTCGGTGCGGTGATGCTTCGGCTGCGCGGACGAACGGCACACTGCACCGAGCCCGGCGGCGCCAGCGTCATCTCCGAGCTGGTGGACCTGCTGCCGAGGGTGGAGCTGCTGAGCCGCCCCGACCTCGGCAACCTGCTGAGCATCGGCGTGATCCGCGCCGGTACCGCCCGTCAGGTGGTGCCTGACCAGGCCGAGGTCGAGATCGACATGCGGGGAGCGACCGTGGAGATCGCCGAGAGCCTGCTGAAGGACCTGCATGCCCTGGCTTCGGGGCCGCGGCGGGTTCCGGGCGTCGAGGTCGAGCTGACCGGCGGCGTTACTCGGCCGGCGTTCGGTGCGGACAGGTCGGAGTTGCTCTATCGACTCGCTGTGGAGGCGGCCGGCGAGATCGGGCTGCCCAGCCGTGGCGTCCACGAGCGCGGCGGCTCGGACGGCAGCTTCTTCGGCGCGCTGGGCGTGCTCACCCTGGACGGGCTCGGGCCCTACTGCGAGGACTCCTGCAGCCGCCGTGAACGGGTCAGCGTACCCAGCATCGTCGAGCGCGGCGCCGTGCTCGCCGCCCTGCTGCTCCGCATTCCGGAGGCGCTTGGGACCGTACGCTCCCGACAGCAGACCGAGTCAGGAGGCGAGAGGACACATGGCTGAGCGCGAGACCAGCATCCGGCGGGGCATCGACGTGCTGCTGGCCCTGGGGTGGCCCGAGGCGACCGATCACGGTGGTCTCAGCGTGACCCGGATGGCTGAGCTGCTGGGCCGGGAGAAGAGCCAGGTCTCGCGGTCACTCAAGACTCTCGCCGAGTACGGGCTGGTCGACCGCGACCCGGACACGCTCGCCTACACCCTCGGCTGGCGGGTCTTCGCCCTGGCCGAGCTGGCCGCCGAGCAGCGCCTGCTGATCCACAGCGACCGGGTCCTGTCGCGGCTGAGCGCCCAGGTCGGCGAGCGTGCCTACCTGTCGATCTTGCGTGGAACCGAAGCAGTGGTGCTTCTGTCCAAGTCGCCGGCCCGCAGCCTCCAGGCGCTGGCGTGGGTAGGTCGCACCTACCCGGCGTTCAGCTCAGCCACCGGTCATGCGCTCCTGTGTGAGCACGAGCCGGAGACACTCGTGGCTCTTCTCGCCGACGTCGACTTTGTCACCGAGGGCTCGCGTGCCATCCGTAGCCGGGACGAGCTGGTCGAGCGGCTCGCGCAGATCCGCGAGCAGGGCTACAGCATCTCCGACGGCGAGTTCGAAGAGGGCCTGGTCTCGGTCGCCGCGCCGGTACGCGACCACCTGGGCCGGGTCGTCGCCGCGGTGAATGTGTCCGGCCCGACCTTCCGGCTGGGCGGTCGCCTCGACGAGGCAGTCGCTGCTGTACGCCGGGCCGCGCAGGAGATCTCCACCAAGTCGATCGAGAGCAAGGAGCACAGTGAGCGCCACTGAAGTCATGCCGTCCTGGCTGTCGCCGACCGATGTCGTAGCTGACATCTCGGCGGGGGAGCGGCTTGTCGACTTTGCCGTGACCCTGACCTGGGAGCAGGTGCCTCGCGGCGTACGCAACCACGTCGCCGTCCTCGCTGCCGACCTGGTCGCCTCTTCGGTGGCCGGACGTTTGACGCCGACCTCACGGATCGCCGCCGAGGTGGCTGCCGACCTGTACGGCGGACAGGAGTCGCTGGCGTGGTTCGACGGTCGGCGACTCTCCGTCTCCGGAGCTGCCTTCGCCAATGCGGTGATGGCCAACGCGCTCGACTTCGACGACGGGCACCGGCTGACCAAGGGCCATCCGGGGGCGATCGTCATCCCCACTGCGGTGGCCGTCGCCCAGCGTACGGGCGCCTCCCTTACCGAGCTGATGACCGCGGTCGTCCTCGGCTACGAGGTCGGCATCCGTGCCGGGATCGTCCAGCACGACCGCCGGGCCGAGTATCACTCCACCGGCTCCTGGGGCTCCGTCGGCGCCGCCGTGGCGGCTGGCCGGCTGCTTGGTCTGGATCGTGCCCAGATGAGGCATGCCATCGGACTGGCGGAGTATCACGGACCCATCTCGCTGATCATGCGCTCGGTCGACGACCCGCAGATGACCAAGGACGGAATCGGCTGGGGCGCGCAGGTGGCGGTGAGTAGCGCAGTGCTCGCGCAATCCGGATTCACCGCGGTGCAGCCGGACTTCCTGGCGGCCGCCGATTTCGGCTCGGTGGGTGCCGAATGGGTGGTCCAAGACGTCTATGTCAAGCCGTTCCCGTGTTGTCGCTGGGGGCAGTCTGCCATCGCCGCCGCACTCGAGGTGCGGCAGCAGGTGCCGAACCCTGCCGACATCGCGCGGGTGGAGATCCGCACCTTTGCCGCGGCCGCTGCCCTCTCCGACCGTCGTCCGGTGACTACCGAGGAGGCACAGTACAACCTGGTCTGGCCGGTCGCCGCGGCACTTCGCCACGGCCACTACGAGGTGGCTGACGTGGTCTCGGGATTCGACGACCCGGCCGTGCACGCGCTGGCCGACAGGATCACAGTCACGGTTGATCCCGAGCTGACCGCCGGCTTCCCCGACGTACGCCGGGCAGGCGTGTCGGTCGTCTTAGGCGACGGAAGCCGGATCGATTCCGGCTTACTGGAGGCACATGGCGAGCCCGGCGGCGCGCAGTGGAGAGAGGTAGTGGCGACGAAGGTGGAGCAGCAACTGGGCCGCCAGCTCGCGCCTGGGGACGTCGACCCACCGGAAGTGAGCCTCGGCGACCTGGGCGTGGACGAACTGTTGGCCGCGCTGGCCTACGCCACACGGCCCGACACGACCAGACCGGATGAATTGAGCAATGCGCAATAGATGTTGACAATAACGCACCAGTCCGGTTGACTGACCATCGGTTTGTCCAAGGTCGACCCGTTGAGGAGGCGCGGGCGAGTGGTGCAGTTGCAGCCCGATGACGAGTCTCGTTCGGACACCTACCTGCCGCCGGACTCGGCGTCGTTTCGACGGGTGCTGGGGCGCTTCGCGACCGGCGTGACGGTGCTGGCCACGACCGGCCCTGACGGTGTGCACGCGACGACGGCGAACGCGTTCACGGCTGTCTCGCTGGACCCGCCCCTGATCCTCGTCTGCTTGCAGCGCGAGAGTCGACTGCTGGAGCATCTCGTGGAGAGTGGGCGCTTCTCGGTCAATGTGCTCGCTCACGATCAAGAGCATGTGGCCCAGGCGATGGCCGCGCCCGTGCGGCGGCCGATGGACACCGAGGGCGTCACCTGGTTCCTCGATCGCGACAGGCTGCCGCTGCTCCGTGGCGCCCTCGCACACGTGCACTGCTCCGTGGAGGAGCAGATCGTCGGCGGCGACCACCAGATCGTCATCGGCCGGGTGCGGGCCCTCGACGGTCACGAGGGGAGCCCGCTTCTCTTCGTAGACGGCCAGTTCCGGCACGCTGGGTAGTTGTTGCCTATCTGGCACGGACAGTTGCTGACTTGGCGCGCTCGTGCCACGCTGGCGACAACGAGCGTCATGCTCGCGTCCAACACCTGTGAAAAGGACCGAACCGACCGATGAAGACCGTCCCTCTTCCTTTCTTCAGCAACGGCCTGCGTCTGGACGCCGACCTGCACCTGCCCGACGAGCCCGCCCCTGACGGTGGCTACCCCGTCGTGGTGCCGGCCAGCGGATTCCAGGGCCTGAAGGTGATCCACCCCGAGCGGTTCGCTCGCGCCCTCACCGTCCGGGGGTACGCGGTCATCGCGTTCGACTACCGCGGCTTCGGCGCGAGCGAGGGCGAGCGCGGTCGTCTCGTCCCTCAGGAGTGGGTCGAGGACCTGCGCGCCGCTGTGGACACCGTTGCCTCGCATCCCGCGATCGATGCTGAGCGGATCAGCTTGCTCGGCTGGGCCCTGGGCGGCGGGGTGGTTGTCGCCGAGGCCGCCACCGACCCGCGGGTCAAGGCCGTCGCGGTCTTCAACGGCATCTCCTCGGGCTTCCGCTCCACCCGGAAGATGCACGACGACGCTTCGTGGCAGAGCTTGCTCGATCGGCTCCCCGGCGACCGCGCGCGACGTACGGCCACCGGACGCTCGGAGGTCACCAGCCCTTGGGACATCGTCCGCCTCGACTTGGACAACCGCACCGACGTGTATGTCGAGGACGTGCTCTACCGTGCTCCAGGCTTCGGCTCCGGTGTCACTCTGGAGTCCGCCGAATACCTGCTCCGCTTCGAGCCTGGCAACGTGGTGCATCAGATCGACCGGCCCATCCTGATCGTGCACGGGCGTGAGAACGAGTTGCACAAGGCCGAGGAAGCCGTGGAGTTGTACGAGCGGGCGACCGAACCCAAGGAGCTCATCCTTCTCGACGGGCATGGCCACACTGAATGGATGTTCGACGACAACCCGACGTTCAAGAGCCTGATGGAGAAGGTCGACGAGCTCTTCGGCTCTGCGACGCGCGAGCTTGCGGGCAGCTGATCCGATGACGGGGTGGTTCGACGGTCACGTCCATGCCGCCCCAGATGTGATTGCGCGGCGCGCCGACGACATGGATCTCGCGCTCCATTACCGCGATAGCGGTGCCCGCGGGTTCGTGCTCAAGGCGCACTACGAGTCAACGGTTGGACGAGCCAATGCCGCCCGCCGGGCAAGTGGTCTGACGGTCGTCGGCGGTGTCGCTCTCAACCACGCTACGGGTGGTATCTCGGCGGCGACGGTGCTTGCGGCGCTGCGGTCGGGTGGCCGGGTCGTCTGGATGCCCACGGCGGATGCCCGTATCCACGCCGAGCGTGCGCTCCCCCGGTTGTGCGACCTCGACGCCAGGGTCACCGACGCGACGCTGGCGTTGCCGCCGGTAGACCCGTCGACGGAGGACGAGGTACGCCGGATCCTCGACCTGATCGCCGAGCACGACGCCGTGCTGGCCACGGGACACGTCAGCGGTCCCGAGGTGTTCTGGCTGATCGAGGCCGCCAGGGCACACGGCGTACGACGCGTAATAGCGACCCATCCGGCCTACGTCGCCCCCGGCCTGAGCGTGGACGAGATCGCCGAGCTTGCCGGACTTGGCGCTCATATCGAGATCACCGCCCACCAGCTACTGCACCAGCCGGGCTGCACGTCGGAGCTGTTGGCGGCGGTCGCCGGCGTCGCCGGCGATCAGCTGCTGCTCACTTCCGACGTGGGTCAGACCGACTCACCCTCGCCGAGGGAGGCACTGGAGTGGCTGGCCGCCCAGCTGGCGACGGCCGGCGCGGATGCGGACCAACTGAGGCGTGCTTGGACGAGTACGCCCGCCGCGCTCTTCGGCGCCACCTGAGCGGATCGGCATCGCGGCAACGGAAGCGCCCCTCGCGGCCAGGCTGCGAGGGGCGCTTTGCTGCGTTGATCGGAGGCCCGTTACGGGCCCTCAGGTTCGGTATGGGATCTGCTCGGTGACATCAGGTCGACACCTCCGTCCGATCAGGCGTTGCTTCGTATCACAGAAGGTAACCCCCCGGCGGCCCGCAGTAAAGAGATTGGCGCGAGCTCTCACGAGGACTCGGCGTCAGAGCTCGCCTCTCCAGGTCAGCGCAGTGAGTAGGTGACGATGGAGACGCCCACGTAGTGCAGGACGAACGCGGCCACGGTGAACGAGTGGAAGACCTCGTGGAAGCCGAACCAGCGAGGGAACGGGTCGGGTCGTTGCAGCCCGTACACGACACCGCCGAGCGTGTAGAGCACGCCGCCCGCGATCATCAGCACCAGCACGACAGCACCGGCCGCGGCGGCGAACTGGTCGATGAAGGCGACCGCGGCCCAGCCCAGCGCCATGTAGATCGGGGTGTAGAGCCAACGGGGGGCGTCGGTCCAGAAGATCCGGAAGCCCATGCCCAGCAGGGCGCCGCCCCAGGCGATCGCGAGCAGTGTCACCCGGGCCGAGCCGTGCAGGAGCACGATCGTGAACGGTGTGTACGAGCCGGCGATGAGCAAGAAGATGTTGGCGTGGTCGAAACGCCGGAGGAACGCCCACGTACGCGGGCCCCAACGGCCACGGTGATAGACCGCCGAGACCGTGAACAGCAGCATCGCGCTGGCCATGTAGACAGCCGACCCGGCCTTGGTCGCCGCGGTCGGTGACAGGTACACCAACACGATGCAGGCGGCCAGGATCAGCGGCACGCTGGCGGCATGGATCCAGCCGCGCAGGTGCGGCTTGATCTCGACCAGCGACGGCACCATGCGACCAAGGTACGTCAGACCCGGTTGCCCTTGTCTACCGATCGTGTCTACCGATCGGGGGGTGAGTTTCGCATACCCTGCTGGTGTGGGTCTTCGACAGTCGGTGAAGCGGGTGCTCTACCCCGCCTACGAGCGTCGCGTCGTGAAGTACCTGGCCCGCGACAAGCTGCCCAAGCACGTCGGTGTGATGCTCGACGGCAACCGTAGATGGGCCAAGCAGGTCGGCGCCGACACCGCTACCGGGCATCGGGCCGGTGCGGCCAACATCTCGCCGTTCCTCCAGTGGTGCGAGGAGCTCGGGATCGAGGTCGTGACGCTCTGGCTGCTGTCCACCGACAACCTGCACCGCCCCGAGCAGGAGCTCGTCCCGCTGCTGCGCATCATCGAGGACGTGGTCACCGAGCTCGCCGAGACCCGGCGTTACCGGATCAACCCGGTCGGCGCGCTCGACCTGCTGCCCGACCAGACGGCGCGTACGCTCAAGCAGGCCGCGGCCACCACCGAGCACGTCGAGGGCGTGCTGGTCAACATCGCCGTCGGGTACGGCGGGCGCCGCGAGATCGCCGACGCCGTGCGGGCACTGCTGCAGGAAGAGGCCGCCCAGGGCCGCTCGCTGGAGGAGCTCGCCGAGATCGTCGACCCCGAGCACATCGCCGCTCACCTCTACACCAAGGGTCAGCCCGACCCCGACCTGGTCATCCGCACCTCGGGCGAACAGCGCCTCGGTGGCTTCCTGCTCTGGCAGTCGGCGCATTCGGAGTTCTACTTCTGCGAGGCGTACTGGCCCGACTTCCGTCGCGTCGACTTCCTCCGTGCGCTCCGCGCGTACGCTGAGCGCGAGCGCCGCCACGGCCGCTGACCCGCTGGCGTCGATCTCTTGCGCGGTTGCTGGTGCCGGTTTGTGGCCGATCCCGACACTGATCGCTGGTTTGTGGCCGATGGCGGCAGCGACAAGCTGCCGCGAGTCGTCGCCATCGGCCACAATCCCGCGGGGCGCGGGTGAGGAGCCGGAGGGGTGATGATCGGCCGATCCGGGAAACTCATCTGTCCCACCGAGCGCTGACGTCTCGTACGCCACAGCCGTTGCGTAGTTATCCACATTTCCCGAGATTGCCAGTAGCCGCGGAGGCCGATCACTGGCTAGAACGTTGTCACGACGTGCGTCACGGGTACGCGCCGAGACGGAGGCGGGGGCATGAGTCTGTCGCAGGGCGAGGTCATCACCGCGCTGGACGCTGCGCTGCGCGAGTCGGTCCGCCGCGAGGGCGTGGACCCGGTCAGCCAGGCTGCTCGGTTGCGGCGGCTGGCCGAGGAGGTGGTCGCCGACCACGACCAGCTGAGCCTGACCGGGGCCGTGCAGCCGGTCGGCGACGCCCGCCATGCCGTCGAGCAGTTGGTGGCGAACCTGTCCGGGTTCGGCCCGCTGGAGCCCTACCTCGCCGACGACACCGTCGAGGAGATCTGGATCAACGAGCCCTCGCGGGTATTCATCAGCAGGCGGGGCAAGCACGAGCTGACCTCGACGATCCTGACCGCGACACAGGTCGACGAGCTGGTCGAGCGGATGCTCAAGTCCAGCGGCCGTCGCATCGACCTGAGTCAGCCGTTCGTCGACGCCCTCTTGCCTGGCGGGCACCGGCTCCATGTGGTGCTCGAAGGCATCGCCCGGGGATGCCGTGCGGTCAACATTCGCAAGTTCGTCGTCCGGGCCAGCCGGCTCGACGAGCTGGTCGCGCTGGGCTCGATCACCGATCATGCCGCGCGCTTCCTGGACGCCGCTGTCGTAGCGGGTTTGAACCTCATCGTGAGCGGCGGAACTGCCTCAGGTAAGACGACCGCTCTCAACTGCCTGGCAGCCGCGATTCCCGGCAGCCAGCGGGTGGTCAGCGCGGAGGAGGTCTTCGAGCTTTCCTTCGCGCATCCGGATTGGGTAGCCATGCAGACCCGGCAGGCCGGGCTGGAAGGCAACGGTGAGGTGGTGCTGCGGGACCTCGTCCGGGAAAGCCTACGGATGCGCCCGAGCCGGATCATCATCGGCGAGGTCCGGGCCGAGGAGTGCCTCGACCTGCTGCTCGCGCTCAACGCCGGCATGCCCGGGATGGCCAGCCTGCACGCGAACAGTGCCCGCGAGGCGCTGGTGAAGATGTGTACGCTGCCGCTCCTGGCCGGTGAGAACATTTCCGCTCGCTTCGTGGTTCCGACGGTCGCGGCGTCGGTCGACCTGGTCGTGCACCTGGCTCTGGACGCCCAAGGCGCGCGCACGGTCGAGGAGATCGTGGCCGTGCCCGGGCGGGCCGAGGGCGACGTGATCGAGACCGAGCCGATCTTCGTCCGTACCGGTGGAGAGCTACGCCGGGCGGGCGGATTGCCGCCGCGGACGGAGCGTTTCGAGCGCACCGGAGTCGACGTCGCCGCACTGTTGCGGGAGGCGGGCTGATGGGTCTCGCACTCGGGCTCGCTCTCGGCGTCGGCGTCGTGCTGATCTGGTCGGCGTTCACCACCGACTGGGCACCGCGGCAACGACACCGATCCTTGCCGCGTGTCTCGCGCTCGGTCTGGCTCACCTGCCTGGCCACCGGCGTACTCGCCTTGGTCGTCGCGCAGGTGCTCACCCGTACGTCCACGGTCGCGATCGCCTTCGCGCTGTTGGCCGGCTATGTGCCCTACGCCCTCGAAGTCGGCCGGCAGCGCGCCCGGCGACGTGAGCGGGCCGAGGCCTGGCCCGACGCGGTCGACAACCTGGCCTCCGGCGTACGCGCGGGCCTGTCTCTGCCCGAGGCGCTGGCCGGGCTGGCGACCAGAGGCCCCGAGCCGCTTCGTGAGGCGTTCGCGACCTTCGCCGCCGACTACCAGGTGACAGGTCGCTTCGGTGACGCGCTGGACCGGCTCGAGCACCACCTTGCCGACCCCGTCGGTGACCGCGTCGTCGAGGCGCTCCGCATCGCGCGCGAGGTCGGCGGAGGTGACCTGGGCAAGTTGCTGCGCAATCTGTCCGGCCACTTGCGTGACGATGCGCGTACGCGCGCGGAGCTGCAGGCGAGGCAGGCCTGGGCGGTCAACGGTGCGCGGCTGGCGGTTGCCGCGCCCTGGCTCGTCTTGCTGATGATGAGCTTCCAGCACGATGTGATCAGCCGGTACGCATCCACGACAGGAGCGATCGTGCTGCTGTGCGGCGGTCTGCTCTGTGTCGTCGCCTACCGGCTGATGCTGCGCATTGCGACGCTCCCCGACGAACGGCGGGTGCTCTCGTGAGTCTTGTACCCAGCGAGCGGCGCGAGCCGATAGGCCTCGGGGACGCCTCATGCGTAGGCCGCACCACGGGGCGCTGCCTGCGGTTACTGCTGAGCGGCCGAGGTGGCGGGAGGGTCGCGGGATGACGCTCGCAATGTGGGGCTTGCTGCTCGGTGTCGCGGCTGGCAGCGGCCTGTTGCTGATCGGCTCGCGGATACACGCGATGCGTCGCTCGGAGTTCGCCTGGCGAGTGCTGCCGTATCTCGCCGACGTCCCCGAGTTGGGGTCACCTGTGCTCGGCGAGAAGCGGCCGCTTCGGGCGCTGCTCGGCCGGGCCGCGGCACGGCTGGACGAGATCCTCGGCGGCAACAGCTCGATCCGGCGCCGCATCGAGCGGGCGGGCCTGGACCTGACGGTGCAGGACTTCCGGGTGCAACAGCTGACCTGGGGTCTGATCTCCGGTGGCGTCGTCGCGGCCGGATCGGTCGTTCTTGCCGCGGACGTTCCCGGGCGGGTCCTGCCGTTGCTGATGTTGTGCGGCATCGCCTTCGTGTTCGGCCTGCTGCTGCGCGACAACCGGTTGACCGCGCAGGTCAACCGGCACGAGCAACGGGTGCTCGACGAGTTCCCTGCCGTCGCCGAGTTGCTCGCCTTGGCGGTGGCAGCGGGCGAGGGGCCTATCGCGGCGCTCGAGCGGGTCGTACGCCGGTCGCACGGCGCGATGGCGTACGAGCTGTCGCGGGTGCTTGGCGACGTGCGCGCCGGCTCGACCGTCTCGCAGGCATTGGACGAGCTCGCACGGCGCACCGGCCAACCGGTCGTCGCCCGCTTCGCCGCCGGCCTGGCCGTGGCCTTGGAGCGGGGCACTCCGCTGGCCGACGTGCTGCACGCCCAGGCCGGAGACGTACGCGAGGCGCGGCGCCGCGACCTGATCGAGTCAGGCGCGCGGCGGGAGGTGCTGATGATGGTGCCGGTGGTGTTTCTCGTGCTCCCGGTGACCATCTTCTTCGCGTTCTGGCCGGGCGCCGTCGGCCTGAATCTGGTAACCCCGTGACCGAATCGATGACCGAGAACCTATGAGTGGAGGATCGAGATGAGAGAACTCCTGATGCTGTTGGCGCGGCAGCGCGACCAACGCGGCGATGTCCCGGGTTGGGTGTTGATCACGGTCATGACTGCCGGCTTGGTGGCTGCGATCTGGGTGGTGGCCCAGCCGCAGCTGGTGAGTCTGCTCTCCGATGCGCTGTCGTCGGTGCGCGACTAGCACTCGCGGCCAGCGCGGGTCGGCGGTCGTCGACTTCGCGTTGGTGTTGGTCGTGCTGCTGCCACTGCTGTTGGGCATTGTGCACCTTGCGCTGGTACTGCACGTCCGCAACACGCTGACTGCTGCGGCCTCCCAGGGCGCCCGCTACGCCGCCACGATCGACCGCTCACCGCAGGCCGGCGCGGCACGCACCCGGGAGCGGATCAGTGGCGCGCTCGCGGCCCGGTTCGCCCGCGACGTCACCGCGAGCGAGGTCGACGACAGTGGAGTGCCCGTAGTCGAGGTGCGCGTCGTGGCCAAGGTGCCGCCGCTGGGGCTCTGGGGTCCGGCCACCACGATCACGGTCAGCGGGCATGCCGTCGAGGAGGTCGACCCGTGAACCGCGCTGCTGACCGTGCCCTTGCGCGGGGGAAGCTGGATTGTGGCCGATGCCGACAATCCCAGCCGGTTTGTGGTCGATGGCGACACTTGCGCCCGGCGTGTCGTTGTCAGGATCGGCCACAATGCAGCACGGGTCGGGTCCGGGACGACCGCGGGTCGGCGCTCATCGAGGTGGTCTGGCTGAGCGTGCTGCTGCTGGTCCCGCTGATCTACATCGTGTTGTCGGTGTTCCAGGTGCAGCGGTCCGCGTTCGCGGTCACGGAGGCGGCCAAGGCCGCGGGCCGCGCGTACGCCACCGCTCCCGACGAGCAGACCGGCCGCGACCGCGCGGTTCGGGCCGCCCACCTCGCCTTGCGCGACCAGCGGCTCGATCCGGGCTCGCTGACGCTCGACATCTCCTGTCGGCCCGACCCGGGCAACTGTCTCGCGCCGGGCGCGATGATCGACGTACGGCTGCGCTATCCCGCCGAGCTCCCGCTCATGCCCAGTGCTCTGGGCGGGAACACCCCGAGTATCCGGGTGTCGGCCGAGCACAGCGAGCCCTACGGCACGTTCCGGGACGACCGATGAGCCGGGTTGTGGCCGATGCTGACGCCTGCGCACGGTGTGTCGCCGTCGTCAT
>JASGGG010000028.1:0-31496 GCA_047605165.1 Nocardioidaceae bacterium
GATCGGGATCGCCAGCGCCGCGTCGATCAGCGTCACCAGGATCGCGATGCCGATCGTGCGCAGCGTGACGGTCCTGTAGACGCCGACGGTGAACAGGTTCTTGTAGTTGTCGAAGGTGAAGACCTTCTCCACCTGGGTGGTGAAGTCGTTGATCGACCAGAACGACGCGACGAAGAGCGCCACGAGGGCTCCGAGGTAGAACACACCCAGCCACAGCAGCGGCGGCGTCAGCAGCGTGGCTGTGCGGAGTCCCTCGCGGCGTCTCGTCATCGTCTGCTCGGATCAGCCCTTGATCTCGGTCCAGGCTTGGGTCCAGTCGGCGTACGTCGTGCACTTGACATCGGTACGCCCATCCAGGCACTGCGAGATCGGCGTGGCCCAGTAGTGGATCTTGGCCGCGTATGCCGCATCGCCCGCGTGGAACACGTCGCAGAAGTTCTTCTCCGGGATGTTGTCGCAGGCCTTGGCATTGGCCGGCGCCTCACCGAAGTAGTAGGCCGACGCCGCGTTGCCGTCAGGGCCACCGATGTAGTCCAGCCACGCGTAGGCACAGTTGGGGTGCTCGGACTGCGCGCTGACCATCCAGGTGTCGGACCATCCGGTCGACCCCTCGTCGGGCAGGATCGCCTCGACCGGCTTCTTGTCGGCCTGGATCAGGTTGGTGATGAACTGCCAGGTGGTGCCGAGCACCGTGTCGCCGCTCTCGAAGGCCTGCTGGGTCTTGAGGTAGTCCGACCAGTACTCCGAGATCAGCGGCTTCTGCTTCTTGAGCACGTCCACCGCGGCGGCGAGCTGGTCCTCGTCCAAGGCGTAGGGGTCCTTGATGCCGAGGTCGGGCTGGGTGTTCATCAGGTAGAGCGCGGCGTCGGCGATGTAGATCGGCGAGTCGTACGCGGTGATCTTGCCGGCGTAGGGCGAGTCCGGGTCGAACACCGCGCTCCAGCTGGTCGGCGCGGGATTGACCTTGTCGGTGCGCCACATCAGCAGGTTGGCACCCCAGCCTTGCGGCATCCCGTACATCTGGCCGTCGACCGAGTTGTAGGGCTGGTCCTTGAGGAAGGAGCGGATATCGGGGTAGTTCTCCAGCAGGTCGGTGTTGACGGGCGCGACGTCGCCGCTGGCGATCAACCGCAGCGTCGCGTCACCGGACGCGGAGACCACGTCGTACTCGCCGGTCTTCATCAGCTGTAGCGCCTCGTCGGAGGTGCCGAAGTACTTCACGCTCGCCTTGCACCCGGTGGCCTTCTCGAACGGCGTGACCCAGTCGGTCTTCGGGTCGTTGGTGCCGTCCTCGGCGTACCCGGGCCAGGCCAGGATGCTCACCGTGCCCTCGCCCTCGCCCAGCTCCTCGAGCATCGGCACGTCAGGGGCCGTGAATCCTCCGCCCGAGGTCTCCTCACTCTCGCCGCCGCTGCCGCCATCACTGCCGCAGCCCGCGACGGCGAGCACGAGTGCCGCGCCGACCGCGAGTCCCTTCAGTTTCCCAACGTTGATCATCTGTCCTCCTCAACTGGGCTCGGCGCCGGACGGCGTGAGCTCGACGACGTGCAGGCGCTGCCAGACCAGCAGCACCTTCTCTCCGGTGAACGACATCTGGTGGTCGATCGACGACTCCGTGTTCTGTGCCTGGACGGTGACCGTGGCGCCCGCGTCCAGGTCGACGACCGAGTGGGTGGCGGAGCCGAGGTACACCACCTCGCGCACCACGCCGGGCGCGACGACCAGGTCGTCTCCCTCGGCGGCGGTGGTCGCGTCTTCCGGTGTGGGGTCGGAGGCGGGTTGCAACCGGATCTTCTCCGGGCGGACGCTGAACGATCCCGTCCGGCCGAGCACCTTCTGCGCGATCTCACCGGTGAGCAAGTTGGAAGTGCCGACGAAACCAGCCGTGAACGGGGTGGCTGGCTTCTCGTAGAGCTCGATCGGGCTGCCCACCTGCTCGATGCGGCCGTCGCGGAACACCGCGATCCGGTCGCTCATCGTGAGCGCCTCTTCCTGGTCGTGGGTGACGAACACGAACGTGATACCGAGATCGCGTTGCATCTGCTTGAGCTCGAGCTGCATCTGCCGGCGCAGCTTGAGGTCGAGCGCACCGAGGGGTTCGTCGAGCAGCAACACCTTGGGCCGGTTGACCAGTGCCCTGGCCAGCGCCACCCGCTGCCGTTGCCCGCCGGAGAGCTGATGCGGTCGCCGATCGCCAAAGCCGCCCAGTTGGACGGTCTCGAGTGTCTCCTGGGCCCGCTGTGCCCGCTCGGCCTTGGCAACGCCCTTGACCCGCAACCCGTACTCGACGTTCTTCTGGACCGTCATGTGCGGGAACAGCGCGTAGTCCTGGAAGACGGTGTTCACGTCGCGTTTCTCCGGCGACCGCCCGGTGACGTCCTCCCCGCCGAGTTCGACCACACCGGCAGTCGGCTGCTCGAAGCCCGCGATCAGACGCAACACCGTGGTCTTGCCCGAGCCCGACGGGCCCAGCATCGAGAAGAACTCACCGTCGGCGATCTCAAGGTCGATGCCGTCCACCGCGGTGACGGATCCGTAGGTCTTGGTCAGGCCGCGGAGAGAGATCGCTGCAGGCATGGCGACACTATGACAGCGCTGCCGCTCCGTCCACGTGCGCGCAGGCGCTCATCCGGCAGATCGACACCATTTTGAAATATCCGCTGATCGAACAGGCGGAGACAAGGAGCAGCCGCATCGACCCACTTCCGGTCGTCGAGTGCCCGGCGAGGAACGAGCCGGGTGTATCGAGACGCCGGCCAGCCGCGACAAGACGACAGCCGTGCCCCGTGGTGATCGAGTAGGCCGCGACGGAGGAGCGGCCGTATCGAGATCTCACCGCACAGGTACGGCGAGCTCTTGACCGGGCTGCAGGGTGCTGCTGGACAAGGCGTTGAGGTCCTCGATCTGTTGCATCATCGCGCGGGTGTGACCAGGCTCGGCGATTTCGCTCGCGATGCCCCACAGTGTGTCGCCGCTGCCGACGACCACCGTCCGCGTCGGGACCGGCGTGCCGGTCTCCCCGGTGGCCGCAGATCGTGCGCCGAACGCGACGGCCACCGCCAGCAGCATCACCAGGAACAGCGCGCCGACCACGATCCGGCCACGACGGGTGAGCCGCAGCGGCGCGCTGGCCTCGATACCGGACTCGTTCCTCGGCCGACTCGGCCGGCGGACGCTGGTGGGGTGGAGTGCGATCGTGCTCATCGGGTGCCTCCTGGGGAAGTGAGGAGCGGAACTTGTCATCTGCAGTTGTAGAGATCAGGTGCGACACAATCGCCGGGCCCGGGTCGAAGAGGCCCGGCGCTTGCGTCTGCGGGTGCCGATCGAATGCCCATCGAACAGGCGTTCTATCGAACACATGTACGAAGTTAGAACATCTGTTCGACCGTTGTCAAGAACAGGTGTTCGAATGCGTGTCGTGTCTTCGACGGCCCCGGCCACTCCACCGGCTCATTCCGGCCCGCCGCTGGCCCGGGTTTACTGGCCTGGCCTTGCGACACGCCGAGTTCGAACACCTGTTTGAATCTGTGCGCCCGCTGCCCTACCGTCAAGTCATGACTGCGCGCAAGCAACCAGAGACCGGCTCAACGACCGGAACCGTCGCCGAGCTCCCCGACGGCCCGCCCGACGCCAGTGGGCTGACCGCGCGGCAGCAACGGGTGCTCGCGGTGATCCGCTCGTCCATCGAGACCCGCGGGTACCCGCCGAGCATGCGGGAGATCGGTGAGCAGGTCGGGCTTACGTCCTCGTCCTCGGTCTCCCACCAGTTGCGCACCCTGGAGGAGAAGGGTTTCCTGAAGCGCGATCCCAACCGCCCCCGGGCGCTGGCGGTGTTCGACCCTGACGAGAGCGCCGACGACACTTTGCACCGCGACAACGCGCCCGCGCCGTCCTATGTTCCGTTGGTCGGGCGGATCGCGGCCGGCGGGCCGATCTTGGCCGAGGAGCGCATCGAAGACGTTTTCCCGCTGCCCAAGTCGCTGGTCGGCGACGGCCAGCTGTTCCTGCTCGAGGTCGTCGGCGACTCGATGATCGACGCGGCGATCTGCAGCGGCGACTACGTCGTGGTGCGGGCGCAGCCGACCGCGGAGAACGGCGAGATCGTCGCGGCGATGCTCGACGGAGAGGCCACTGTCAAGACCTTCCAGCGCAAGGACGGGAAGGTCTGGCTCCTGCCGCACAACCAGGCGTACTCTCCTATCGACGGCACCCACGCCACGATCCTGGGCAAGGTCACCACCGTCCTCCGGCGCCTTTGACACCAAGCGCTGGGTCGTAGGTCGTACGATTGCCCGGTGCCCTCGGGAGCACAGAACAGGGGAATCCATTCGTGAAGCACACCTCCCTCGCGGCCGTCGCCGTCGCGACCAGCGCGTTGTTGTCCGTGACCGCGTCGATCGGTCCAGCTTCGGCAGACCAGCCCAAACCAGACCAGACCAGACGCAGCCTTGGCTCGTCCGTCCCGCATGACGAGGCTCCGGTGCTCCCGGAGGCCAGCGGTTCGAAGCCGGCCCCCGTCGAAGCGCTCCTCGATACCGCCGAGTCGGCCTTGGGCCTGCCTGACGCGGAGCAGTCGTCTCTGGGCGCGACGACGGCTCCGGCAGATCTCACCCTGATCCTGCGCGACCTCAACGCACGCCGCGACGAGATGACCAAGTCGCAGCGTCAACGCACAGCCCGGCTGCTGGCGCGCCCGACCAACTCGGGTTCGGCGCTGCTGAGCAAATACAAGGGCGGCAAGGAGAGGGTGCGCTGCACCAAGCACGTGTGCGTGCATTGGGCGCGCAAGGGCGTCAACCGGCCCGCAGCCAAAGACAAGAACCACAACAGCGTGCCCGACTGGGTCGAGACCACCAGCAAGACCATGAAGCACGTCTGGAGGGCCGAGGTCACCAAGCGCGGCTATCGCGCGCCTCGCAGTGACAAGAGCTCCAAGCGGCACGGCCCCAACGGCAAGCTCGACATCTACCTCGCCAACTTGAGAAGCGGCTATTACGGCTACTGCACGACCGACGACCCCAAACGCGGCAAGCATCGAGCCGTCTCGGGCTACTGCGTCCTGGACAACGACTACAAGCGCTCGCAGTTCCACACCGCGCCGATCAAGGCACTGCGCGTGACCGCCGCCCACGAGTTCTTCCACGCGGTGCAGTTCGGCTACGACTGGAAGGAGGACTCCTGGTTGATGGAGGGCACCGCCGTCTGGATGGAGGAACAGGTCTACGACGCCATCAACGACAACCGGCAGTACCTCAAGGTGGGCAGCGCACACACGGCACCCTGGTTGCCCTTGGACCTTATCTACTACTCCAACAGCGAGGACACCTACCACCAGCCCTACGGCACCTGGTCGTTCTTCCAATACCTCAGCGAGAAGAAGGCTCTCGGCCGCGGCATCGTGCACCGCATCTGGAATTACGCCGACAACTCCACCGCGAAAAAGCCCGGCAAGTACTCGTTGCCGGCGATCAAAGCCGCGCTGGCTGCCAAGGGCACGAGCCTGACCAAGATGTGGGCGGGATACAGCGCAGCGAACCTGAGGCCCAAGGCGTTCTATTCCGAGGGGTCGGCCTACCCGACCGCTCCCTCCTCTTCGGTGAGTTGCGCGGCGGCCGGATGCACGCTCACCGTTCCCGAGTTGCTGCATCTCTCTTCGTGGTCCGCAAAGCTGACCATCTCCGGGAAGCAGACGCTGACCGTCACCCCGAGCGTCACCGGCAGCAGTGCCTTCGGAGTCACGATCACGACCCAGACCGCGAGCGGCTACAAGCAGAAGACCTCGGCCAGCGGCAGCAGCACCTTCACGGTCGACGTCACCGGCGTGACCAACATCTGGGTCACGGTCGCGAACGCCGGCATCCGGATGAACTGCCACCACGGCTCACCCTATTCGTGCAAGGGCAAGCCGCTGGACGATGCGACCGACGGTGACAGCAACGACAGCATCGGCACCGTGAAGCTCGCCTTCGCTTAGGTCGTGCCCGACCCTGAGCCGGCAACGGCGCGCACCTCGCCCTCGACCCGTGAGGTGCTGGCAGCGGCGGTCACGGCGCTGGGCGGCCAGGAGCGATCCGGCCAGATCGAGATGGCCGAGGCGGTCGCCGAGGCTCTGACGAAGCGCCGGCATCTGCTCGCCCAGGCCGGTACCGGCACCGGTAAGTCGCTGGCGTATCTGGTGCCGGCGTTGCTGCACGAGGATCGCGTGGTGGTCGCGACCGCCACGCTCGCGCTGCAGCACCAGCTGGTCGAGCGTGATATCCCGGCGCTGCTGGAGGCCGCCGCCGACGTGCTGGATGAGCAGCCGTCGTACGCCGTGCTCAAGGGCCGCTCGAACTACGCGTGCCTGCACCGGGTCCGGGAGGGCGTACCCGACGACCAGGGCACCCTGGTCGAGGTGCCCGACGGCACCATCGGCTCCGAGGTCGTCACCCTGCGAGCCTGGGCCGAGCAGGAGGCCTCGGCGGGTGGCCCGGGTGACAAGGATTCGGCCCCCCGGCACACCGACCGGGCCTGGCGAGCCGTCTCGGTCAACCACCGGGAATGCCTCGGGGCGCTGCGCTGCCCCTTCGCCGGCGAGTGCTTCGCCGAGGCCGCCAAGGAGAAGGCACATCAGTCCGATCTGATCGTCACCAACCACTCGCTGCTGGCCATCGACGCGATCGAGGGCGTGCCGATGATCCCCGACTACGAGTCGGTGATCATCGACGAGGCTCACGAACTGGTCGCGCGGATCACCCAGGCCGCCACCGACGAGCTGTCGGTGTCCGAGGTGGACCGGGCCGCCCGGCGTGCCGCGCGCTATATGAAGGACGACGACTCCGACCCTGCCGGTCGGCTGGGCGAGGCCGCGGACGCGCTCCGTGACGCGATCGCGGCCACGGCTCCCGGCCGGATCGACATGATGAGCGAGCAGCTCGCCGAAGCGCTCGCGCTCGTCCGCGACAGCGCGCGGGCAGTGGTCAGCGCGTTCCCCAAGGACACCAACTCCACGGATCCCGACGCGGCCGCACAACAAGCCAGGGGCGCGGTGCAGGAGTTGCTCAAAGTGGCCGAGCGGATGGCCGCCGGGTCGGAGGCCGACGTGCTGTGGGTGGCCGAGCGCGACAGCAACCGGGGCGGCAACCAGCTGTGCATCGCGCCGTTGGAGGTGCGCGGGCCGCTGCGCGACAAGCTGCTGGCCGACAAGACGGTCGTATTCACCAGCGCCACCCTCAAGCTCGGAGGCGACTTCGCGCCCGTCGCCGCGTCGTTCGGGCTGGGCGACCCCGACGGCTCACCGCAGTGGCGCGGGATCGACGTCGGGTCGCCCTTCGACTACGGCAAGCAGGCGATCCTCTACGTCGCGGCGCACCTGCCACGTCCCGGCCGCGACGGCATCACCGACCAGGTCGTGGACGAGATAGTCGGCCTGGTCGACGCAGCGCAGGGACGTACGCTCGGGCTCTTCTCCTCCCGTCGCGCAGCCGAGACCGCGGCGGAGCTGGTGCGGGAGCGACTGCCGCACCTGACGATCCTCGCCCAGGGCGACGCGCAGTTACCGGAGCTGCGCCGCCAGTTCGTCGAGGACCCGCATACCTGCTTGTTCGGCACCCTCGGGCTCTGGCAGGGCCTCGATGTCCCCGGCGACACCTGCCAGCTGGTGATCATCGACCGCATCCCCTTCCCCCGGCCCGACGACCCGCTGATGTCGGCGCGGCAGCGCGCTGCCGACAAGGAGGGGCGCAACGGCTTCATGTCCGTCGCCGCGACTCACGCAGCGCTCCTGCTCGCCCAGGGCGCGGGCCGGCTGATCCGCACCACGACCGACCGTGGCGTGGTCGCACTGCTCGACGAGCGGGTCGCCTCCGCACGCTACGGCTCCTTCCTCACCGCGTCGCTCCCCCCGATGTGGCGCACCACCGACCGCACCGTCGTCCTCAAGGCCCTCCAGCGCCTCGCCACGGGCCGCTGATCGAGTGCCCGGCGAGGAACGAGCCGGGTGTATCGAGATCGCCGTGCTCAGAACTGAACCGTGGGCGGGCTGTCCTGGCCGGCGGGAGCTTGGTAGAAGTCGCGCTTGCCGACGCCGGCAATGCCGCTGAAGAACATCCACGGGATCGTCGTCACAGCGGTGTTGAGCTGCCCGGCGGCGTCGTTGTAGTACTGCCGGGCGAAGGAGAGCTGGTTCTCGGTGTCGGCCAGTGCCTTCTGCAGGTCCAGGAAGTTCTGGGATGCCTTGAGGTCCGGGTACGCCTCGGCGACGGCGAGCACGTTGACGATCGCCTTGTCCAGCGTGGCTTGCGCGGCTGCCTTCTCCTCGACCGTGCCGTCCTTGGCGGCCTTCTGCACCCCGGCGCGGGCCTCGGTGACCGCCTCGAACACGCCCTTCTCGTGCGCGGCGTACCCCTTGACGGTGTTGACCAGGTTGGGGATCAGGTCGGCACGGCGGGTGAGCTGCACGTCGACACCGCCGAGTGCCTCGTCGGCGGCGACGTTGAGCTTGCGGAGCCTGTTGAACCCGGTGACGAAGAGGAACGCCAGCACCACCAGGATGACGACGACGATGATCAGTGTGGTCATGGTTCCTCCGTTGTCGGATGGGGATCACTATGGCAGGTGCGGCTCACCATGAGCCACCTCCGCCTCCGCCGCCGCCCCCGCCGCCGGAGAACCCGCCTCCGCCGCTGGAGGACGAGGACTGAGTCGCCTGGTAGGCGCCGATAGAGGATTGCAGCGACGACTCGAAGCTCTCGAATCCGGTCGAGGTGCCCCAGAAGCCGCTGGAGTAGCCGGGGCCGGCGTACCAGGCCGGAGTGGGCGGCAATTCACCAGTGTTGGCCTGGTACTTCTGGGCCCACTTGTCGGCGCAGCCGAACGCGACGGCATACGGAATGAACGCGGTGTAGAGCTGTTTGTTGGCGCTGAAATCGAAGCGCGCCTCCGAGGACGGCGTGGACAGCAACCGGTAGAAGCCCCCGGCACGCGACCAGACCTCGCGACCCGCAGGCGTACGCCGGGTCCCGACCCCGGAGCGCAGCAGCCCGATGCCGCCGATCGCGAAGGCGGCGAACGGAACCGCCCACAGGGTGATGCCGACGGGACGCCAGAAGACCAGTGTCGCGGCGAGCACGAATGCGGCGAGCACGGCGACCCGGCCCAGTGCCTCGATGCCCGAGGAGACGACCAGCCCGGACGAGCGGGACCAGGCTATGACGGTCGCCAGCGTGCCCTTGGCCTGGTTGAGGCTCGCCCCTGCCGAAACCGAGCCGTCGGCGTGGAAGCTGTTGCCGGCACCGGTCACCCCCAGGCTCTCGCCGACCGCGCGGGTGACCTCGTCGACGCCGGCCCAGTCGCCGCCCTTGCCTTCGATCAGCCAATTCTTCGGGCCCCGCTGGGTGAGCTGGGTCAGGCCGCGTTCGGCCTGGTAGAGCAGCGTTGCCGTCAGGGCGTCGGCAGGCAGCCGCTCGTACATGACGTAGTAGGTCTGCACCGGCCCGAGTCCCGGCGGCGGCTCGTACATCACCGGGTAGCCGGGAACCGGCTCGCGCGATCGCCACTCCCAGAACCGGCCCACGACGATGCCCGCGAGGCCCAGTACTCCGACGATGAGAGCGAGCGGCAACGATTGACCGAGCACTCCGTCGTACGCCGTGGTCCAGGGCAGCCGGTGCTGCCCGGCCGGTTCGATGGTCTGGGTGGCGCGCACGGTCACCGGCGTACGCGGGCCCAGCGACCCGGTCTTGATCACGATGCCGTCGGTGCCGCCACTGGTGACGTCGCACAGACCTTGCGAGTCGTACCCGTAGGTGCACTTGATGTCCCGGGTCGCGGTCGGCAGGGTGACGCGCGACTCGGACTTGCCGATCGACATCTGCCAGCCGCCGGCGACCACGTTCCAGTAGAAGACCGACGCGTCGCTCTCCCCTGCCCAGCTGCCCGATTCACCGGGGACCACGCCGGCGCTGGTCGGGGCGAGGACGCCAGCGACGGTGTAGGAGATCACGTACGTGTGGGTGCCCGGCAGCACCGTGTGGTCGGGGTCGCCGATCTTGGCGACGCGGTATTGCCGACCGTCCTCCCAGCTCAGGTCGACAGGGACGCTGCCGCCGTCCATCGTGACCTCGATGTGCCTGGGGATCAGCCGGGTGTGCGTGTCCCAGGGCGCCGCGATCGGCCAGAACCGGAAGATGCCGTGCCGGCAGCACGGGAACTCGGTCTGCAGTGTCTCCGTCGCCCGCAGGGTGCCGTCGGCCGACACCTGGAAGTCACCTTGGTAGTCGGAGATCGTGACCGGGTCGGGCGCCGTGGAGACCCCCGTGGGGATGACCCGGGCGAGCAACGGCCAGCAGACTGCCACGGCCGCGATCAGCGTCGCGACCAGCGTCATCACGGTGACCGAGCCCGAAGCCCTGCGTGCCATGCCAGGGACTCTAGCGGTCGGCCGCCCTAGCGGGCGCTGAGAAGGTACGCGTCCAGTTCCCCCGCGAGGGCATCGCCGACCCGGGCCCTGAGGCGGGTGCCCTCTCCGGTGTGCTCCAGTTCCTCGACCTGGCCAGCCAGGTGAATCCGGTTGACCAGGTCTCCGCGGTCGTACGGGAGCAGCACCTCCACCTCGACCGCCGGCCGCGGGAGATCCGCCCAGATCGCGTGCAACGCGTCGTCGATGCCCTCGCCGGTCCGGGCCGAGACGACCACCGAGTGCGGCTCGTGCTGGCGCAGCCGGGCGAGCACGAGCGGGTCGGCGACGTCGGCCTTGTTGATCAGCACCAGCTCGGGCACCTGGCTCGCGTCGATCTCGGCGAAGACCTCGCGCACCGCGGCGAGCTGTCCTTCGGGATCGACGTGGGAGCCGTCCACGACGTGCACGATCAGGTCGGCGTCGGCGACCTCCTCCAGCGTGGACCGGAAGGCCTCGACGAGCTGGTGCGGCAGGTGGCGGACGAACCCGACGGTGTCCGACAGCGTGTAGACCCGGCCGTCGTCAGTCTGGGCGCGACGGGTCGTCGGGTCGAGAGTGGCGAAGAGCGCATCCTCGACGAGTACGCCCGCGCCCGTGAGACGGTTGAGGATCGAGGACTTGCCGGCGTTGGTGTAGCCGGCGATGACCACGGCAGGAATCGTGTTGCGACGCCGCTCGGCGCGCTTGGTGTCACGCGTCGTACGCATCTGGGCCAGCTGCTTGCGGAGCTTGGCGATCTTGGTGTTGATCCGGCGGCGGTCGGTCTCGATCTTGGTCTCACCGGGACCACGACCACCAATACCGGCACCACCGGCGACCCGGCCACCGGCCTGGCGGGACAGGTTGCCGCCCCAACCTCGCAGCCGCTGCTTCATGTAGTTGAGCTGGGCCAGCTCGACCTGGGCCTGGCCCTCCCGGGACTTCGCATGCTGGGCGAAGATATCCAGGATCAGCGCGGTGCGATCGACGACCTTGACCTTGACGCGGTCCTCCAGGTTGCGCAGCTGGCTCGGCGCCAGCTCGCCGTCGCAGATCACCGTGTCGGCACCGGTGTGTTGCACGATCTCGCGCAGCGCCTCGACCTTGCCGCGACCGATGTAAGTAGCCGGATCGGGCTTCTGGCGACGCTGGTAGAGCGCCTCCAGCACCTCACTGCCGGCGGTCTCGGCGAGCGCCGCCAGCTCGGCCAGGGAGTTCTCGGCGTCCTCGACCGATCCCTCGGTCCACACGCCGACCAGCACGACCCGCTCGAGCCGGAGCTGGCGGTACTCGACCTCGGTGATGTCGGTGAGCTCGGTCGACAGGCCCGCGACCCGGCGCAGAGCGTAGCGCTCCTCCAGGTCCCACTCGCCGGCCGTACCCTCCGGGTCCTCGGCGTCGTCGAGATAGCCGGACTCGAAGTCGTCGTCGAGCTCGATGTCGGCCCCGTCGATGTCGCCGTCAAGATCGTCGGCGAGGTCGAGGTCGTCGTGGAGAGATGCGTGTTGCTGGTTGCTGGTCATATGCCCTCAAGCATCCCATCTCCGGCAAGCTCAGGCGACCCAATTACCTTCAGCGACGAGAACGGCGGGGCCGGCGAGGAGGAGGCGGTCGTCGTCGGTCCAGGTGACCGTCAGCGTGCCGCCGGGGACATCGACACGGTACGTCGACCCGCGGCCTACGCCGTCGGCGAGGGCGGCGGCGACCACGACCGCGCAGGCGCCGGTGCCGCAGGATTGGGTCTCGCCCGAGCCGCGCTCGTACACGCGCATGGCGACGTGCCGTTCCCCCCGGCGGGCGACGAACTCGACGTTGACTCCGTCGGGGAACACGGTCTGGTCGTAGTCAGGGGCGACCGTGAGGTCCAACGAGCCAAGGTCGTCGACGAACGCGACCGCGTGCGGGTTGCCCATGCTGACGTGCGTGGCCGGCCAGGACTGGCCGCCCGACTGATTGCCCGCCCCGACCTTGGTCTCCCCCAGCACCTCGGGGCTGCCGAGGTCGGCGGTGATCGTGTCGCCCTGGACGATCACGGTCTTGCGGCCGGCACGGGTGTCGATCGCAAGCGGGCTGGTCACGCCTTCGTGGTCGACCAGATAGCGCGCGAACACCCGGATGCCGTTGCCGCACATCTCCGCGATCGAACCGTCGGCGTTGCGGTAGTCCATGAACCAGGCGTCTGCTGTCTTCGTCGCCCGCAACACTCCGTCGCCACCGATCCCGCCGCGCCGGTCGCAGATGCGGCGTACGAGGTCGGCAGGCAGGTCCGCGTGCACGGTACCGTCGGGGTCCGGCAGCACCACGAAGTCGTTGTGGGTGCCGTGCCCCTTGAGGAACCGGAAGCCTGTGCTCACACGGGACACTCTAGTTCGTGGCGGATCGCCGAGAGGCTCTTGGCGAGGCGGTCCGGGTCGTCGTGATCCACCCAGATGATGCGTGGGTCCTTGTGGAACCAACTGTCCTGTCGGCGGGCGAACCGCCTGGTAGCGCGTACGGTCTGCGCCTTGGCCTCTGCCTCGGTGATCTCACCTGCCAGATACGCCAGCACCTGCTGATAGCCGAGCGCGACCGAAGCCGTGAGCGCATCGCGCAGGCCTCGCCGCTCCAGCCCTCGGACCTCGTCCACCAGGCCGGCCGCGAACATCTCGTCGACGCGCTGCTCGATCCGCCGCTCCAACTCCTCACGGGGGATCCGGACGCCGATCTGCACCGCGCCGCTGATCTGGTACTCCAGCTTCGGCAGACTCGCGCTGAACGGCCGGCCGGTCAGCTCGATCGCCTCCAGCGCCCGCACGATCCGGCGCCCGTTGTTGGGCTCGATCCGTTCGGCGGCCTCCGGGTCGCGTTCGGCGAGCTCGCGGTGCAGGGCCGCGGAACCGATGTCGTCGAGGCGTTGCTGCCAGCGCGCTCGTACGTCGGGATCCGTGCCGGGGAACTCGAACCGGTCCAGGATCGCCCGCGTGTACAGCGCCGACCCGCCGACCAGCACCGGCGTGATTCCACGACCACGACAGTCGTCGATGACGCACCGGGCACGCTGCTGGAACTCCCCGACCGAAGCGACCTCATCGATCTCGAACAGGTCGAGCAGGTGGTGGGGAATGCCGCGCCGCTCCTGGACACCGAGCTTGGCGGTACCGATGTCCATGCCGCGGTAGACCTGCATCGCATCGGTGTTGAGGATCTCGCCCCGCAGCGCCGCCGCCACGTCGAGCGCCAACGCGGACTTGCCCGACGCGGTCGCACCGACGACCGCGACCACAGGCACCGCTAGGGCGGCTTCGTCGCGGATCGGCATGTGACCCAGTGTCGCAACGTGCCCGCGACGAATGATGGGGACACTCCCTTCCCGGCGCTTGCCCCGACGGCATAGGGTCAGAACACGGGTGGTCTCACGGGAGCCACCGCCAGATCCTATGAGGTGGACAGATGAGCGGTTTCATAGACAAGGCCAAGGACCTGGCCGAGAAGGCCGGCGACAAGATCGGCGAAGCCGTGGACAAAGGCAAAGAGTTCGCCGACGAGAAGACCGACGGCAAGTTCAGCGAGACTGTGAGCAAAGCTGGCGACGTTCTCGACAAGGCCGGCGACAAGATCGGCGAAGCCGTGGACAAAGGCAAGGACTTCGTCGCCGAGAAGACCGGCGGCGACAAGCCGTCCGAGCCGCCCGCATCGGGTCAGGCCTGATCATGTCCTTCCTCGACAAGGCCAAGGACCTGGCCGAGAAGGCGAAGGATGCCGCGGCCGGTGCCGTCGACAAGTCCGGCGACAAGATCGGCGACGCGATCGACAAGGGCAGCGACTTCGTCGACGACAAGACCGGCGGGAAGTTCTCCGACAAACTCGACAAGGGCGCCGAAGCTGCCAAGGACGCCCTGGACGGGATGGACGGCAAGAACGACGACATCCCCTAACCGCTGATCGGGTGTCGCCCCGAGGAACGAGCTGCGGTGTATCGAGCCGCTTCCGGTCGTCGAGTGCGCCGAGCTTGCGAGGCGTGTATCGAGACGCCGGCCGGCTCGATAGGCGCCGGGGTCGTTTGCGCTGCTCGGCGCGTCCTGAGCGGGGTTCAGCCGCAGCCGGTCACGGCTGAGTGCGGCTCGGGTACGCCGACCTGGGGTAGGCCCAGGTTCACCGCTGAGCCGCCGCCTGCGGGCGTCGGGACTCGCGTACGCGCCTCCCAGGCGTCTCCCGAGCGGGTCCGCCGCACTGCCAGCACCCGGTCGGCCACCAGATGGTGCGGGGCCGCGTAGGTGACCTCGACCTCGACCAGGTCGCCGGGCCGGATCGGCTCCGCCGTGGCTGGGTCGGGTGGCTCGAAGTGCACCAACCGGTTGTCGGGGGCACGCCCGGTCAGCCGGTGTGTGGCGGCGTCCTTGCGGCCCTCGCCCTCGGCGACCATCAGCTCGACGGTCTTGCCGATCTGGGCTTGGTTCTCCTGCCAGGCGATGTCGTTGACTCGCGCGACCAGTCGCTCGTACCGCTCCTGGACGACCTCGCGCGGGACCTGCTCGCCGAGCACGGCCGCAGGCGTGCCGGGGCGCTTGGAGTACTGGAACGTGTACGCACCGGCGAACCTGGCTCGGTCCACGACCTCCATCGTCTCGGTGAAGTCCTGCTCGGTCTCGCCGGGGAAACCGACGATGATGTCGGTGCTGATCGCGGCGTGCGGGATGGCCGCGCGTACTCGCTCGATGATGCCGAGGTATTTGCTCTGCCGGTAGGACCGCCGCATCGCCTTGAGGATCCGGTCGGAGCCGGACTGCAGTGGCATGTGCAGTTGCGGCATCACGTTGGGGGTCTCGGCCATCGCGGCGATCACGTCGTCGGTGAACTCCGCGGGATGCGGGCTGGTGAACCGCACCCGCTCCAGGCCCTCGATCTCGCCGCAGGCGCGCAGCAGCTTGCCGAACGCGAGCCGGTCGCCGAACTCCACGCCGTACGCGTTGACGTTCTGGCCCAGCAGCGTGACCTCGCTGACGCCCTCGTCGACCAGCGCCTCGATCTCGGCCAGGATCTCGCCGGGGCGACGATCCTTCTCCTTGCCGCGCAGGGCCGGCACGATGCAGAACGTGCAGGTGTTGTTGCAGCCCACCGACACCGACACCCAGGCCGCGTAGGCCGACTCGCGCTTGGTCGGCAGCGTGCTCGGGAACACGTCGAGGGACTCCAGGATCTCGACCTGTGCCTCCTGCTGCACTCGCGCGCGCTCCAGCAGCACCGGCAACGACCCGATGTTGTGCGTACCGAACACGACATCGACCCACGGCGCCTTGCGGGTGATCTCGCCGCGGTCCTTCTGCGCCAAGCAGCCGCCGACCGCGATCTGCATCCCGGGATTGGCCGCCTTGACCGGCGCGAGGTGACCGAGATTCCCGTACAACCGGTTGTCGGCGTTCTCCCGCACCGCGCAGGTGTTGAACACGACCACGTCGGCCTGCTCGCCGTCGCTCGCCTTCTGGTACCCGGCACCCTCCAACAACCCCGAGAGCCGCTCGGAGTCGTGGACGTTCATCTGGCAGCCGTAGGTACGGACCTCGTAGGTGCGGGAACTGGTCATAACCAGACAAGGGTACGAGGGCAGTACGGGACTCGCGAATTACGCGGTCAGCGATCGACTCTTCCTCTCGCGGTCTCCGCGAGGTTGTCTGGGGGCATGCGGTTGCTGGTGCTCGGAGGGAGCGGCTTCGTCGGTCGCGCGGTTGTCGAGGAAGCGCTCGTGCGAGGCGACTCGGTGACCGTGCTCAATCGCGGCACCCAGGTGTTGCCGGACGTCCGGTCATTGGTCGGTGACCGGCGAGCACCGGAGGGGCTCGCCGCTCTTCGCACCGAGGAGTGGGATGCCGTCGTCGATACCTGGTCCGCCGAGCCGTGCGTGGTGCGCGATGCCGCGCGAACGTTGTCCGACAGAGCAGGCCACTACACCTACATCTCGAGCCGGTCGGTCTACCGCGACGACTACACCGGTCGGCTCGACGAGGATGCTCCCCTGGTCGGTGGCGCCTCACCCGATGCGGAGCACACCAACTATGCCGTCGACAAGCTCGGAGGCGAGCTGGCGGCCCGACAGTTCGCCGGGCCGGTCCTGTTGGCCCGGGCAGGGCTCGTCCTCGGTCCCTACGAAGACGTCGGCCGACTGCCCTGGTGGCTCACCCGCTTGGCAGCGGGCGGACCGACCCTTGCTCCCGGGCCACGCGACCTGCCCTTGCAATACATCGACGCCCGCGACCTGGCCCGATTCGTCCTCGACGCCGCCACGACCGCAACCGGCGGTGTCTTCAATCTCGTCAGCCCGTCCGGGCACACCACGATGGGCGAGCTCTTGGACACCGCCACCCGAGTGACCGGCGGCAACGCGGAACTGCACTGGCTCGACCCCGAGCCGATCCTCGCCGCGGGCATCGAGCCGTGGAACGACCTGCCGGTCTGGCTGCCGCCCGGCCCCGACCACGCGTTCCTGCATCAGGGCGACGTATCCAAAGCCTTGGCAGCCGGGCTCACTGTGCGTCCCGTCACCGAGACGGTCGAGGACACCTGGGCGTGGCTCAGCACGCTCGACGCACCCCTACCCACGCGCACCGACCGCCCGCGCGTCGGGCTCGACCCCGACATCGAGGCCCGGCTGCTCCAAAGTCACGTGAGTCGTCCGTCTGAGCGGGACATATAGATCCCGCTCAGCCGGACGACCTGGCCGACTACTTGGGCCGACTACTTGGGCCGACTACTTCGGCTGCATCCGGATGCCGCCGTCGACCCGGATCGTCTCGGCGTTGAGGTAGGAGTTGGTGACGGCCTCGACGACCATCGAGGCCAGCTCTTCAGGAGCGCCGAGGCGGTGCGGGAACAGCACACCCTGCTCCAGATTGGCCTTGAACAGCTCTGCACCTTCGCCTTCACCGTAGATCGGCGTGTCGATCAGCCCCGGCGCGACGGTGTTGACGCGTATGCCGATGGCCGAGAGATCGCGGGCGACCGGCAGGGTCATCCCGACGATGCCGCCCTTGGAGGCGGAGTACGCCGCCTGGCCGATCTGGCCGTCGAAGGCCGCGACCGAGGCGACGTTGACGACGACGCCGCGCTCGCCGGACTCGTCGAGTGGCTCGGTGCGGCTCATCGCTGTGGCCGCGATGCGGAGCGCGTCGAAGCTGCCGATCAGGTTGATCCCGATCACCCGCTTGAAGACGTCCAGATCATGTGCGGACTCGTAGCTGCCGTCTCGGCCGACGGTGCGCTGCGCGGCACCGATGCCGGCCGAGTTGACCAGCACCCGCAGCGGCCCGAGCGACTCGGCCTTGTCGACCGCCGCGACGATGTCGTCGGTCTTGGTGACGTCGACCTTGACGAACTCCCCACCGATCTCCGCGGCCAGAGCCGAGCCCCTGTCGTCTTGCAGGTCGGCCACGACGACCTTCGCACCCTTGGCGGCCAGTGCTCGGGCCACGGCCGCGCCGATGCCCGAGGCGCCGCCGGTGACGATCGCGCTTGCTCCGGTGATGTCCATGCGCCGGAGACTAGTCGATGCTCGGATCGCCCAAGCAGTCAGCGGTCGCTACCTCGGAGCGGACGACCGAGAAGACCAGCCCAGGCGGGTAGCCCTTGCGGCCCAGCATCCCGGCCAGCCGGCGCACCTTCACCTCGTCGGCGAGCGACTGCATCGACCGCAGTTTGCGGCGCACCAGCTCCCGCGCAGTGGCCTCCTCGTCGGTGACGTCGAGCTCATCGAGGGCCTCAGCGGCGACGTCATCCGCGATCCCCTTCCGCTTGAGCTCGAGTGCGAGTGAGCGGCGCGCCAGCCCCCTGCTGGCCTGGCGTGAGCGCACCCACTCGCGAGCGAACGCCGCGTCGTCGATCAGACCGACTTCGGTGAACCGGTCCAGGAGCCGTGCGGCCAGCTCGTCAGGCACCCCCCGCCCGGCGAGCTTGACCGCCAGCTCCGCCCTGCTCCGTGCCTGGCCGGTGAGCTGGTCCAGCAGGATCTTGCGGGCCACCGCCTCCTTGTCCTCGGGCGGGCCCTCGGCCTCAAGATCGGCAGGCACACCCATCAGAACGTGACATTGACCGGCTCGTCGGAGAGCGAGTCGTCGACCGGCTGGTCAACTGTCGGGCCGACCCCGAGCTTCTCCAAGATCTTCTTCTCCAACTCGTCGGCCAGGTCGGGGTTGTCGCGCAGGAACGAGCGCGCGTTCTCCTTGCCCTGCCCGAGCTGGTCGCCTTCGTAGGTGTACCAAGCGCCGGCCTTGCGGACCAGCCCCGCCTCGACGCCGACGTCGATCAGACCGCCCTCCCGGGAGATGCCCTGGCCGTACATGATGTCGAACTCCGCTTGCTTGAACGGCGGCGCCACCTTGTTCTTCACGACCTTGACCCGGGTCCGGTTGCCGACCATGTCGGTGCCGTCCTTGAGCGTCTCGATCCGGCGCACGTCCAACCGCACCGACGAGTAGAACTTCAGCGCTCGGCCACCGGTCGTCGTCTCGGGGCTGTTGTGCACCATGACGCCGTCGACGAGGTAGTTGTGGTTGCCCTCCACCTCGATGTCGAACTTGTGCATGGATCGGGTCGGTGGCTTCACGTGGATGTCGAGGATCCGCGCGGGCACCGGTCGGATGACTGGCTCGACGAACTCCGGCGTGACATTGAAGCAACCACGCTGGCCAGCCAGGAGCTTGTAGTCCATCGACGGGTGTACGTAGGGGGCAACCAGCTCAAGGAACGCTTTAGATGAGGCGGTGTCGAAGGTCAGCACCGCCTTCTGGGCAGCACCGGCCCGACGCCAGGAGACTTCGAATCCGTGAGTGTCGCGTAGGTAGTTAACCAGCCGATCACGGGAACCCTCAGTCATGGCTTCAACACAGAACTGCACGCGACCGCTACCGCCCTGAGTGCGCTCCTGCACGCCCTTGGACCGAACCGTGAAGGAGCCGTCGTCCATGAACCAGATTGCCAGAGCCAATGGCGTCAGTGCCTTGAGGTAGTCCTCGGTGATCGTCTTCTTGCCGCCGGTGAGGTAGACAGTGCGCTGCAGCTCGCCGAGTTCGGGCAGTGGGGTGAAGTCCGCGAACACCGCTCCTCTGCCATCCGTGCGGCGGCTGCAGTCGATATTGCCGAGCAGGCTCACCTTCCAGTCGAGGTAGTCGGCCTGTCGAGCGCCGTGGCCGAGGCGGAGCCGAACACCGTCACGGTCGTGGCGGTTGGGCGAGAGGTTGCCATCGCCCATCAGTGAGCCGAGGACGACCTGCCACTGCTGGTCACTGAGCCGGTGGGTTTCAGCAAGCATCACGCGGTCGCCGCCCAGCAACTCACCAGCTTCGCGCCACCCGCCAGGAGTGCGGATCAGGTGGTTCTCGGTAGCGGCGAACTGGGCCTTCCCGTTACCGCTCGATTTGGCCACCGTGAACTGCAGGAACCGATCCGCGATACCGTTGTCGAACCAATTGACGACCTTCTTGGGAATGACTCGGTCCAGCTCAGGATCGTAGGAGAGCACTTCGACCGGCAGCTTCTGGTTGACGATCTTGCCAATCTTCTCCGTGCTGCCGTCAGCGAGCACCACTCGGGTGCTATAAGACATGCAGCCGAACATGACACCGATCTTCTCGCGGAGCTGGTTGATGAAGATCGCGGTGGTGCCGGAGGAGTTGAGAGCCCCGGTGATCTTGCGCAGTGCCTGGCTCATCAGCCGGGCCTGGAGGCCGACGTGGCTGTCGCCCATCTCGCCCTCGATCTCGGCGCGGGGCACGAGCGCGGCCACCGAGTCGATCACGATCAGGTCGAGCGCGCCGGACCGGATCAGCATGTCGGCGATCTCCAGCGCCTGCTCACCGGAGTCGGGCTGGGAGACCAGGAGTGCGTCGGTGTCGACGCCGAGGGCCTTGGCGTACTCGGGGTCGAGCGCGTGCTCGGCGTCGATGAACGCCACGATGCCGCCGTTGCGCTGGGCGCTGGCCACCGCATGCAGGGCGACTGTCGTCTTTCCGGACGACTCCGGGCCGTAGATCTCGACGATCCGGCCACGAGGGAGCCCCCCGATGCCGAGCGCCACGTCGAGCGCGATCGCACCCGTGGGGATGACATCGAGGGGCGCCCGAGTCTCCTCTCCCAGGCGCATCACCGAGCCCTTGCCGAACTGCTTCTCGATGTTGGCCAGTGCTGCATCGAGGGCCTTGTCGCGGTCTCCAGCCATCTCTTCCATCCTTCACGTCGGTGCTGTCGCTGTGTCGGTCCGACCCTAGGGACCGGCGCCGACACAATCGAAGATCCAAGGTCGCGGACTGTGGATAACCCGGGGTGTGGACAACTTGCCGCTCCCGGGCTGCCGCTGTTCGCGTACGCTCACGCTAGCCCGAACACATGTTCGAAGTCGTCGCGACACGCGGGCGACGACAACAGACAAGACTGGATCGACAAGTCGCACCCTCGTCCAGCCCCACGGCGTACGCCCGCTGGCTAGGCTTTCAAGCGTGGACTGGACGCCTTACCGAGCAGTGCTCTTCGACCTCGACGGGGTCATCACACCGACAGCCGAAGTGCATATGCACGCATGGAGCGAGATGTTCAACGCGTTCCTGCGTGAGCGTGGGGCAACCCAGCAGAACACCGGGCCCTACACGGACGCCGACTACTACGCCTATGTCGACGGCAAGCCACGCTTCGACGGGGTTGCGTCGTTCCTCGCCTCCCGCGGGATCGAGTTGCCGGCTGGTACCGAGGACGACGATCCGGGACTGGACACGATCGGGGGGCTCGGCAACCGCAAGAACGAGGCGTTCAACCACATCCTGGCTACCGAGGGAGTCAAGCCGTACCCGGGCTCCCTGGCACTCCTGAAGGCACTGCAAGAACGGGGGATGCCGATGGCGATCGTGTCGTCGTCGCGCAACGCCCCGGCGGTGCTGGCGGCGGCGGGCGTCGCCGACTTCTTCGTGACCGTGATGCACGGCGGTGTCGCGGCCGAGCGCGGGCTGCCCGGCAAACCGGCCCCGGATACCTTCCTCGCCGCCGCTGCGGAGCTCGGCGTACGCCCCGAACACGGTGTCGTGTTCGAGGACGCCATCTCGGGAGTGCGGGCCGGCGCCGCCGGTGGCTTCGCCGAGATCGTCGGCGTCGATCGTGGGGTCGGCGCCGACGCACTGAACCAAGCCGGTGCGACCCGCGTGGTTTCCGACCTGGCAGAGCTGATCTGAGGCACCATGAACGACGTGGACAACCCTCCCGCCACCGGCCCCGACCACGTGGCTCCCTCACTCGACGACCCGATGGACCGCATCCGGTTCCCGATCGACCCGTGGCGCCTGGTCGAAAGCCGCTTCGACCTGGAGAGCCTGGGCACGGTCGAGACGTTGTTCACGGTCGGCAACGGTTATCTCGGCATGCGCGGCAACTTCGAGGAGTCACGCGACGCGCACTCCAACGGCACCTACATCAACGGCCTGCACGAGACCTGGCCGATCCTGCACGCCGAGGAGGCCTACGGGTTCGCCCGGATCGGCCAGACGATCGTCAACGTCCCCGACACCAAGATCATCCGGCTCTACATCGACGACGAGCCGCTGCACCTGTCCAACGCCGATCTCCTGGAGTACGAGCGCTCGCTCGACTTCCGCACCGGCGTCCTCACCCGCGACCTGGTGTGGCGCACTTCGAACGGCAAGCAGGTGCGGGTCACCAGCCGCCGAATGGTGTCGCTGACCCAGAAACACCTGGCGGTGATGACCTTCGAGGTGGAACTGCTCGACTCCGACGCGGTGGTGACGCTCTCCTCGCAGGTGCTCAACCGGCAAGACGTCCCGGACACAGGGCCGGAGATCGCACCGGATACCGCCGACGGCTTCGACCCTCGCAAGGCGGAGCGGTTCAACCGCCGGGTGCTGGTCAACGAGTCGAACTCCGCCGATGCCGACACTGGCCGGATCCGGGTCGGCTACCGGTGTGCGGAGAGCCAGATGACGCTCGGCATCGTCGTCGACCACACCCTGGACTCCCCCGTTCCGCCGGCGGTCGAGGCACGCGGCGGCGAGGACCTGAACAAGATCATCTACAGCTTCCACGGCAGCCAGGGAGACACGTTCACGCTGACCAAGCTCGCCTCGTTCCACACGGCGCGCGAGGTGCCGTCCGCCGAGCTCATCGACCGTGGCGAGCGTACCGTCGAACGCGCAGCCGAGGACGGCGTCGCCCATCAGCTCCGCGAGCAGGCGCTGTGGCTGGACGATTTCTGGTCCCGCACCGACGTGGAGATCCCCGGGCACGACTCGCTCCAGCAGGCGGTGCGCTGGAACCTCTTCTCGGTCCTCCAGGCCGCCGCCCGCGCGGAGTCCTCGGGCATCCCGGCCAAGGGCGTCACGGGCTCCGGCTACGGCGGTCACTACTTCTGGGACACCGAGGTCTACGTGATGCCGTTCTTGACCTACACGATGCCGTATGCCGCTCGCAACGCCCTGCGGTTTCGCTATTCCCTCCTCGACGCGGCACGCATCCGGGCACGGGAGCTGTCGCAGAAGGGCGCGTTGTTCCCGTGGCGCACCATCAACGGGCACGAGGCCTCGGCCTACTACGCGGCAGGGACCGCGCAATACCACATCGACGCCGACATCGCGTACGCCCTGAGCCAGTACATCGGCGCCACCGACGACGTCGACTTCCTCAACCGCGAGGCGATCGACATCTTCGTCGAGACCGCCCGGCTGTGGGCCGACCTCGGCTTCTGGCGCGCCGAGGCCGAAGGCCGGATGTTCCACATCCACGGAGTCACCGGCCCCGACGAGTACACGACGGTGGTCAACGACAACCTCTATACCAACGTGCTCGCCCGCTTCAACCTGCGCAGGGCAGCCGACGCCGTGCGTACGCTCGCCGACACTGACCCCGAAGCGTACGAGCACATGGTGCGTCGTACCCACCTCAAGCCGGAGGAGCCGGTCGAGTGGGCCGCGTGCGCGGCCGGCATGTTCATCCCGTTCGACGACTATCTCGGCATCCATCCGCAGGACCAGCACTTCCTGGAGCGGGAGATGTGGGATCTCGACAACACGCCGCTGGACAAGCGGCCATTGCTGCTGCACCACCACCCCCTGGTGATCTATCGCTTCCAGGTGCTCAAGCAGGCCGATGTCGTGCTCGCGCTGTTCCTGCAGGGAGAGGACTTCACCGCTGAGGAGAAGCGCGCCGACTTCGACTACTACGACCCGATCACGACCGGTGACTCGACGCTGTCAGCGGTGGTGCAGTCGATCATCGCGGCCGAGGTCGGGTACCACGAGCTGGCGCTGCGCTACTTCGTCGCCGCCGCGTTCGTCGACCTGGCCGACCGGCACTCCAACACCTCCGACGGCGTACATGTCGCCTCGACCGGCGGCACCTGGAGCGCGCTGGTCAACGGCTTCGGTGGCTTCCGCGACCTTGGTTCCGGCGTCTGGTGCTTCGACCCGCGTCTGCCCGACGAATGGGAGCGGCTGGTCTTCCGCGTCACGCTGCGCGGCACCCGGGTGCGTGTCACGCTCACCCACGACGAACTCGGCTTCGACATCGAGGACGGCGACGGGCCGCTGACGTTCAACGTGCGCGACGAGCTGGTCGAGGTCACCGCCGGCGAGAAGGTCGCCGTGCCGCTGAAGCATCAGGGCCCGCGCGTGGAGGGCGTGCCGCCCAACCCGATCGGCATCGTCCGCGCCGACGGCACGGTCATCTCGGCGACGGTTCCCTGCGGCGACTGACCTCGGCCCGCCTGCCGCCGAGCGGCACGGCCACCACCACGCCGGCGACCAGCACGGCCGCGAACACGTTGAGCGACCCGAAGCCCCAGTGATCGACGACCAGGCCGCCCAGTGCACCCGCCGCCGCGGCAGCGAGGTTCATCACCAGGTCCGCCGCGCCTTGGACATCGGTACGCGCCTCGATCGGAGTCTCCTCGCTGAGCAGGGTCGAGCCGGCGACGGTCGACAGCGACCAGCCCACCCCGAGCAGGAAGAGCCCGAGACCGATCCGCCACGACGCTCCCGCCGGTGAAGTGCCGGCGAGCACCAACGCCGCGAGGAGTACGGCCGCTCCAAGCCCGAGCACCGGCGCACGTCCCAGCCGGTCGGCGCCGATACCGACGATCGGTGCGAACGCGAACATCCCGAGCACGTGCATGCTGATCACGAACCCGATGATCTCCAGGTCCGCCCCGCCGTGGTGCATGTGCAGCGGGGTCATCACCATCACCGCGGTCATCACCGCATGGGCCGAGCTGATCGCGACGATGCCGGCGACGACCGCGGGTCGGGTCGCGAGCACCTGCCGGACTCTTCCCCAAGACGTGCTGTGGGTGGCATTGTCAGACCCCTGATCGAGTTCCCTCGCGACCAGCAGCGGGTCTGGGCGCAGCCAGGTCGCGACGACCGCACCCGCGAGCAACATCACCACCAGCGCGAACAGGAACGGCCCCGTCAGCCGGGGCAGGCCCAGCGTCTCGGCCAGGTCACCGCTGGGACCGGTGAGGTTCGGCCCCAGCACCGCGCCGATGGTGGTCGCCCAGACCACGATCGACAGAGCCCGCGCCCGGTGGGCCGGGCTGGCGAGATCGACGGCGGCGTACCGCGACTGGTTGTTGGCCGCGCTGGTCGAGCCGAGCAGGAACGTGCCGGCCAGGATCACCGGGAAGATCCGGCCGGCGCCGCCCACGATCACCAGCAGTGCGCCGGCCGCGCCGATCAAGTAGCCGGCGACCAGCCCGGGCCGCCGGCCGCGCTGGCCCATCACCCGGGCGATCAGGTAGGAACCCGCGGCCGCTCCGAGGACCTGGAAGGTCTGCGCGAGGCCGGCAAGGGAATCCGAGCCCGATACATCCTCGGCCAGCACCGCGGCGACCGCGATGCCGACGGTCATGCCCAAGCCGCCGAGAGCTTGGGATCCGGTGAGCACCCGAACGGTGTGGCGCTGGATCGTGTCGCGGTCGTACGCGCGCCCGACCTCTGCGCTCACGGCGTACTCACCGCTCACTCGCGGGCAGGTCACGAGCCTCGACCACGGCCCGCCAGACCGCCTTGGGCTCGGCACCGGCTGCCAACGCCTCGGTGACCGTACGCCCGCCGAGCCCGGCGATGACCTGCGTATCGCACCAGACCTGGGCGTACGCCGAACCCAGCGTCCGTTCGAGCCGCGCCCGGAGCTCGGTGTGCCTCATGGCCCCTATCCTCCCCTGCCTCCGATCCTCCCCTGCCTCCGGCCAGACACCCCTCCACCCGCCACAGCTGGATTGTGGCCGATGGCGACTGTCCCGGCGGGTTTGTGGCCGATCCCGACCATGTTCTGCGTGAAATCGCTGTCCCCATCGGCCACAAACCGGCGAGCAGGATGCCGGGGTTGTTGATCGGGGTTGTTGATCAGGGTTGTTGATCAGCAACCGGGCGATGGCGACTCGGCGTTCCAGCCGGCCGGACAGCGCCTCGACCTTCTCGCGCCGCTTGTCGGTCAGCTGGAGGAACTCCAGCAGTTCGTCGGCCCGTGCCGCGACCTCGCGTACGACCTCCGTAGGCCCTGCGCGCCAATCAGCACGTTCCCCGTCTCGCTCCGCCCGCCGAGTTGGCATGAATCCTAGGAAAGTGGCCTGTGGCGACCGACGATTCGTGCCAACTCGGCGACGATTGGTGCCAACTCGGCGAGGATTGGTGCCAACTCGGCGAGGATTCGTGCCAACTCGGCGACGATTCGTGCCAACTCGGCGGATGTCGGTGGGGTGGGGGAGACTGAGGAGCGTGTCCCAGTCCAGCGCGCTCGAGCAGTTCACCGAGCCGGTGCGGGGCTGGTTCGAGGGGGCGTTCTCCGCGCCGACCCCAGCGCAGGAGGGTGCCTGGGCGGCGATCGCGGCGGGGCGCAACACACTGGTGGTGGCACCGACGGGGTCCGGCAAGACGCTGAGCGCGTTCCTGTGGTCGTTGGACAAGCTGGTACGCGAGCCCGCCGACCCCGCCACGACGGCCAAGGCCACGCAGGTACGGCGCTGTCGGGTGCTCTACATATCGCCGCTCAAGGCTCTCGGGGTCGACGTCGAGCGCAACCTGCGAGCCCCGCTGGTCGGCATCCGGCATACCAGCGCCCGGCTCGGCCTGCCCGAGCCCGACATCACCGTCGGGGTGCGCTCCGGCGACACCCCGGCCGCCGATCGCCGGAAGCTGGCGACCAAGCCGCCCGACATCTTGATCACCACGCCCGAGTCGCTGTTCCTGATGCTGACCTCGTCGGCTCGCGAGGCGCTGCGGGGTGTCGAGACCGTGATCCTCGACGAGGTGCACGCGGTGGCCGGCACCAAGCGCGGCGCCCACCTCGCGGTCTCCCTCGAGCGCCTCGACGCGCTGCTCCCCCGGCCCGCACAGCGGATCGGCCTCTCCGCCACGGTGCGGCCGATCGAGGAAGTGGCCCGGTTCCTGGGCGGCAGCCAGCCAGTCGAGATCGTCGCTCCGCCCAGCCCCAAGGAGTGGGACCTGCGGGTGGTCGTGCCGGTCGAGGACATGACCGAGCTGGGACAGCAGCCGGGCGAGGAGTCCGACCAGCCAGGCCAGCGGCGCGCGTCGATCTGGCCGCACGTCGAGGAGCAGGTCGTCGACCTCGTCGGTGCACATCGCTCGACGATCGTGTTCGCCAACTCCCGGCGGCTGGCCGAGCGACTGACCGCGCGACTCAACGAGATCGCCGCAGAGCGGTCGGGAGAGGTCTCGATACGCGCCTCGTCCCTCGGCGCTACTCGACCACCGGACGGAAACAGGCCAGCGGTAGCTCAAGCTGATCGAGTACCGCCCGTGAGGAACCAGCAGGCGGCGTATCCAGATCCCTCCTCCCTCGGCCCGACTCGACCACCCGAAGACGCGGATCGACCGCCGGCGCAGATCATGGCCCAGAGCGGCGCCAGCGCAGGTGCTGCCCCCTTGCTGGCCCGGGCCCACCATGCCTCGGTGGCCAAGGAGCAGCGTGCCCAGATCGAGGCCGACCTGAAATCGGGTCGGCTGTCGTGCGTGGTCGCGACCTCCAGCCTGGAGTTGGGCATCGACATGGGCGCGGTCGACCTGGTCGTCCAGATCGAGTCGCCGCCATCGGTGGCGTCCGCCCTGCAACGCGTCGGGCGGGCTGGTCATCAGGTCGGCGAGGTCTCCCACGGTGTGCTGCTGCCCAAGCACCGTGCCGATCTGGTACACACCGCGGTCGCGGTCGAGCGGATGCGCATGGGAGCGATCGAGGCACTGCGGGTCACTGCCAACCCGCTGGATGTGCTCGCCCAACAGATCGTCGCCGCCACTGCGGTCGAGCCGTGCGGCGTCGACGAGCTGTACGCGCTGATCCGCCGGGCGGCACCGTTCACGACACTGCCGCGCTCGGCGTACGAGGCGACCCTCGACCTGCTGACCGGCCGCTACCCGAGCGACGAATTCGCCGAACTGCGACCGCGGGTGGTGTGGGACCGCATCGGCGGCACCCTGACTGGCCGCCCCGGCTCACAACGGCTGGCGGTGACCAGCGGGGGCACGATCCCCGACCGTGGCCTGTTCGGGGTGTTCCTGGTGGGCGAGAAGGCCAGCCGGGTGGGCGAGCTCGACGAGGAGATGGTGTACGAGTCGCGCGTCGGCGACGTCTTCGCGCTCGGCGCGACCAGTTGGCGCATCGAGGACATCACCCACGACCGGGTGCTGGTCTCCCCCGCTCCCGGGCAGCCCGGGCGGTTGCCGTTCTGGAAGGGCGACCAGCAGGGCCGGCCCGCGGAACTCGGCCAGGCGATCGGTGAGTTCACCCGCGAGCTGGGCGAGCTCACCGACGATGCTGCCCGGGAGCGGTGCCGTGCCGCCGGGCTCGACGACTGGGCGGCCGGCAACCTGGTGTCGTTCCTGGCCGAACAGCGCGCGGCGACGCGGGTGCTGCCGACCGATCGCACCCTGCTGGTCGAGCGGTTCCGCGACGAGTTGGGCGACTGGCGCATCGTGCTCCACTCCCCTTACGGCTCTCAGGTGCACGCACCGTGGGCGCTGGCGATCGCGGCCCGGTTGGCACAGACGTACGGTATCGACGCCCAGGCGATCGCGTCCGAGGACGGCATCGTGCTGCGCGTCCCGGAGACGGATCTCGCTCCGCCGGGCGCCGAGGTCGCCTCCTTCGACGCCACCGAGATCGACGACCTGGTGACCGGTGAGGTCGTCGGCTCCGCCCTGTTCGCGTCCCGGTTCCGCGAGTGCGCGGCCCGGGCGCTGTTGCTGCCCCGCCGCGACCCGGGCCGTCGGTCCCCGCTGTGGCAGCAGCGGCAGCGGTCGGCCCAGCTACTGTCGGTGGCGGCGAAGTACCCGACCTTCCCGATCGTGCTCGAAGCCGTACGGGAGTGCCTCCAGGACGTGTACGACGTGCCCGCGCTGCGCGAGCTGCTCGCCCGGATCGAGCGGCGCGAGGTGCGCATCGTCGAGGTCGAGACCAGCTCGCCGTCGCCGTTCGCACGGTCACTGCTCTTCGGGTACGTCGCGGCGTTCATGTACGAGGGCGACAACCCGGTCGCGGAACGCCGCGCCGCCGCATTGTCACTGGACCAAGGGCTGTTGGCCGAGTTGCTCGGCCGCGCCGAGCTGCGCGAACTGCTCGACCCCGCCGTGCTGGCCGAGGTCGAGGCCGAGCTGCAACGTCTCGCGGTCGATCGGCGCGCCCGAGATCCGGAGGCACTGACCGACCTGCTCCGGCTACTCGGGCCGCTGAGCCCCGCGGAGATCAGCCAGCGGTGCGCCGCGGATCCGGCGGACTGGCTGACGCTGCTGACCGACGCTCGACGTGTCGTCGAGGTGCGCATCGCCGGCGAACGGCGGTTCGCCGTGGTCGAGGACGTGTCCCGGCTGCGGGACGCGCTCGGCGTGCCGATCCCACCCGGCACGCCCGAGGCGTACGCGGATGCCGTCGACGACCCGCTCGGCGACCTGGTCGCCCGCTACGCCCGCACCCATGGGCCGTTCACCGACGCCCAGGTCGCGCAGCGGTTCGGGCTGGGGATCTCGGTCGTACGACTGACGCTGGACCGGCTGGCAGCCCAGGGTCGGGTGCTGTCCGGTGAGTTCCGGCCCACCGGGTCGGGCGAGGAATGGTGTGACGCCGACGTGCTGCGCAGGCTACGGCGCCGGTCGCTTGCCGCGCTGCGGCAGGAGGTGGAGCCGGTCGAGCCGACGACGCTGGGCCGCTTCCTGCCCGCCTGGCAGCACGTGGCCTCGGAGAGCAGGGCCGGCCGGCTGCGTGGCGTGGACGGCGTACTGAGCGTGATCGACCAGTTGGCTGGCTGCCCTGTGCCCGCCAGCGCCTGGGAGTCCCTCGTGCTGCCGGCGCGGGTCGTCGACTACCAGCCCGGCTACCTCGACGAGCTCTGCGCGGCCGGCGAAGTCGTATGGGCCGGGCACGGATCGATCCCCGGCGGCGACGGCTGGGTGTCGCTGCACCCGGTCGATCTGGCGCCACTGACGCTGCCCGCGACGGGCGAGCTGGAGCGTACCCCGCTGCACGATGCCCTGCTCGATGCTCTCGCCGGTGGCGGCGGATACTTCTTCGGCCAGCTCGGCCCGCTGGTCGGCGCGCCGGGCGAGCCGGCCGACAACGCCGCGCTGGAGCAGGCGCTGTGGGATCTGGTCTGGGCCGGGTACGTCACCGGCGACACCCCGGCAGCGCTGCGCGGCCTGGTCGGCGATCGGGGCAGCCACCGCGGTCGGCGTGCGCCACCCCAGGCGCGCAGCGGCAGGCGCGCCGTCCAAGGCCGAGCGCTACGACGCGCGACGAACCGCACGATGCCCGGCCGGTGGGCGTTGCTCCCCGATCGCGACCTCGACGCCACCCGCCGGGCACATGCCACTGCCGAGGCGCTACTGGAGCGGCATGGCGTGGTCACCCGCGGGGCGGTGGTGAGCGAGCGTACGCCGGGCGGGTTCGCCGCCGCCTACAAGGTGCTCTCGGCGTTCGAGGATTCCGGCCGGGCGCGGCGCGGCTACTTCGTCGGCTCCCTGGGGGCCGCACAGTTCGGAACCGCCGGCGCGGTGGACCGGCTGCGGACGTTCTCACGCGAGCTGCATCCGCCCGACCCGGCCACCAAGCCCGCTGCGCTGACGCTGGCTGCCACCGACCCGGCCAATCCCTACGGTGCCGCCCTGCCCTGGCCCGCCCGATCCCCAGACGAGGCAGGTCACCGGCCGGGCCGCAAGGCCGGTGCTCTGGTGGTGCTGGTCGACGGTGCACTGACGATCTACGTCGAGCGCGGCGGCCGCACCCTGCTGACCTTCACCGACGACCGCGACCTGCTCGGAGCAGCTGCCGGCTCGCTCGCGGAAGCGGTCTCCCGCGGTGCGCTCGGCACTCTGACCGTCGAAACCGTCGACGGCACGGGGCTGCTCGGCCAACCGGACGCTCCGGTCCGCGAAGCCCTCGAGGCCGCCGGCTTCGTCGTCACCCCACGGGGACTCCGACTGCGGAGCTGAGCGAATCCGGAGGCGCAGGCAGAGGATCCCGTACGGTGCCTTCATGAGCTATCCACCAGGACCGTCCGATCCCCAACAGCCGAACGACCCTCAGGCGGACAACCAGCAGGCGTCCGGCGCGACACCGCCGTCATACCCGGCTTACCCCCACCAGCCGGGCTATCCACCACAGCCCGGCTATCCGCCGCAGCCCGGATACGCGCAACCGGCGTACGGCATCCCCGCGCCGACCCACGGCAAGGCCACCACGAGCCTGGTGCTGGGCATCGTGTCCCTGGTCGCCTGCGGGCTGCTGACCGGCATCCCCGCGATGATCCTGGGCAGTCAGGCCAAGAAGGAGATCGCCGAGTCAGGCGGGCGCCTGGGCGGTACGGGTGTCGCGACCGCGGGCTTCTGGACCGGCCTGGTCGGCACCGTGCTGTCGGCGATCGTCATCATCGGGCTGATCGGGCTGATCGCGTTCGCCGGCAACGAGATCCAGGAGAACTGCACGACCTACGACGACGGCACCATCCCCTGCGCCAACACCTGAGGGTCTGTAACGGAAGCCGACGACTTCGGCGTCTCGCGCCCGGTCGGCGTCTCGATACGGCCCTCGGCTGGCGCCTCGGACCACTCGACGACCG
>JASGGG010000029.1:0-30785 GCA_047605165.1 Nocardioidaceae bacterium
GACCGGCCATGTCGATCTCGTTGTCGAAGTGGCCGATGTTGCCGATGATCGCGTTGTGCTTCATCCGCTTCATCTGGGCCAGCGACACCACGTCCTTGTTGCCGGTCGCGGTGATCACGATGTCGGCGATCGGCAGCACCTCGTCGAGGGTGGACACCTGGTAGCCGTCCATCGCGGCCTGGAGCGCGCAGATCGGGTCGATCTCGGTGACGATCACGCGAGCGCCCTGGCCGGACAGCGACTCGGCACAGCCCTTCCCGACGTCGCCGTAGCCGCAGACGACCGCGACCTTGCCGCCGATCAGCACGTCGGTGGCCCGGTTGATGCCGTCGACCAAGGAGTGCCGGCAGCCGTACTTGTTGTCGAACTTGCTCTTGGTGACCGAGTCGTTGACGTTGATGCCGGGGAACAGCAACGTGCCGTCCTTGTGCATCTCGTAGAGGCGGTGCACGCCCGTGGTGGTCTCCTCGGTGACGCCCTTGATGCTGGAGGCGATGTTGGTCCAGCGAGTCGGGTCCTCGGCCAGGCTGGCCAAGACGGCCTCGAAGACGATCCGCTGCTCAGCGCTGGCAGCCGTGGCCGGGTCGGGTGCCTGACCGGACTTCTCGGCCTGGACCCCGAGGTGGACCAGGAGGGTAGCGTCACCGCCGTCGTCGAGGATCATGTTGGGTGCCTCGTCCCGGCCGTCTCGCTGGGGCCAGACGAGGATCTGCTGGGTGCACCACCAGTACTCCTCCAGGGTCTCGCCCTTCCAGGCGAACACCGGCACGCCCCTGGGGTCGTCCGCGGTGCCCTCGGGCCCGACGACGACCGCGGCGGCGGCGTGGTCCTGGGTGGAGAAGATGTTGCAGGACGCCCAGCGCACCTCGGCGCCGAGCGCGACCAGGGTCTCGATGAGCACCGCGGTCTGGATGGTCATGTGCAGTGAGCCGGCGATCCGGGCGCCGGCGAGCGGCTTGGTCTGGCCGTACCGTTCGCGCATCGCCATCAGGCCGGGCATCTCGTGCTCGGCGAGCTTGATCTCGGCCCGGCCGAAGTCGGCCAGGCTCAGGTCAGCGACCTTGTAGTCCATGAGGTTCCTCGTTCATTGACAGTGCTGTGGTCGCTGCGCGTCTGCGCTCTTCGGGATCTCCCGCGCGAACCGGTGTTGCGCCTCACAGGATACCCGTGGGCTCAGTGGGAGCCCGAATCCTGTGCGGGGCCATCCTGTGCGGGGCCGTGCGGTGCTCCACCGCCCGGAAGCAGCCGCTGCACGACCCCGACCACCGCAAGCGTGACGAAGCCCGCGACCAGGCCGAGTGCGGCCGAGCCGAGTGTGTTGGCGCACCAGCCGAGCACGCTGCCGACAGCACCGTCGACCAGATCGTGCGCCCAATGCTCGAAGTGGTGCACGAGTTCGTAGGGCCAGTGCCAGCCGAGCTCGTCGAGTCCTCCCAGCAGGATGTGACCGCCGACCCAGATCATGGCGGCGACGCCGACCACGGAGATCACGTCGAGCAGCGCCGGCATCGCCTTGACCAGGCCGCGGCCGAGCCGCTGGGAGAAGGCCGAGTCCCGCTGTGCGAGCGCGAGGCCGGCGTCGTCCATCTTCACGATCAGGGCGACCACGCCGTAGACCAGCACGGTCATCGCCAGTGCGACCATCACCATGATCCCGGCCCGGGTGAGCAACGGCTCGTCGGCGACCTCGTGGAGCGAGATCACCATGATCTCGGCCGAGAGGATGAAGTCGGTGCGTACCGCTCCCAACACCACCGCGCTCTCGGCGTCCGGGCCTTGGACCCCTGAGGGCGGAGCATGCTCGCCGTGGCCACGGATCGCCCCCCACAGCTTGTGCGCGCCCTCGTAGCACAGATACACGCCGCCGCACATGAGGAGCACGGTGAGCGCCCAGGGCAGGATCTGGCTCAGCAACAGGGCGGCGGGCAGGATGAACAGGAGCTTGTTGCGTATCGAGCCCTTCGCGATGCGCTTGATGATCGGCACTTCGCGATCGGCGGTCACGCCGTGCACGTACTGCGGCGTCACGGCGGTGTCGTCGACGACGACCCCAGCGGCCTTCGCGCTCGCCTTGGCCGCCCCCGCGGCCACGTCGTCGAGCGAGGCAGCCGCCATCCGCGCCAACGCCGCGATGTCGTCGAGCAACCCGAACAGTCCGGCACTCATGAATCCACTCCTAACCTGGCTGGATTGTGGCCGATGGTGGCAACCGAGGCTGGATTGTGGCCGATGGTGACAGTCCCACCAGCCAAAATCGTGTCGCCATCGGCCACAATCCGGCAGCCACGATCGCGACCGTTCACGGCGTCCGGTCTTCCGTACTGAGCCCGAGGCCGAGGTACGCCGCGGCATAACGTCCCGACGACAGCAACGCCGCATAGCGAGCCAGATCGCCCGTGGCCTGGGAGGCGATGGTCTCCACCCGGACACCGCGCTCGTCGGCGGCGACCAGCAGTCGGCCGCGCGCCTCCCGTACGGTCGGGTCCTCGGAGCCGTCGTCGAAGACGACCAGCGCCGGGCGCAGCTCCTCCGCGGCATCGACCGGATCGGCGAAGGGGTCGGCGAAGACGTCGCGCTGTGCCGTGCCCTGCAGGATCGGCAGCAGGTGCTCGGCATCCGCAGCCAGCGCCGCACGGCCGCTGGATCGCCGGATCGCCTCCGCGACACGACGGGCGGCACGGGCCGCCAGCACCGAGCCACCCCACAGGATGGGCGTCGCATCGGCAAGTCCGATGGCTAACAGCTTGGCGGGGTTCTCCGTCTGGTCGACGTAGGGCGAGCACGCGACCGCCACGTCGTCGAGCGCAGTCGCGACGTGCTCGGGATCGGTCTCCGGGCCAAGCCCGACCTGCGATAGGTAGGAGAGCATCACCACCGCGGTCGCGAGCTGGTCGCCCGAATCGGCTGGCAGCAACACCGCGTCCCGGCCGACGACGTGCTCGGCAACGAAGGAGCGTGGTGGCGTGGCGACGACAACCTGACAGCCTCGCCGCACGGCCTCCGCGATCGCCGACGCAGCACCCACGTCGCCGCCTTCGGGGGCGAGTACGACGACCAGGTCGAGCGATCCCGCCCAGCCCGGGAGGGAGGGGTTCGGCCAGGCGACGAACGGCACCGGGCACCACGGCTCCAACACGGCGCGGAGGAGTCGGGAGTCGGGCCCCGCGGCGACCACGGCGCGGGGACGTCCCTGACCCGCGCCGGAGTCGAGCGCCACCGACAGGGCCTCCTGCACCTCGGCGGCTTCCCGGCGTACGCGAGCCCCTGCCTCCGCGAGGCCGCGCAGCACCGGGTCCGCGGACGCCAGCGCGTCCTGGTCGTCGAGCCGTGCGTCGTCGAAGTAGGCCATCAGCCTCCTGCCTCCTGTCTTCGAGGCCCCTCCGGGCCGAGATGGCCTGGCGCCCCACCGAATCATGCCGACCGTGGCGGCCTGCGCGTGATCGCCTGCGCCGCGATGCGGCTGGCTGACGCCGCGTTCCACGGTCCATTCTCGAAACTAGCCAGGCTTGCGCGCCTCGTCGACCAGCAGGATCGGGATGTCGTCGCGCACCGGGTACGCCAGCCCGCAGGCCTGGCAGACCAACTCGCTCTCGGTGGGCTGCAACTCGCCATGGCAGTCGGGGCAGACGATGATCGCCAACAGGTCAGGGTCGAGATTCATGAATCCCTCCGGATGATGGCCAACGCGGCGTCGCGCAGCTCCTCCATGGTCGGGCGATCGTCGCCCTCGACGTTGAGCCGCAGCAGTGGCTCGGTGTTGGATGCCCGGACGTTGAACCACCAGTCCGGCCCGCTGACCGTCAGCCCGTCGAGGTGGTCGATGGACACGTCGTCGCGCGAACCGAACGCCGTCTCCAGCTCCGCGAGCACCGCCTGCTGGTCGGCGACGACCGAGTTGATCTCGCCGCTGGGAACGTAACGCGTGTAGGCGGACAGCAGCTCACTCAGCGGCTGGTCGCTCTCGGCCAGCGCCGCAAGGGTGTGCAGCGCGGCCAGCATGCCCGAGTCGGCACGCCAGAAGTCGCGGAAGTAGAAGTGGCCGGAGTGCTCACCGCCGAAGACCGCCTCGGTCTCGGCCATCGTCGCCTTGATGAAGGAGTGGCCGACCCGCGTACGCACCGGGACGCCACCGAGCTCGGTAACGATCTCGGGCACCGCCTTGCTGGTGATGAGGTTGTGAATCACCGCCGAGCCCGGGTGCTTGGCGAGCTCGCGGGCGGCGATCAGGGCCGTCAGGACACTGGGGCTGACCGCTTCGCCGCGCTGGTCGACCACGAAGCAGCGGTCGGCGTCACCGTCGAACGCCAGCCCGATGTCGGCTCCGTCGGCTAGCACGCGCTGCTGCAGGTCGACGAGGTTCTCCGGCTCGATGGGGTTGGCCTCGTGGTTGGGGAAGGTGCCGTCGAGCTCGTAGTACATCGGCACCACGTCGAGATCGAGCCGGTCCAGTACCGCTGGCGCCGTGTGGCCCGCCATGCCGTTGCCCGCGTCGACGACGACCTTGAGCCGGCGTCCGGCGACGGGTGCCAGCGAAAGCAGATGCTCGGCGTACGCGGTCAGCACGTCCTGGGTGCGTACGCTCCCCTTGGCATCGGCCCTGGCGTACGCCTGGCTCGCGACCAGGTCGCGGATCTCGGCCAGCCCGGACTCGAGACCGATCGGGACCGCGTTGGCCCGGCACTGCTTGATCCCGTTGTACTGGGCGGGATTGTGGCTCGCGGTGAACATCGCGCCCGGCAGTCCGAGGTAGCCGGAGGCGAAGTAGAGCTGGTCGGTGCTGGCCAGGCCGATCAACACGACGTCGGCCCCGGCGTCGGTCGCGCCGTCGGCGAACGCCTGAGCGAACCCCGGACTGGAGGGGCGCATGTCGTGGCCCACCACGACCGAGCCGCCGGCCGCGCCGGTGACCTGGACGAACGCGTTGCCGACGGCTCGCGCAAGCGTCTCGTCGAGCTGGTCGGGGACGGTGCCGCGGACGTCGTACGCCTTGAAGACGGCTCCGAGGTTGCTCGCGTCGGTCGTAGGTGACATGGCAGAACCCTATCGATCGGCCGGTGTGCTGCCGGCGATCCGGCCTGCCAACTCGGCGTTGGCCAGGACCAGGGCGACATTGGCCTTCAGGCTCAGCCCGCCGGACTGCTCGTGGAAATAGGCCAGCAGGAACGGCGTCACGTCCTTGCCGCGTACGCCGGCCGCCTCGGCCGCGGCCAGCCCGCCGGCGAGCAGTTGGTCGTGCAGCGGGAGCGGCATCGCCTCGGCGGCGGCGATCGGGTTGGCGACGACGATCGCCTGGTCGAGCCCGAGCGCACGGCGATCCCGCGCGAGCTGGGCGATCTCCGCGGGCTCGTCGCATCGCCACGGCACCTCGAGCCCGGTGTCGCGGATGTAGAACCCGGGGAAACGGTCGGTGCCGTAGCCGAGCACCACGACCGAGAGCGTCTCCAGCCGCTCGAGCGTGGCAGGAACGTCGAGGATCGACTTGACCCCCGCGCAGACGATCGTGATCGGGATCGTCGCCAGCGCGAGCAGGTCCGCCGACTCGTCGTAGGACTCGTCGGCTCCGCGGTGGACGCCGCCCAGCCCGCCGGTCGCGAACACGCCGATACCGGCCAGGTGCGCCAGATGCGAGGTCGCGGCGACCGTGGTGGCGCCGGTCAGCCGGCGTCCGATGACCTGGCCAAGATCGCGCAAGCTCGCCTTGACGACACCCTCGTCCTCGGCGACGCGGGTCAGTGCCTCGTCGTCGAGGCCCACGCGCACAGCGCCGTCGACCAGTGCGATCGTCGCCGGAACCGCACCGCCGCGCCGCACGGCCGCCTCGATCTCCTTCGCAGTGGTGGCGGCGGACTCGGTAGGCAGCCCATGGCTGATGATGGTGGACTCGAGGGCGACGACACCGGCGCCGGAGGCGAGAGCGTCGGACACTTCCGGGGAGACGACGACGGGTGGTAAGGCTGCAGTCACCCCGGTATTGTCGCGCACCAGCGCGGCCTCTCGGCCACCGCCGATACGCGACGACGGTGGTGCTTCCCGCACCAGGCGGTGCCTGGTCACCGGCTCCGCGGTGGGGTTGGTCCTCGCTGCCGCAACTCTGCGATCCTATTTGGCCTATCAAGAATTTGGCCTATCGAGCGCGGCCTCTCGGCCACCGCCGATACGCGACGAGAGGAACCAGCGATGCGTGTTGCCTGCGTAGGCGACGTGATGCTGGACGTGATCGTCCGGGCCGAGCACCCGCTGGCGGTCGACGACGACACCGAGGCGTCGATCACCTTCGCGGCGGGCGGCCAGGCCGCCAATGTCGCGACCTGGGTCGTCGACCTCGGCGGCGAGGCAGTCGTGTTCGGGCCGCACGGGCCCGCCGCCGGTGAGTTGGCCGTGACGGCGCTGCGCGGGCGCGGTGTCGAGGTGGTCGGGCCCGCGGTCGAGCGCTCGGGAGCGGTGGTGTCGTTGGTGGCCGACGGCCAACGATCGATGGCATCGGACGGCGGTGATCGGTCGTGGCTCTCCGAGGTCGCCCCCGGCCCCTGGTGTGACGCGATCGACTGGCTGTTCGTGAGCGGCTACGCCTTGCTCCGGTCTCGGCGACCGGAGCTGCTCGCCGATCTGGCCGAGCACGTACGCGCTGCTGGCGCTGGCGTCGCGGTTGATCTCTCGTCGGCGGCCATGATCGCCGCGTACGGCCCACAACGGTTCACCCGACTCTGGCGGTCGCTGCACCCGGCGGTCGTCTTCGCCAACCACGACGAGTGGGGAATCGCCGCTGGATGCTTCGAGGGCGTGCTCGTGCACAAGAACGGCGCGAATGGCGCCGAGTTCGACGGCATCCGGCATCGTCCCGATCCCGACGCCCCGGTGATCGATGTCACCGGCGCCGGGGACGCCTTGGCCGCCGGCTATCTGGTGGGTGGACCCGAACTGGGGATGCACGCAGCCGCACGCTGCGTCGCACAGGTCGGTGCCCAGCCAACGGGCCAAGCCGACGGCCCAGCCCGCGGAACCGACGGTCAGTCGGCGCCGTAGCGCGGATCGATCTCCTCAGGCGTCCGACCGAGAAGGTCTGCGACCTGCTCGACGAGCACCGTGAACACGAGCGCGGCAAGGTCTTCCCGGGTCTCCGAACGCAGCTCGATCGGCCTGCGGAACAACACCAGCCGTGACGGCTTCACGCCTACCCCGCGTACGAGTGAGCCCAGGGGGACGGTGTCGGCCTGCCAGTCATCGGGCAGCATCGGGGTCTCCTCGACGGCGAACTCGACCAGCCCGAACTCGTTGCTCCAACGGCCTTCTAAGTCACGCACCACCGCGAGGACGATCGTGTCGAACTGCTCGCGCGCCGAGCGGCGGCGGGGAGCTCCCCGAGGAGTCAGCGGACCGGGGAGCACCCCCGGCCCTCGTACGCCTCGGCCGTGGCGGTCACGGCGCGGGCCGCCGCGCAGGCCGGCTCCCCCCGCTGTTCGCTGGGCCGCCGCTCTCTGGCCCGCTGGCTCAGTCCCTGGATTGCCCACTGGGCGAGCCTAGCCAGCGCACGGCACGACGACCGGTAGCGTCTGCCCCGTGAGTCCTGGTCGCCGCTGCTCTCGCACCGCCTGCGCGAACCCTGCCGTCGCGACGCTGACCTATGTGTACGCCGACCAGACCGCGGTCCTCGGCCCGCTGGCGGTCTACGCCGAGCCACACGCGTACGACCTCTGCGAGGAACACTCGACCCGCCTGTCGGCGCCGCGCGGCTGGGAGGTCATCCGCCTCGCCCCCGACCCGGCCGCGCTCGCGCCCAGTAGCGACGATCTCCTGGCGCTGGCCGACGCGGTCCGCGAAGCAGCCCATCGGCCGGTGCCCGTCGCCGCCCCCCGCAAGGTCGATGAGAGCGGTACCCGCGAGACCGCCCGCCGAGGACACCTCCGCGTCCTCAAACCCGTCGACTGACCCGCCGAGTTGGCACGAATCGTCACCGAGTTGGCACGAATCGTCACCGACGGTGGCTCCTTGTCCGGTTGGGTTGGCCAAGCAACGAGGGGCGACCAACGTCGGGCCGTGGTCCGACTTGTCCCGCAGTCCGGTTAACCGCGTGCCCTGCGGCCTATGCAAGCGGGTGTCGGGGCATGCCCGGAGAAAATTGGTCACAGGCGACACGCCCGACGCCGAAAACCATGTCGTATCCGACCAATCTCTTGGCGCGATCTGCGCCGCGGAGGCAGACCCGGTCACGCCCGTACTCTCCGCCCCTCCGTGCCCGACTCAGCCCAGCAGGAAGCCCTCGCCGCGGGGCTGGCTGGTTTGTGGCCGATGACGACGGCGACACGCCGGGCGAGATCGCCTGCATCGGCCACAAACCGGCGATCAGTGTCGCGATCGGCCACAATCCGGCGTCAGCCGGCGGGACGGACGCCGGGGACCCGGGCGAGTACGGGGAGATCGGCGAGGGGCTGGGCTGAGGCGCGTTTGCGTACGACCGAGAGCACGGCTCCGTAGGGCATCCCCTGGGTCGGGGTGACGACGGCGTACGCCGCCTCGGGTTGGACCGGCACCTGGACCAGGGCGTTCGCATCGAGCTCGACGGACTGCTCGGCGAGCTGGCCGCCGGAGCCGCCGAACATCTGGACCCTGACCCGCGAGGGGGCGGCACCTCCGACGAGCTGCAGGGTGCTCGCTCCGACGACCGGCACCGCCGCCGGAGCGGTGAGTGGGAGAGCAGGACCCGCGACGACATCGTCGCCTGCCCCGGTCAGGACTCGCAGACCGGCCACGACGGGCCGTTCGGAGCGCACGATCACCCCGTAGGCCTCCCCTCGCAGCACCTTGCTGAGATCGACGGTGGTGACCGAGCCGGGACCGACCGAGAGGTCGCCCAGCCCGGTCGCGAGGGAACGGCCGTTCGGACCGGTCACTTCCACGGTCAGCGGCGCCACCGAATCACCCGGGTTGGCGACTACCAGCGTGCGGTGTCCGCCGGCAGGTGCGCCGACCAGACGCACGATCCGGGCCGGCGCGGCGGCTCCCGACAGCCACTCGTCGCCCGGGGTCGAGGTGGCTGACCCCGCGTACCGATCGCGCATCGCCGCGACCACACGCCCCTGCGAGGCGACGACGTGAACGGCGAGTTCGTCCGACTGCGGCGCCAGCTCGACCATCGACAGCGCGACGTGCTCACCCGGTCCGACCGTGATCCCGCGACCGCCGGAGGCGGACACGTCTACCGGGCCTTGCGGGCCGAATACGTCGACGTCGACCACTGCGGGCCCGGCATCGAGATTGGTCAGCACCAAGGTCGACTCGTGATCGAGTGAGGCGCCCGCGCCGGCGAACCACCAGCTCCCCCGGGGCGCGTCGCAACGCAGCGTCGCCAGCGCCTTCCCGTCGTCCACCCGCCAGGCGAACAGCCCCTGGGCCAGGCCACCGGCAGCCGTAACAGTGAGCCCTTGTTCGGCAGGCGCCCGGCCCGCGACGGTGCGACCACGCCCCGGCGCCTCGCCGTCGGGATCGAGCCGGATCTCCCCGCCCGATGACACGTCGGACAGATCTGCCGAGCCGACGCCATAGGTCGTACGCCCGCCTTGCGCATCAGCCTTGAGCGCCGGGCACGCGAGCAGCGTGTTCCGCACCGGTTCGCCACGACCGGGCGGCGGACCGCTGGGCGCGGCTGAGGGATGCGGCGCGACCAGCACGGCCGCGATCGCCGACCCGAGCAGCACCAGCGCGGCCACCCAGGACCGGCTTCTTGGCTCGCTTCGCCCGCTCATCGGTTCCTCCGCCGGCTCGGTGCCGCGAGCACGAGGACAATGACGACCACGAAGCACTGCAGGCCGACCAGGGCCGAGTACCACCAGCGCGACGGGGTCGGTGGCGGGCTGTCCGGATCCGCCGCAAGCTGCCAGGCCCGGGCGCCGGGAGCGATCACGCTGGCGCGGTCCAGTCCGCTGACCACGTCGAGGTTGCCGGCAAGTTGAGGGTCGACCGGTCCTGGCGCGTACACGAAGCGGACGCCCAGACCACCGAGTTGCGCCACGTCGGTACCGTCCGGGCTGGCCGCGAGCGCGGCCACCAGGTCGGTCAAGGGCTGCTGCTGCTCCGCGGTCGGCAGCACCGACTCGTCACCGAGCCGCAGGCCGCGCTCGCGCAGCACCTGATAGGTGAAGCCGGTCCGCTGGGTTCCTCGCACGACCAGCACTCCTTGACTGGAGTCACTAGCCGCGGCCTCGGTCATGTAGCGCGGCACCGCGGTGACCGGTCCGCGGTCGACGACATCACCGGTCCCGGTCGCGGCCCACCAGGCCAGGCCCGACACGGTGGCGGCGACCGCCACGACGGTGAGCAGAGCGCTGGTGACCTGGCGCCAGCCGAACGAATGCCTGGCCAACCGTTCGCGCAGGCCGGTGACCGCGATCGCGACAGCGACAACCGCTGCGCCTTGGGCGACCACGAGCGGCACGCCGAGCCAGACCCGCTCGGGTACGCCGGTAGTCGCGTCGACCAGGCGTACCGCCGACAACGCCGCGGTAAGCACCCAGGCGACGACCGCCGTGGCCCAGCAGACCAGGACGCGAGAGCGCGTGTCGGAGCGTACAAGCGCGGCAGTGGCCGCGGCGACCAACGGGAGGGAAAGCCAGACCGGTGCGGAGCCGACCTGCCCGGCCCGGCCGGTCGCGAGATCGAGCGCGCTCAGCCGGCCGATCAGGTCGGAGGCGGGACGGCCGAGCTCGAAGAGCCAGTCGGCACCGCCGTGATGCCACCACATGAACGCCGCCCAGGGCAGCAGCAGGATCGCCGCTATCACGACCACCGTGACCAGCTGGCGCCAGCAGGCGGCAGCCAGGTCGGGTCGCGTCACGGGCAAGACGGCCGACAGCACGACGAGCAACACCGCCGCGAGCACCAACAGGAGCGGCGCGAACGCCGCGCCCAGGGCCAGCCAGAGTGCCGCCCGGAACGCTGCTCGCCAACGTCGGTCGGGGGTGACACCGAACGCGGGAAGCGCGAACAGCAGCGAATGCGCGAGCAACGGCAGCACGATCACGGCGACGACCGTGCCGAGCCGGCCTTGCTGGGCGGCACCGGACAGCACCGAGGTCAGTCCGTAGGCCACGCCGCCCCACAGCGCGACCCGCCAGGACCGGGTCAGCCGGCGCAGGAATCGGAAGCCACCCCAGGCCGCCAGCGGCACGGCGAAGATCAGCAGCACATCGACGACGAGCCACGCGCGGCCGAGCAGCACGCTGCCGGCGACGGCCAGCGGGAGCAGCGCGGGCGCGGCCGGGGCCGTGGAGACCGCACCGAAGTGATGACTACCCGCAAACAGCGTCGACCACCAGTGCCCGGCCGAGTCCGGGGCCGGCAGCAAGGCACCCCCCGCAAGGTAGCCGGACCCGTAGTGACCGCGGAACGCAACCAGGGCGAGCACGCCCAGCAGCGTGAAGGCCCACGCGACCGGGCTGGTCACGAACCGCGCGACCAGCCCGGTGTCGTCCTCCAGGCTCTCGGTCTCCTCGTCGACCGGGCCGGTCTCGATCGTCCGTCGCTGCTGGCGGGCCTCGGTGAGGTCGGCCGCCTGGTGAACGACCGCGTTGGCCACGTCGCTGACGAAGTCGAGACCGTGACGGTAGGGAAGCCAGGCCGGCGCCAGGAGCTGCTTGACCGCACTGTGCGGCACCGTCGCCGTCCGCTTGCGGGCTCGCCGACCGGAGATGATCCGGACGGGCCGCAGATAGGTAGCCGCGAGCGCCACGAACTCGTCCCAGGCTTCGCCTGGAGAGCGCACCAGCAGGAACCCCAGAATCCGCAGCAGGCTGCCGAGGAACAACCGGAGAAGCCGCCAGGGCAACCCGCGGCCGCTCCCGTTGACCAGCAGCGTGTAGAGAGCGGCCTCACGCTCGACGCGGTGGAAGCGGTTGCCGGTCAGCCGGGTACGGCGAATGCCCCGGTGTGCGGCCTCGGCATGGAACACGACCGCGTCGGGTACGACCACGACGCGGTAGCCGGCCCGAGCGGCCCGCCAGCCGAAGTCGACGTCGTTGCCGAAGATCGGCAAGCGACGATCGAAACCGAGTTGCTCCAGCACCTCGCGGCGCACCAGCATCCCCGCGGTGTTGACCGCGAGGACGTCGCGCTTGCGGTCGTGCTGGCCCTGGTCGTACTCGCCGCGCTCGAGTCCGGTCTCCCGGCGGCCGGTGCCACTGATCGTGACCCCGAGCTCCAACAGCCGGCGCAGCGAGGGCCACTCCCGCAGCTTGGGCCCGGCCACCGCGATCGCCGGGTCGGCGTCCACAGCGGCGAGCAACTGCTCGAGGGCATCGGGCGCGGGGTTGGCGTCGTCGTGGAGCAGCCAGATCCACTCGCCCTCGCTCCCGGCTCCCAGGTGGTGCAGGCCCGCGGCAACGGCATCGGCGTACGCCGTCCCGGGTTCGGCGTCGACCACCGACAGGTTGCGTGTCCGCAGGATGGCGACCGAGTCGTCGGTCGATCCGGTGTCGACCGCGACGAAGTCGTTGACCTTGCGCGTCTGTGCGGCGAGCCCGTCGAGCACCTGAGGCAGCCACCGTGCCCCGTCGTGGCTCACCAACAGCGCGCTGATGCGGCGCTGGACGGGCTGGGTGGTCACGGCGGTCAACTGTAGGGCGTCAGGCCCGTCCGGCGGCAATTCGGGCTGCTCGGTGCCCGGGCCGGATTGTGGCCGATCCCGGCTGCGCAGGCCGCTTTGTGGCCGATGGCGGCAACGACACGCCGACCGCGGTGGTCGTTATCGGCCACAAGCCAGCGCCCACGTGCGGAAAGTTGGCGTCGGCCCGTGGATGGATCGCAAAGGCGAGAAACTCCCCCGGGACGTTGCCCCGCGTCCGGGCCGCGTCTGTAAAGAGAAGTCCGCGACTTCGGCTCTCCGCGTCCGGTCCGCGTCTCGATACACCCGGCTCGTTCCTCGCCGGGCACTCGACGACCGGAGTGGCTCGACATACGCCTTGCAAGCTCGGCGCATTCGACGATCGGCGGCGACGGCAACCGGCGAGCCGCCGCCGGACGGCGTCAGACGGCTCGTCGCGCGTCGGATAGTGGTGCGATGGCAAGGCGGAGGAGCGAAGCGGGGCTGGGAGCGGAGCGCCCAGCGAGCGACGACAACGCCGCCAGCGTGCCGCTAGACGGCGCGCTTCTTGAGCTTGCGGCGTTCCCGCTCGGAGAGTCCGCCCCAAATACCGAAGCGCTCGTCGTTGGCCAAGGCGTACTCAAGGCACTCGTCGCGGACCTCGCAGGTCAGGCAGACCTTCTTGGCGTCCCTCGTGGAGCCGCCCTTCTCGGGGAAGAACGCCTCCGGATCGGTCTGGGCGCAGAGCGCCCGCTCCTGCCAACCGAACTCTTCGCCGTCTCCGTCGAGTACGTACAGTTCTCGCACGGCTCTCCGCCTCTCGACCCAGCTCAGAAACTCTGGCTAGAGATCCTGACTGCAATTTACTGGGGACCCCCGTGGGCCCTCGAACAACACTATAGGAATTACACGCCTGTCACTACCGGGAAGTCAAGCGGACGTCTGGTATAGGTCCAGTCCGCTGCCCCGCCGTTCACTGCCATCCGCCATGAGAGAGACTCGCCATCATGTCCGCTACGCCCGCCGAGAAGACCTCTGACAAGATCACCGGCAAGATCCCTGGCAGGATCCCTGGCAGGATCGCCGTTCTCGCCGGAGGCATGGGTGGTGCACGGTTCCTGCAGGGCCTGCTGCGACTGGTCGGCACCGGCCCCGACGCACCCGTCATCACGGTGATCTCCAACACCGGGGACGACATCTGGGTGCACGGGCTGAAGGTGTGCCCGGACCTGGACACGGTGATGTACACGCTCGGCGACGGCATCGACCCCGAGCGCGGCTGGGGCCGGCGGGCGGAGACCTGGAACGCCAAGGAGGAGCTCGCCGCGTACGGGGTCGAGCCGACCTGGTTCGGGCTCGGTGACCGTGACATCGGCACGCACCTGGTGCGTACCCAGATGTTGGAGGCCGGCTACCCGCTGTCGCAGGTGACCGAAGCGCTCTGCCGGCGCTGGCAGCCGGGCGTACGCCTGTTACCGATGACCGACGACCGAGTCGAGACCCATGTGGCGATCGACGACCCCGACGCTCCGAGTGGGCAACGGGTAGTGCACTTCCAGGAGTACTGGATCAGGCTGCGGGCGGAGGTCCCGGCGCGGGCTGTGTTCGTCGTCGGCAACGATCAGGCCACGGCCGGCCCCGGGGTCCTCGACGCGATCGCAGACGCGGACGTGGTGGTGCTGCCGCCCTCGAATCCCGTCGTCTCAGTCGGCACCATCCTCGGCGTGCCGGGCGTACGCGATGCGGTGCAGTCGACCTCGGCCAAGGTGGTCGGCCTCTCCCCCATCGTCGGTGGCTCGCACGTGCGGGGCATGGCCAACCAATTGCTCCAGTGCATCGGCGTGCCGGTTTCGGCCGACGGCGTGGCACTGCACTACGGCGCCCGGAACGCGGAGGGCCACGGCGCCGACGGCGTGCTCGACGGATGGCTGGTCGACGAGTCGGACGCGGCCACGGTCACCGTCGTCGAGCAGGCCGGGATCGCCTGCCGCGCGATCCCGCTGATGATGACCGACCACGACGCGACCGCGGCAATGGCCCAGGCCGCCTTCGATCTGGTGCTCACGTGACGACTCCAGTCACCGTGCTGCCGGTGCCCGGCATCGGCGAGGTGACCGCCGGCACCGACCTCGCTGCACTGATCCACGACCACGTCGTCGAGGGCGACATCGTGGTGATCACCTCCAAGATCGTCAGCAAGGCCGAAGGCCGGCTGCTCGGCAGCACTGAGCAGCCCGCCGACAAGGCGGAGGCGGTGTCCGCGGAGACGGTACGCGTGGTCGCTCGCCGAGCGCGTACGCGCATCGTCCGCAATCGGCTCGGCCTGACGATGGCGGGCGCCGGCGTCGATGCCTCCAACACCCCCCGCGGGACGGTGCTGCTCCTCCCGCTCGACCCCGACGCCACCGCACGCACGGTTCGAGAAGCGCTACCGGTCAACGCGGCGGTGATCGTCAGCGACACGTCGGGACGCGCCTGGCGCGAGGGCCAGACCGACATCGCGATCGGCGCCGCCGGGCTGCGGGTGGCCCACGACTTCGCCGGATCCCAAGACGGGTACGGCAACACCCTGGAGGTGACGCTGACCGCGATCGCCGACGAGATCGCGGCAGCCGCGGACCTGGTCAAGGGCAAGCTCACCGGGTGCCCGGTCGCACTCGTACGGGGCTTGGCCGGCCTGGTGCTCCCGCCCGGCGAGCACGGCCCCGGCGCCGCGGCGCTGATCCGTCCGGACGCGGGCGACCTGTTCGGGCTGGGTTTCCGCGAGGCCGCGATGGGCGCCCTGTCGCGCGACGACCCCCGCGGGTTCGGCGAGCCCGCCACCGCGGAGGTCCTCCTCGAAGCTCTTCACAGCCTCGGCATCGCGGCGAAAATGGGCCCCGGCGAAATCGTCGTCACCGGCGACGAACGAGCCTGCGAGCGCGCGGCCATGGCGGCGTACGCCCACAGTTGGCGCGCCGAGCGCCCGGAGGGGGTCCAGCGCGCCGACAACGGCGAAGTGCTCCGACTGCTACCGGGGCTTACGTAGACTCTCCCCCGAAATCGTGTAACCAGCGAAGGTGACCAGCGCGCCCGACCAGCGCACCTGACCAGGAAGGCAGCTCGTGGCCAAGTCGAGCAAGGATCGCGACCGCCGTGCGCGGGCGGAAGAGATCCGCAAGCAACAGGCGGCCCAAGAGCGTCGCCGTACTCTCCTCGTGCTCCTCGCCTGCGTCTTGGTGGGCGCGCTGGTCATCGGTTTCGCCGGGGTGAAGTACCTCGACACCAAGCGCAAGGAGAACCGCGACGTCGACGCGATCGGGCTCAGCGCGAAGGCTGCCGGGTGCCAGCCCGTGGAGCGCAAGAACGCGGAGGGCAGCGGCCAGCACGTGAACCCGGGTACGACGATCAAGTACTCGGATGCACCGCCGGCGTTCGGCAAGCACTGGGCCAACTACCTCCAGGGCTCAGAGATCAAGAACTACTACACGGCTGACGATCGCCCCGAGCTCGAACGACTGGTGCACAGCCTCGAACACGGCTACACGATCTACTGGTACGACCAGACCATCGCCGACGACCCCGATGCCGTCGCGGACCTCAAGTCGATCGCGGACAAGTACCCGATCGGTGACCGGCTGATCATCGCTCCGTGGACCACCGACGACGGTGACGAGTTCGCCGACGGCACACATGTGGTGCTGACGCACTGGACCGGCCCGGACAACCAGCAGGGCATCTGGCAGTACTGCAAGAAGATCAGCGGCTCCGTCGTGGAGCAGTTCACCAAGGACTTCCCGGCCGGGAACGCCCCCGAGGCCGGCGCGACATAGCCAGCTTTGTTCGCCGAGTTGGCGCGAATCCTCGACGATTCGTGCCAACTCGGCGCTCAGCGGCCGCAATCGACCCAGGCCGGCCGGTCACACCCGCGTTGCGCGCTCCTGGTCGGCGCGACGCGTCCACACCTCGTCCGTCGCGGCGTTGACGAGGTAGACCACGCCGCCGCCGTGCTGGAGCGGGCCGAGCAGAGTCGCAGCGCCCTCAGGGGTGGCCGGGTTGCGGTCGGTCAGCACACGCGTCCCCCCGACGCCGATCGCCGACGCGTCGGCCAGCAGAGCCTCCTGACTGAGGCCGGCGAAGGCCGCCTCTCCTGGTGCCGGCGGGTCGCTGACGAAGAGCACGTCGGGCTGGCCGAATACCTCGACGCCGAAGTCGAGTACGCCCTGGGGTAGCGGCTCCGCGAAGCGCGCGCCCAGCGGGCGCAGGGACAGCGCGACTACTGCGTACGCTCCGCCGGCGTACTCTTCGACGCCGTCTGGGCCGCACACGACCAGGTCCGCGCCTGCGGCCTCCGGCACGATCTCCAGGCCGGTGACCAGGACCGCACCGAGCCAGACCGCGCCCAGCCAGTGGGTCGGCAGATCCACGCGAACCCGGTCGCCGCGACCCAGGTCGAGTTCGCCGGTGATCAGGTTCGCGGTCTTGGCGACCCAGTTCGCATACGTCGTCACCGACAGCTCGGCCCGCTCGCCGGTCGCCTCGTCGTAGAACGTCACCAGGGGTCGAGCTGCGTCGGCGCGCTGCGCCCGGCTCAGGGAACTCTCGAAGGTCGTCACCCCAACACCCTAGGGATTCGTCTGCGGTGTTGCGTCTGGGCCGGACGGAGAAGACGCAGACGAATCGGCGGGGGATGGAAGACTGCTCCTCATGGCGCAGGCCGAGGCAGTGATCATCTCCGGTGGGTTCGGCACCCGGATGCTCCCGCTCACCGAGCGGCATCCGAAGCACCTGCTCGACGTCGGCGGAGTGCCGTTCCTAGAACACCAGTTGACCAAGCTGGCCGGGGCCGGGATCGAGCACGTCGTGCTGGCCACGTCCTATCACGCGGAGGCGTTCGTGCCCGTTCTCGGCGACGGTTCGCGGTACGGGCTACGGCTGACCTACGTACGCGAGGAGCAGCCACTGGGTACGGGCGGGGCGATCCGCAACGCCGCCGATGCGCTCGGCGACGACCCCGAGACTGCGGTGGTGATCCTCAACGGCGACGTGCTCTCCGGCCACGACCTCGCCCGCCAGTTGCGCGAGTTCGAGCAGCCCCGTGACGGCCGGCCGGTCGACGTCTCGCTGCATCTCGTGCAGGTCGAGGACGCGCGTGCGTTCGGCTGTGTGCCCACCGACGACACCGGCCGGGTGCTGGAGTTCACCGAGAAGTCGGAGGATCCGGTGACCAACCAGGTCAACGCCGGCTGCTACGTCTTCCGGCGGCGGGTGATCGACACGATCCCGGCCGGGCGAGTCGTGTCCGTGGAGCGCGAGACGTTCCCAGGCTTGGTCGACGCGGACGCGACGGTCGTCGGCTACCTGGAGACCGCGTACTGGCGTGACGTCGGCTCACCCGAGGCGCTCGTGGCCGCGTCGGTGGACGTCGTCACCGGCCTCGCTCCTACCGCCGCGGTTCGGCACGACGACCCAGGCGCAAGCATCGCCGCGGACGCGTCTGTGCAGGGCAAGGTGGCCGGCGGGTCGGTCGTCGGGTCGGGAGCCGTCGTAGAGCCGGGCGCGGAAGTCACCGGCAGCGTGCTGATGGCTGGAGCGACCGTACGCTCCGGAGCCCGGGTCGTGGACTCCGTGCTCGGCCCCGGCTCGATCGTCGAGGCCGGCGCCGTCGTCGAGGGAGCGGCAATCGGGGACGACGCAGTCGTACGCGCGGGCGCCGCACTCACACCCGGCACCCGAGTCTGCTGTGGCGTCGTGACCGGATAGGGGTCAGCCTGGCCGCAGCGAACCGGAGAGTTTCAGCCACCTGGCGACTGTGAAACTCTCCGCCGTGATCCGGGGCTCGCCCCACCGGCTGGCTTGTGGCCGATGGCGACAGCGACACGCCAGGCAAGACTGCCTGCATCGGCCACAAGCCAGCCCGGGTTGTCGGGATCGGCCACAATGCGGCTCGGCGAGCCCGGAGACGGCGCTAACCGCCGAGGTCGTAGCCGGAGAAGCCGCGGGCGATGATCCTGGGGGTGCCGAAGCCCTTGCCCGTTCCGGGGAGCAGCCACAGTGTGCCGCTCTTCCCGCGACCCAGCAGGTCGGACTTGCCGTCCCCGTCGAGGTCACCGAGGCCGAGCAGCCAGTTGTAGGCGCCGAGCCCGGTCGCCACCTTCTTGCCTCCGGTCATCCCGCCGGGACCGTTGCCTGGGTAGAGCCACGCCGACCCGTCGGCTCGGGTGGTCATCGTGTCGGGCGCGCCGTCGCTGTTCCACAGCCCGAGCGCGATCTGCCGGTTGGAGGTGACCGCTGAGTGAGCTTTGTACCCGGCGAGGATCTTCGCGTCGCCGTTGCCGGGATAGATCTTGAAGATGCCCTTCTTGGCGGCCCGGGCCATCAGGTCGTTGTTGCCGTCGCCAGTGACGTCACCGACCGAGATCAGCTGGGTGATGCGCTGCCAGCCAGTGCGCGCCACCACCGGCTTCGCGAACTTGGCGCCGCCCTTGCCGAGGAACAACTGCATCTTCCCGGACTTGTCGCGAGCCATCACGTCGCCGTGACCATCGTGGTTCCAGTCGCCGACGTTGGTCACCATCGTCATGCCCGCCAGCGACACGGAGGTCTTGACGATCTTGCCGAGGTTGCTGGTGCCCGCGTTGGGGTACGCGACCAGCTTCCCCGCGGCGGTCCGGCCGATGATGTCCCCGGCAGCCGAGCCGGCGAACTGCCGACCGGCAGCGACCCAGTTCAGCGTGCTGAAGCCGGTGAAGGGACCGAGGTAGGCGCCCAGGTGCCCGGCGCCGTCCCCGGGGAACACCCGGATCTGCTTGGTCTTCGCGGTCCGCACAACCAGGTCGGGCAAGCCGTCGTTGGTGACGTCCCCGCGTCCTGAGATCAGGTCGTACCCCTTGAAGGAGCTGCCCAGCAGCTTGCGCGCACCGAGCTTGGTGCGTGCGCCGGGGAACAGGTAGAGCTTGCCGTCCGTGGCGCGGGCCACCAGATCGGGAAGATCGTCACCGGTGAAGTCGCCGACTCCGGTCGTGAGGTCGTAGCCGCTCCAGGAACCCGACAGCTTCGCGCCCTTGACGAATGACCCCGCACCGGTCCCGCGGAACAGCACCAGCTTCCCGGTACTGGCAGCGCGGCCGACGATGTCCGCCTTGCCGTCACCGCTGAAGTCGCCGACCGCCGTGAGCTGGTCGTAGCCGGCGAACAGCGTCGTGGTCTTGGTGGCCGTGCCGAGCTTGCCCGACGCGGTGCCGGGCAGAAGCCGGGTGACGCCGGTCGTCGCATTGCGCACGAGCAGGTCGTTGTAGCCGTCACCGTTCACGTCCCCCGGCGAGACGATCTGGGCGGCACTGCCGATCCCGGTGCCGATCGTCACCGGTGTGCCGTACCGGAGCTGCCCGGCGGTGCGTACGACGACCAGTTTCTGCGTCGTCTTGTCGCGAGCCGCGACGTCGGGCCAGGCGGAACCAGAGATGTCGGCATCGAGGTCGCGAGATGCGAACGAATGTTGATACGCAGCGGCCTTCTTGCGGATCCACGGAAGCTTCGCGTACAGATAGCGGCCCGGGCATGCGGTCGTGCCAGCGTCCCGGTGGCCGTTGATGGCCTGGAAGTACCGGGTGCCGACCCACTGCTTGGTCGAGGCCGCCTTGACTCCGTGCAACGACAGCTTCCAGGCCCACAGCCGCGCGTACGAGTCGAGCATCGCCGCCGAGGGCTTGGCGATGTCGTAGTTGCCGATCGCCGACATCGCGGTCGCGTAGTCGTTGAAGCCGAGGGTATGCGCACCGACACCGGCCCGCCCGACCCCGCCGTAGCGCCCCTCCCAGATCCGGCCGAACCGGTCGACCAGGAAGTTGTAGCCGATGTCGCTCCAGCCGCGACTCTTGACGTGGTAGGCGTAGATGCCGCGGATGATCGCGGGCACCTGAGCCTTGGTGTAGTTGTTCGCGTTGACCGTGTGGTGCACGAACGCGGCGTGCACCTCTCCGTAGCGCAACGAGCTCTTGTCACGCAGCTTCTCGTTCGCACCCCATTGGGCGCGGGAGAAGATCTTCGGCTTGGGGGTCACCCCGGAGGCGGCCACCGGCGAGATCGCGCCCTCGTCCCCGCTCGTGTCGCCCGAGTCCGCCGGATCGGTGGGATCGTCGATATCCCCGGGATCCGCGGAGTCCCCGGACTCGAACGCGGTCAGATGCGCGGTGTCGATCGCGGGCTGCTCCACTCGGGCGACCGGCTCCTGTCCCGGGTCGACCAAGGCGACCTTCATGTCGTCGGGGAGAGAGCCGTCGGGCGTGACCGCCTTGACCTGCACGTCGTCGACATCGCCGATCACGGTCGGGTCGGTGCCCGGGCGCGCATGCTTGGCCTCCGTCGTACCCGGATCCGGGCCGTGGTCATCGTGATAGTCCAGCGTCTCCCAATCGCTCCAGACACCGTCGCGCTTGGTGCGTACCGAGACCGCGATCTGGTTCTGCCCCAAGGTCTCACCGTGCTCCCAGGTGACACCGACAGTGGCGTAACCGGTCACCGATTCGGGAGCGCTGAGGGCGCCGAGCCGGCCTTTCGAGCCGTCCGGGAGGGTGTCAGTGGAGGCTGCCGACAAGGCGAGCCCCTTGCCGCGAGCGCTGCGCAACGTCGCGTCCAGGCTCTTCTTGGCTGCCGGGTCCACGCCGCCCAGCGAGATCTCCCGCACCTTCGGTGTCACCGGTGTGGTCGCGACCAGGGCATCTTGGTCGTCGGCGGGCGCCACAGCGCTCTGGTCGGGGAGCTGGCTCTCCTGGCCCTGGGCCTGACTCCGGGTCTGACTCTGGTCGATCTGCTCCGCGCCGGACGGGTGCGATGGGACGATGTCCAAGGTCACCAGCCGCGCAGCGGGCGCGACCACGATGCCGACCGCCGCAAACACGAGGGCCTGCTGGCACAGCAGCACGAACCGGTCGCGCGAGGGGGTCATCGGAGAGGCTCCTGATGGCGTCGGGGATGTCTCAGGCACCCCAACTTTCACACCAGTCACACACGCGCACAACCAGTCTTACTGAACTACATCCTTGTAATTCATCAGGAAGAAGGAGATCTTCCTGAATTTTGATACTTTCGCCGAAGGATCAGCGGTATCGGATCGCCTAGATGTCGGCGCCGAGCTCTTCGTCAGTCTCGTCGAACTCGTCCTCGTCCTCGTCGGTCCCCGACCGTTCGGGCTCGTCGTACTTGACGTAGCGGATGCCCTCGTCGACCGGCCCGTCGAAGCCGAGCTTGCCCTCCTCGAGCACCAGGACCCGGTCGCACATCCGGCGTACCGAGCCGGCCGCGTGGCTGACGTAGAACATCGTGCGGCCCTCCTTGCGGATCTCCTCCATCCGGGCCAGGCACTTCTGCTTGAACGGCTTGTCGCCGACCGCGAGCACCTCGTCCATCAAGAAGATGTCGCTGTCGGTATGCACCGCAACGGCGAACCCGAGGCGGGAGAACATGCCCGACGAATAGTTGCCGACCGGCGCATCCAAGTGCCGGCCGATATCGGCGAACTCGACGATCTGCTCGAACTTCCGGTTGGTCTCGCTCTCGGTCATGCCGAGGATGGCGGCGTTGAGGTAGATGTTGTCGCGACCGCTGAGCCTGGGATGGAAGCCCGCTCCGGTCGCGATCAATCCGGCGATACGGCCCCGGGTGAGCACCTCACCGGCGTCTGGCCGCATCACTCCGTTGACCAGCCGGAGCAGCGTGCTCTTCCCGGAACCGTTCAGGCCCATCAGCCCCACCGACTCACCTTGCTGCACGGTGAACGACACGTCGTCGAGCGCCCGGAACCTGTCGGCGATCTTCTGACCGCGGATCGCGGCGATGGTGATCTGCTTGATGCTGCGGTGGTAGCGCAGCGTGAACTCCTTGCTTACGTTGCGCACCACGATCGATTCGGTCATGCGACCCCCTCCCGAGGACACGAGCGCAGCGAAGCCCACGGGGACGGGGCAGAGCATGACCAAGACGGCGCAGTCATGCCTAGGAACCGATCCTGTCCGCGAACTTGCACTCGAGACGGGAGAAGGCCAGCTGGGCGATGGCGAGGAACACGATGCCGCCCACGAGCATGACCAGGCCGCGCTCGTACATGTGCGAAGGGAATGCGTGCGCAGGCTGGCAGGCCTTCTCGGCCGGGTCGTCGCAGGTGGGGAACCAGAATGCCTTCTGGATCAACAGCACCGCTTGTGCCAGCGGGTTGGCCAGGTAGAGCTCCTTGATCCAGGTAGCCGCGCCCGAGGCGCCGATCTTGCTCCACGGATACATCAACGGCACGCACCAGTGCGCGAACAGCGTGCAGGTCTGGACGATGTTCTCGAAGTCACGGAAGAAGACGTTGGCCGCGGAGAAGAGCAAGGCCAGGCCGGTCGCCCACAGCACCAGGATCGCGGCGCCGAGCACGAACGCGGAAAGGTTGCCGACACTGGGCCGATAGCCCTCGAAGGCAGCCGCGACGATCAGGATCAGTAACTGCGGGAGCACGTGAATCGCCGAGACGATCATCGAGGAGACCGGGAACAACTCGCGCGGCATCGCCATCTTGCGCACCAGCGGCTTGTTGCGCTGGATCGAGCGAGTGCCCGAGGAGAAGGTCTCGATGAAGTAGTTGGTGCAGACCAGGGCGGCGAACATGTGGATCGCGAAGTTGGGCACGTCCTTGTGCAGGCCGAGCACCAGGCCGATCACGAAGAAGTACATCGCGAAGCGCACCATCGGCTGCACGTAGGACCAGAACAGGCCAAGTGCGGAGCCTTGGTAGCGGGCCTGGATCTCCTTGTCGACCAGCAGGCGCAGCAGGTAGCGGCGCCGGAAGACCTCCAGCAGACCACCGGTGGCCCACGGCGGACGAAGCGGCGCGTCGGGAACGCGCCCCGGGTCGACGACGTGCCCGGTCGCCGTGGGCGGCTCACTCACCGGGCGTGCCGCCTTCAGCGATCTCGCCTCCAGACGTCCCGGCCTCGGATATCCCGGCCCCCGAGATTCCGAACGTCTTCTCCCATGCCTCCGGCGAGGTGATGTCGACCAACGCCTCCCGGTAGCGCTTGGCCAGGCTCGGCCATTCGGCCAGCAGCCGGGAGTGCAGCGCCGAGGAACGGCGCAGCTGGTCGAAGAACTCCTCACGGTCGCGCCGGTGCCAGGCGGCCGAGCCGCCGTCGGCGGCCGAGACGATCGCGGAGTCGAAGTGGGCCAGCCGGTACCACTTCTGGTCGAGATGGGGCACGAGCGCCTCGGGGTGGCGCTCGGCGAACTTACGCGGCGTACGCAGCTGGCGCACCAGGCCGGCCGCGGCCAGTTGCAGCTTGCCCCGCCGGGTGGTGGGGTTGGGCACGCCCTTGCCGCGCTTGCGGGGCTTCTCGAGCCGCGGCTCGGGGAACTCGTCGAGATCGGCATGCGGCTGGGCGTCCGCGTACTTCAACCGGAGCGCCCGGACGTCGGCCAGTCGGGTCTGGATGTCGGAGTGCATCCGCTCCGGTCCGTCGAGCACGTCGCGGAGCGCCAGCATGATGACCTCGCCGGTGCTGTACTGCATCGCCACCAGGCGTTTGACGTGGTTCTCCATGCTCTCCTGCACCAGCCGGCCGCCGCGCGGGTACGGCGAGTGCAGCAACGCGGACACGATGCGGTTGCGCTCGTGGAAGTAGGCCTGCCAGTCGAGCGTGTCGTCCTTCTCGGTCCAGGGCACGTGCCAGACGGCCGCACCCGGCAGGGACACCGTGCGGTAGCCGGCCTCCTTGGCCCGGATACCGAACTCGGAGTCGTCCCACTTGATGAACATCGGGAGCGAAAGCCCGATCTCCTCGACCACCCGGGTCGGGATCAGGCACATCCACCAGCCGTTGTAGTCGACGTCGATCCGCCGATGCAGCCACTTGCTGGAGCGCAGCGGAACCCGCGCGAAGTCGTGGCTCTCCCGGGTCGCCGGGGCCGGCCCCCAGAACCAGCGCCACGGTGCGATCGTCTCGCCGTACGCGTGCATCACGGTGCGGTCGTACAGGCTGAACATGTGGCCGCCGACCAGGGTCGGCGACGTGCACAGGTCGGCGAAGGCCACCGCGCGCTTGATGCCCTCCAGCTCGCACACGACGTCGTCGTCCAGAAGCAGGACGTAGTCGGAGTCGTGGGCCTTGACCGTTTCGTACATGGCGCGGGAGAAGCCGCCGGACCCACCCAGGTTGGGCTGCCGGATCACCTGGAGCTTGTCGCCGAGCAACTCGGCGGCTCGTGGGTAGTCAGGGCTGTCGCTGACCAGTTGGGTGCCCTGGTCGACGACGTAGACCTTGTCGATGATCTCGAGCACACTGGGCTCCCCGCCCAGTGCCAGCAGCTGGTCGACGCAGAACGTGGGCCGGTTGAAGGTGGTGATGCCGATGGACAGTCGCCCCTGGGCGGTCTTGTCGGTCTCGAAACCCCAGTGGCCCTCGACCAGGGTCAATTCGCCGTCGCCGCCCTCGATGTCGAACCAGTACCAGCCGCCGTCGATGAACGGGTCGAGCGACAGGTCGAAGGTGTGGGTGACCGGCTCGGCGCTGTCGATCGTCTCGCTGGTCACCCGCAGCACGTGCCCGCGCGCGGTGGAACGGTAGACCTGGATGGTGCCGGTGCCACGGGCGACGGTGGTCAGGCGGACGGCGCGCAGCTCGGTCCAGCGTCGCCAGTAGCCCGCTGGGAACGCGTTGAAGTAGGCACCGAGCGTGATCCGGTGTCCCGGCTCGACGACGACGGTGTCGTTCTCGATGCGGCCGTGCCCGGCCAGACCGACGTCAGCGGCCGAGTAGTCGGGCTTCTCGTTGTTCTCGCCTCGCTTGGACCTGTTCGCGGACTCGTCGGAGTCCGGATCGCCGCTGGAGATCGAGGTCACCGCCCACAGGTAGAGCGAGCGGACGTCCATCTCCAGGTCGCTGCGCATCTGGGTGCGCTGAACGATCCGGAAGGCCTCGTCCGTGGCAGGCACGGATTCAGCGGGAGCGGCGATGACCACGTCGATGAACCTCTTTGGAGAACCCAGGAGTGACGGCCGCCAGATTACCAGCCGAGTACGCCGGATCCTGGCTGTGAGGCCGCTGTCCAGCGGCGTTTCGGGGCTCTCAGGTGAGCGGGATCACACGGTCTCGAGTGGTCCGAGGCGCTAGCCGAGGGCCGTATCGAGACGCCGACCGGACGCGAGACGCCGAAGTCGCGGACCCCTCTCTCTCCAGATCACCCGAGGCGGTCGGCGAAGGCGTCGACCTCGGCCCGAACCTGCGCAGGCGTGAGGTGACGGTGCTCGATGATGGTGTAGCGATCCGGGCGGGTGCCCGGCGCCGCCACCACCGCTGCCACGAACTCCGCGCGGGTCAGCCCCAGGTCAGCCGGACCGGTCGCGAGCTCGTGACGAGTCAGACAGGCCAGTAGCCGGGTGAGCAGTTCCTCGTCGCCGCGGAGGTAGGACGCGAAGCAGGCGCCTACCCCGGCCAGTTCCCCGTGGTTGAAGCGCCCGGGGAAGGCGTCGTCGAGGGAATGCACGATCTCGTGGCAGGCGCCACTGCAGGGCCGGGAGGTGCCAGCCACCGACATCGCCATCCCCGACAGCACCAACGCCTCCGCGAGCACCTCCAGAAACGCGTCGTCTGCCGCGGAGTCGGTGCGCTGCAGCACGGCGAGTCCCGCCGTGCGAGCCAGCGCGAGCGCCAGCCCGTCGACCTTCTCGCCGCGCTCTCGCGCGGCCAGCAGCCAGTCCTCGATCGCCGAGAGGTTGCTGACCACGTCGCCGACCCCTGCCGTGACCATCGGTCTCGGTGCGGCGCGGACATAGTCGAGATCGACGAGCACGGCCAGCGGCATCGCGACCCCGAACGACCCCTTTCCGTGCGGATGCTCGAGCGAGGCGACCGGCGAGCAGATGCCGTCGTGGGCGAGATTGGTCGCGACCGCGACCATCGGGATGCCGGCGCGGGTGGCAGCGTACTTGGCGACGTCGATCGTGCGACCGCCGCCGATGCCGACCACGGCGTCGTACCCGCGTTTGCCGAGCTCCGCCTGGAGCTCGCCGGCGGCGGCCAGCGAGGCCCCGTCGACGTAGAAGACGTCCGCATCGGGCATCGCGGCACCGACGGTCTCCCAGATCTCCCGGCCCGTCGACCGGCCCACGGCGACCAATACCGAGCCGGTGGTCGAGATCCGGCTCTCCTGGAGGATCCCGGGAAGCCCGCCGACCGCCCCCTGCCTGATGTCGACGTGCAGGGGTGTGGCGACCATCCGGGCTAGTAGTGGCACGCGATCTCCCGAGCGCGGGCCAGGTCGTCGTGGTTGTCGACCTCGACCCATCGGGTGCCCGACGGGATCGGAGCAAGCCGGATCTGCTCGCCGTGGTCGGCCAGGTGCTGGAAGCCATCCTCGTAGTAGAGGTCCGGATTGCCCTGGAACGTCGCCTGCAGCGCGTCGGCGAGCCGACCCGCCACGGAAGCGGGGATGAGGGTGGCGCCGATGTACTCCCCGTAGGCGTCGGCCGGATCCATCAGCTTGGTGATCTTGGTCAGCCGCAAGGCGCCTTCCGGCCCGGACTCTTCGGCGACGACCTTCATCTCCTCCTCGGCCAGCTGCTTCTCGATGTCGACCGCGATCAGCAGTTCGTCGGCGGCCGCGGCAAGGAGTGTCTGTTCGACCGACACCGGGTGAACCGTGTCGCCATTGACCATGAGCACTCCGTCGGCGAAGTGCTCACGCGCTACCCACAGCGAGTACGCGTTGTTCCAGATCTCCGCCTTGTCGTTGTGCACGAGCGTGATCGAGACACCGTGCCGCCTTTCCAGCGCGGCGCAGCGGGCCTGGACCGCCTCGGCCGCGTACCCGACGACCACCACGACGTCCGTCAGCCCGACCGCGGCGAGATTGCGCAGCGCGATGTCCAAGATCGTGGTCTCGGGTGCGACCTCCAGCAGCGCCTTCGGCAGCGAGTCGGTGTCGGGGCGCAACCGGCGCCCTGCTCCAGCGGCCAGCACCAGTCCGATCATGTCCGTCCTTTCCCATGGTGACGACGACCAAACCGTACCTGGCGGCAGGCAGCAAACAGGACCACGGAGTCGCGGCAGCCAGACCCGCCGGACCGCGGAGCCGGCGACCCTCCGGTGACGGGGCGATCCGCAGACTGACGCCGCACCCCGCCGTCGCCATGGCGGACGGGCGCTTCGGGCGACGGTCACCCGGTAGGGTCCTCCTCATGACCGACTCTTCTCAGGGCATTGTCGCTGCCCCACCGTCGGCCCCCCGGAAGCGGATCGAGGACTTCGCGGTGCGGCTGCGGCGCAACGCTCCCGGCGGGTCGCGGAGTCTGCGTAACCGGGTCGCCGAGTTGGAGGCCGAGGTACAGGAGTCGCGGCGCCTCAACCGGCGCGTCGCCGAGCTCCTCGACGTCGTCGAAGAGCTGTTGGTGCCCCTCAGCGAGCGTGACGAGGCCAAGGTTCGGGCCTTCCTGGACCGTCACGCCGCCGGTCTGTGAGCCGTACCAGGGTCGAAGGCTGACGATGGCACGGCGGATCTTCCTCTACATCGGTCTCCCGAAGACCGGCACCACCTTCATCCAGACCACGATGTGGCACAACCGCGCGGCGCTCCGCAGGCAAGGCCTCCTGTACCCCGGGCGCAGCCGGTTCGACCACTTCCATGCCTCCCAGGAGCTCCGCACCAAGCCGGAGGTGACCCGCGGCCGGCTCCCGGTGTGGCAATCCCTGGCCGCGGCGGCAGCGAACTTCGACGGCGACGTGCTGATCACGCACGAGTTCTTCAGCATGTTCAAGCCGGCCCAGATCAGGCGTTGTCTCGCCTCACTGCCTCCGGCCGAGATCCACGTCGTGGTCACCGTGCGCTCCTACGTCCTGCAATGGCCGGCGGTCTGGCAGGAGGGGTTGAAGATGTTCGTGGACCAATCCTTCGACACGTTCATGGCCGACGCCCTGGAGAACAGGCTCCAGGGCGCCTGGGGCTGGCGATCGCAGAACATCCCCCAGGTACTGCACAAGTGGTCGGCGGAGATCCCCGCCGACCGCATCCACGTGATCACGGTGCCACCGCCCGGCTCTCCCCGGAATCTGCTGTGGGACCGCTGGACCGAGACGACCGGCATCGACGACACCCGGCTCGAGCGAGACGTGGCCTTCGCCAACTCGTCGCTGGGGGCGCCTCAGGCGGCGCTGCTGCATGCCTTGAAGCCGAGACTCTCCGAGGAGCTTCTCGACGGCGCCACCCGGCACCGTTGGGTGCGGCAGTACTTCGGGCACGAAGTGCTGGTGCCCCAGCAGGGCCCCCGGTTCGGCACCCGGCCGGACGTGACCGCCGAACTCGTACGCCGCAGTCGTGCGGCCGCGCGCACGATCAGGCGAGAGGGGTACGACGTGGTGGGCGATCTCGGCGATCTGCGGTACCAGCCGCCGGACCCCGAAGTCCCGCCGCCCTACCCCGACGACGTCACTACCGAGCAGATGCTCGAGGTCGCCCTCGACGCGATCGAGCAGATGATCCGAGATCATCGTGCGGCCACCCTCGAGCGCGACGCGCTTCGTGCGAAGCTGTCGAGAAGGACCCCCAGCCGCGCCAGCCTGTCCCGCTCGCTGTCCCCGCGCAGGAGGAACGTCGATGACTAGCGCGCCGGCTCCCCTGCGCATCGACCTGGACGGGCTCGGACTGCCGGCCGACCTCGCTCCCGATGGCACCTACGACGTCTACGCCAACGGACAGCACATCTGGTCGCTGCAACCCCTGCGGGACACGGTGGCCGAGACCGATGTGCTCCTTGCCGCCTGGCCGAAGGCGCTGCGCAGGTTCCTCCGCGGAGTCGCCGATATCGAGATACGCGAGCACGTCTCGGGCCGGATCGTCGCCGCGGGAAGTCACGTGTTCAAGGGCGGTCACGACCGGCACATGGCGGTCCGCAACGCGGCCGGCGCGCCCCTGATCCTCGACAAGTACGGCCGGTTGATCAAACCGCTGTCGGCCGACAGCGACAAGCAGGTCGACTCGTTGATGCGCCAGTGTGCCGAGTTGCTCCGAGTGCTCCAGGACGACGCGGGAGTGCCGGCGTTCATCTCCTACGGCACCCTGCTCGGAGCAGCACGCAACGGCCGCATCATCGGTCACGACAACGACGTGGACCTGGCCTACCTCAGCCGACAGAATCATCCGGTCGACGTGATCCGCGAGTCCTACCGGATCGAGCGCCTGCTGACCGACAAGGGCTGGACGGTCCGCCGAGGCATGGGCACCCGCCTCAACGTACGGCTGCCCGGTGCCGACGGCTCGTTGCGCTTCGTGGACGTGTTCACCGCGCACTGGGTCGACGGCGTGCTGTACATGCCCTCGGACACCGGCTTCGACGGCTTCGACGAGGCGTCGCTCCTGCCGCTGACCACGCTGGAGTTGCACGGACACCCGATGCCCGCGCCCAAGGAGTACGAACGGTTGTTGGAAGCCACCTACGGCCCCGGCTGGCGGGTGCCCGACCCGTCGTTCCAGTACGACACGCCGCGCTGGCTGGTCCGCCGCCTGGAGGGTTGGTTCGGCGGACTCCACCCTTATCGCAAGCAGTGGGACTCCTTCTATGCCTCCAGGGCCGGCCGACGGCTCCCGACGCAGCCGACACCTTTCGCCCGGTGGGTGCACCGGCACCACGGGTCGGATCGTCCCCTGGTCGACCTCGGCACCGGCACCGCGCGCGATGCCCGCTGGTTCGCCAAACAGGGCCGCGACGTGCTCGGCGTCGACTATTCGCTGAGCGTGCTCGGCCGTGACCTCAGGTTGCCCGACGGCGTTCAGGTGAAACGCGCACCGGTCAACCTCGCCGACCTGAGAGATGTGCTGGTGCTCGGCCACCGCCTCAGCCACCACCCGGAGCCAGTCGACCTCTATGCCCGGTTCCTGCTACACAACCTCGACCCGCAGAGCCGCCAGAACCTGCTCCGCCTCGCTCGGATGTCGCTGCGACGCGGCGGGCTGCTGTTCCTGGAGTTCCGCACCCCGGCCGACCGACAGCTCCCCAAGACGTTCGCACGCAGGCGCGAGTTCGTCGACCCGGACCGTTACATCGCCAACATCGAGCGCCACGGCGGCCGCGTCATCGAGCGCCACGAAGGCCAGGGCCTGGCCAAGTTCCGCAACGAGGACCCGTACGTCTGCCGGCTGGTCGTCTCCTGGACATAACACCGAGTTGGCACGAATCCCCACCGAGTTGGCACGAATCCCCACCGAGTTGGCA
>JASGGG010000030.1:0-29909 GCA_047605165.1 Nocardioidaceae bacterium
CGATCAACGAGTGGATCATGGAGCACCTGATCATGGTCGACGCCCTCAAGCGTGCGTCGGCCAAGCGAATCACCGTGGTGATGCCGTTCTACGGGTACGCCCGCCAGGACAAGAAGCACCGTGGCCGTGAGCCCATCTCGGCCCGGCTGATGGCCGACCTCTTCAAGACTGCCGGGGCTAACCGGCTGATCTGTGTCGACCTGCACACCGCGCAGATTCAGGGGTTCTTCGACGGGCCGGTCGACCACTTGATGGCGCTGCCGTTGCTGTGCGACTACATCGGGGAGAAGTACGCCGGCAACCCGCTCGCGGTGGTGTCGCCTGACGCGGGCCGGATCAGGGTGGCCGAGCAGTGGTCGGACCGGCTCGGTGGTGCGCCGCTGGCCTTCATCCACAAGACTCGTGACATCGACCGGCCCAACGAGTCGGTCGCGAACCGCGTGGTCGGCGACGTGAGCGGCCGGGTGTGCCTGCTGGTCGACGACATGATCGACACCGGCGGCACGATCGTGAAGGCGGCGGAGGCACTGGTGCAGGCAGGTGCCGCGGGCGTGGTCATCGCCGCCACCCACGCGATCCTCTCCGACCCCGCGGTCGACCGGCTCAAGAACGGCCCGGCTGCCGAGGTCGTGGTCACCAACACGCTGCCGATCGAGCCGGAGAAGCACTTCGACAAGCTCACCGTGCTCTCGATCGCGCCGCTGATCAGCCGCGCGATCCGGGAGGTCTTCGAGGACGGCTCGGTGACCTCCCTCTTCAACGGCCGCGCCTGAGTCACACGGTATTCGTGCAGCACGGATGCACTGGGTGCTATGACCAACCTGACGCTCGCGGTAGATGACGAGGTGTTGCGCAAGGCGCGTGTTCGGGCGATGGACCAGGGCACGAGTGTGAACACGATCGTTCGTGAAAGACGCGAACGCAGTCTTCGTGGCGCTCCTCTCCGACGAGTTGTGCCGCGACGATAGGGCCGGTATCGACGAGGATCACGTCAGCGGCCGAAGCCCTCAGCGAGGATCTCGTCAACTCGTGTCGCGTTGTCGGTCCGCCCGTTCGTGACCTTGCCGGAGGCGATCCACGCATCGCGCCGAGTCACGCGCTCACCGCGAGGTTCTTGCGAAATTAACCGCAGATACGCGACAGCCTGCTCGACCTTCTCTTCGGGCAGTGCCTCTGAGAGGTGGATGAGCTCCTCGCGATTCTCGGTCATGACTTGAGCCTGGTGGGGCCTGCCGACACAGCCCGCGAGCCGCGACCCACATCAGAGCGGTGAAATCCCGGGGCACGGAGGGCCCGGTCGGTCCATACCCTTCAGGAGTTGTATCGGGCTTGGGTGCGTTCGAGTCCGTCGTTGATGAGTGACTCCACGGCGTCGGCGGCGCGGTCGACCTGGAACGGCAGGGTCTTTCGCTCGGTGGCGTTGTAGTGGGAGAGTACGAAGTCGGCGGGGTCTTGGCGGCCGGGTGGGCGGCCGACTCCGACGCGTACGCGGTAGAAGTCTCCGGTGCCGAGTGACGCCCGGATGGAGCGGAGTCCGTTGTGGCCGTTGTCGCCGCCGCCGAGTTTGACGCGCAGGGTGTCGAAGGCGATGTCGAGTTCGTCGTGGATCACGACGAGGTGGTCGGGGGAGACCTTGTAGAACTTGGTGACGGCGGAGACGCCACGACCCGATTCGTTCATGTACGACCGGGAGCGTGCCAGCACGACGCGGGGGCCGCCTGGTGTCAGGCGGCCCTCCACGACGTCGGCGAGTCGCGACTTGTGGGTCTTGAACGAGCCGCCCATGCGTCGGGCGAGCTCGTCGGTGACCAGGTAGCCGACGTTGTGACGATGACCGGAGTACGCCGGCCCGGGGTTGCCCAGGCCGACCACCAGCCAGACGTCGGCGGTCACTCAGCGGCAGCCTCGGCCGGGGCCGCCTCGGCAGCAGGTGCCTCGTGCTCGATACCCGCTCCGGCCTCGGCCTCGGCCAGCTCGGCGTCCACCTGGGCTGCGGTCGGGGCAGCGGTGACGTTGACGATCAGGGCGTCCTCGTCGATCTGCAGGGCCGCACCGGCGGGCAGCACCAGATCGCGCGCGTGGATCTGGGTGCCGACCTCGGCCTTCTCCACCGAGACCTCGATCGATTCGGGGAGGTGGGTGGCTTCGGCTTCGACGGAGACGGTGTTCTGCTCGGTGGTGACCAGGGCGTCGGACACGGCTTCGCCGACGAGCACGATCGGGACCTCGACGGTGACCTTCTCGCCCTTGCGGACGATGAGCAGGTCGAGGTGCTCGAGGTCGCCGCGCAGCGGGTCACGCTGGACCTGCTTGGGAAGCGCGAGCTGCGACCTGCCGTCGAGCTCGATCGACAGCAGCGCGTTCGCGCCGCCGTGCTTGAGCGCCATCAGGGTGTCGTGGTCGGGCAGCGAGATATGGATCGGGTCGGTGCCGTGGCCGTAGAGGACGGCGGGGACCTTGGAGGCGCGACGCAGGCGGCGAGCCGCGCCCTTGCCGAACTCGGTGCGGGACTCGGCCGGCAGGCTGGTCTCGTTGGACATGTGAACTCCTCGTGCAAAGTTGGACAACCGTGGTAGCCAGGCGAGGAGCAGCTCACGTCCGCACGCGCGGAGAACCGAGCACCGCGTCGATCACGGAGTGGAGAAGAACTCCCTCGCCGAGGCAACCCGACGATCTTATGCGAGAGCGCGATGCCGACACGAATCGGGCCGGGATACTCGCGTTCGCCGTTGTCTGGCGGAGCCGGCCCGGCACCGGCGACGTGTGGTCGATCGACTCGTCAGGCATGGCGGCGCCCACGCTGTTCCTGTCCAGCGCCTCGTACCCATCGGTAACGCCGCGTGGCTCCCGGATTCTAGGAATTCAGGAGGTGCGCCACAGTCTGGCTCGTTCGCGCGGCAGTGCTCGGGACCGGCCACAAGAGGCCCTGACGGCCGCGGGCCACACGTTCCATTCCTCGGGATGGGCCGTCAGCAGAGGTGCATCCCGCCGGGTTATCCGGCACCATGTCGTCGTGGTGGACTTGTTGTATGTCTGCGAGGGGAACGTCTGTCGATCTCCCTACGCTCACTACGTGACCGCCTTCGCGGTACGAGAACTCGCGGATCCGCCGATGATTTCGAGTGCAGGGACCAAGCCGCGTGAGGGTGCGAGCATCGAGGCCGAGGAGGACACGATGCTCCGGGATCTCGGGATCGACGCTTCCCGCCATGCAGCCCGGAGATTGCGGTCGGCGGACATCATGGAAGCCGAGCTCGTGCTGACCGCCACGCGCGCTCAGCGTACGCATGTCGTTCGCAAGGTTCCTCAGGCCGTACAGCGCACCTTCACGATACGTCAGGTCGCGAGCATCCTCTCTGGTGCGCCTATCAGCTTTGATGACTTGGTGCCGGATGCAACCCTCGGTGGCAGAGACCGGGTGGCACGATTGGCGGAGTTGCTCCGTTACTACCGGATCGGTGGAGGCCCGCCGGAGTTGGACGATGTGGTGGATCCGCATCACAAGAGATCGAGCAAGCATCTACAAGCGGTGCGTGAGATGGCGCCAGCCATCAGCATGGTCATCCATGTCCTCGGTGGGGAGCGCCAAGTCCTGCCCGAACGAGCCGGTCGATGAACGTGCTCACTGTTGCTCGGCGTCCATCGTGGGTCGCGCGTATTCGACGTATTGGCGGCCCAGCGCGCCGGCGATGACACCGCGTCCGCGAGCTACCCATGCTTCTCCCGCAGCTGATGCCGCGGGTCCGTGTCGAAATCGGCCGACGATGGCACTCACCTGGCCCGTGATGATTCGGCGTGCCCCACGAACGAAGAGTCTGCAGCGGACTCGGAGCCTCGGCATGCCGGCCGGGTTGACGGCAAGATTGACGCGACTGTGAACCGTGCCGACACGGTAGGCGCGGCGCAACACCCAGTCTCGCGTCGCACGCTCCGCCGGCACCTGTTCGGTCATCACTGCTTCACGGCAGAACCTGATCTGTTCGCCGTGTGAGGTGAGTGCCCGAGTCAGCATCGTGTCGCTGCCGCCAGTCAGCCCGAAACGCTCGTCGAAGCGGAGCCCGAGAGCGCGGAGCTTTCGGCGGTCGAGAATGAGATTGTTGGTCGCCGCCACGCGGACGTTCGCGCCTTGGGGGTGTTGTTCGCGAGCGAACATGCCGCTGGCACGCACCCACTCCGATGTCTCGTCGGGTAGCTCGGAGACCACCGGTCCGACCACGCCGGCACAGCCCCATGCACGCCAATGCGAGACCAACTGGTGGAGCCAGTCATCTGCCGGCCGCTCGTCGTCGTCGATGAAGACCACTGCGTCGTCCTGGGTTGTCTGGTCGAGAGCAGCGTTGCGTGCCGCTGCGATCCCCGGGCGCGGCTCCGCGACATAGACGACCTCGACCGACCCCCGGGCCACGCCCTCGACCACAGCCTGCGCGGAGGTGGCCGGGTCGTTGTCGACGACGACGATGCGGCACGGCTCGGGCAGTGCGTCGGCTTGGCGACACAGCACCGGAAGCAGGCTGGCCAGCAACTCAGGTCGTCGGTAGGTAGCCAAGGTGATCGCGATCGACACGCTTCTCACCCTAGCGGCGCCCCGCCAACGTGCAGGAGCGGCACTCCTGCACTGGTATCAACTAGAGGTCACCGTCAGGTTGTCGAAGTCGATGTAGTCGTCGTGCGAGCCGGCCCAGTCGAGGGTCGCACCGCCACGGAACACGCTGAAGATCAGATGGCTGATGTGTACGTTGGCGGCAGTCCGGTATTGGTATGCCGTGTCGTTGACGACTTGGACGCCATCGAACCAAGCGCGGAGCACGCCGTCACTCTTCCCTACGGTGTTCATCACGTAGCACTGCTTCACCGTGTGCCACGTCCCGGCGACGAACGACTTCTCCCACGGAACATTGTCTCCGTACTTGTCAGCCTGGCCGGGGCTGTACATGTAGCTCACAGCCATGTTGGTCGGTCCCGCCCAGCTGTAGGAACTGGGGGTGAGCCACATCATCCGGCCCGACCAGCCCTTGTCGCCAGCATCCTGGCCGCCCGTCGGCAAGCTGGGTGCCGTGCCGGCCGAGACGCCTTCGAGACCGGGAAGCTTGCCTCCGAGTGACCAGTCGAAATCGCTGTCGAACCGAACGTCGTACTGGACGCAACCTGAATCGGAAGTCTCCGAAAGCGGTACGAAGATGTTGGCGCCGTGACTGCCCGATGGCTTCGAGTGGATGGTTCCCTCCTCCAGGAACACTCGCAGCGCTTTGCCGCCACGGGAGTCGCTGACCACGCTGATGTCGTTGAGGTTGGACGAACCCGGGTTGTAGCCGAACATCGATGAGAATCCGTCAGTGTCCATCGCGCCGAGACTCAGGGAATCGAACTTGGCCGAGATCAGCGTCTGCGCTGTTGCTGTTGCTGTTGCCGTGGGGGTTGCTGTTGCTGTGGGAGTGGCTGTTGCCGTCGGGGTGGTTGCCGTCGCGGTAGCAGCGGGAGTGGGGGTCGCAGTGGTTGTCGCGGTAGCGGTGGGAGTGGGGGTCGCAGTGGTTGTCGCGGTAGCAGCGGGAGTGGGCGTCGCAGTGGGAGTGGGGGCTGCCGTCGTTGTGGAGTTGGCGGTGCCTGTTGGTGTCGCGGCGACTGTGCTGGTTGGCGTGGAGGAAGCCGGAGTGGAGGAATCGGAGGATGTCGGCTCCGTTGTCGTCACGTCTGTCACCGAGGCAGTGGGGTCATCGGCCGCGCTCGCGCTCACGGAATCGCCCGGCGAGGCCGGTGTGGTGGGCGCAGCGCTCAGCGTCGTTGGTTCTGATGCCGACGCGCCGGTGTCCTCGGCAGTGCTAGGGGTCGCGGTCGGAGCTAGGGCCGATGGCACATCCGACTCGTTTCGCTGGCTGTGTGCCTCGACCTGAGTCCTCGCGGCCGGGTGAGCCCGGTGCCGCTCGAGGTCACGGCTGATCTTGCGCAGCCGCGATGCCACCGTGGCTGCGCCAGGCTGGTTGGGGCCGCCGAATTGTTCCAGCGCGCTCTCCTGGGGGACCTGGTCGTGGCGGTGTTCGAGGAAGGATGCAAGCGCGACGTTCGCCAGGAACATCATGGTCAGGGCCAGCGGGAGCAGAACCGCCGAGGGCCGAAAGGATCGTCTGGACCGAGCGCCGGCCGACGTCCTGCTATCGAGTCGCTCGGCACCGGCAGCGAGGTCGCCGCGATCGGAGATGACGGGTTGTACCGCGTCATCCGAGTGGCTGGCGTTCGATTGGCATCGGGGCAGGTTCAAGGCGGTTGCTCCAGGCTTCACAGAGTAATCGGGGCGGGGAATGTGCGCGGGGAATGTGCTCTGTGCTAGCTCGACACTACGAGTCGGTTGGCTCGGTCGCGAAACGGAATCCGTTGGTTCTTCGGCTGGTGTCGCGGTCCAGTCCGTACCAACCGGGACAAAGACAGCCAGAACATCGATCCGCATTTGAAAAGTCTCATCGGCGAGGCCCGAGGCCGTCCGGATCCTCCGGATGAAGATTGACCAGGTTGTCCGGATTTACCCCTTCGGGAAGATCGGGTATGCTGCACCGGTCGGAGGAGATCGGCGTCACACGCCGTTATTCTCCGCGTCACATTGGGGGTTCAGGCCGGGGGGCTTGTCTTAAGGGCGCGCCTTGCTTTGCCTGCGTACGACACGGGTGGGGATCTCATGGGGAAAATCGCTGACCGCGCAAAGCAGATCGGGGCTGGAGCTGTCACGCTTGCGACGGCTCTGACCGGGCTGGCATTCGTAGCGGTCGTGACCGCGCCTTCTGCGGCGGCCGCACCGGGCCCGATCGCCGTCCCGGGAGCGGATCAGATGAGCGCCGACGCATTGCCCACTGCTCAAGTCGACGGCGTCGTCTGGTCGACGGTGATCGTCGGCAACACGGTGTACGCCGGCGGCAGTTTCAGTACGGCCAGGCCGGCCGGCTCCGCCGCGGGGGTCAACACCGTGACGCGGACGAACCTGCTTTCCTTCAACCTGACTACGGGTGCCTTGAACTCGTGGGCGCCGACTACGAACGCGCAGGTGCTTTCGTTGTCGGCGTCGCCCGACGGCTCGCGGCTCTACATCGGTGGCGACTTCACCCAGGTCAACGGCGTGACCCACAACCGTATCGCTGCCTTCGACACGGCGACCGGCAGCCTCGTCAGCGCGTTTTCCCCGCGTACGAACTCGAAGGTCAAGGCTGTCTTCGCCACCGACAGCACGGTCTATGCCGGCGGCAGCTTCAGCACCGCGAATGGAACCGCTCGTGCCCGTCTGGCGGCGTTTCAGGCGTCCGACGGCGCCCTGACCGGCTGGGACCCTGGCGCGGACGCCACCGTCAACGCCTTGACCGCCACCACCGACGGCGCCAAGATCATCGCCGGCGGGGCGTTCGCCAACACCAACGACGGGGCCGCCTACGGGCTGGCCGCCCTCGACCCCACCTCGGGAGCACTCCTTTCCTGGAACGCGACCAACCTGATCCGCAACGCGGGCAGCCAGGCCTCGATCCTGTCGCTGACCGCGAGCGGTACGAAGGTTTACGGCACCGGCTACGTCTTCGGCTCCGGGGGCAACCTCGAGGGCACGTTCTCTGCCGACGCCGCGACCGGCGACGTCACCTGGGTCGAGGACTGCCACGGGGACACCTATGACGTGGCGGTCGGCAACGACGCCGTCTATACCGTCGGGCACGCGCACTACTGCGGGAACATCGGCGGGTTCCCCCAGACCGACCCCTGGGGCTTCCACCGCGGACTCGCGTTCACCGACGACGCGACCGGCACGATAAACCACGATCCCTACGGTTACTACGACTTCTTCGGCACCCCGAGTCCCTCGCTCTACAACTGGTTCCCGGACCTGCCGTCCGGAACGTACACCGGTCTCGGCCAGGGACCGTGGGACGTCAGCACCAACGGCGACTACGTCGTGATGGGCGGGGAGTTCCCGTCGGTCAACGGCACGGCCCAACAGGGTCTGGTCCGCTTCGCCAAGCGCTCGGTCGTCAACAATCAAGGCCCTCGTCTTTCCGGCTCGAATTTCGTCCCTTCGGTCCAGTCGTTCGCCGCGGGCACAGCGCGGATTGCCTTCCAGGCCAACTGGGATCGCGATGACACCGAGCTGACCTACAAGGTCATGCGTAGCGGGACGACCGAACCGATCTACACGACCACCGCGTCGTCCACCTTCTGGGACCGGCCGGGGCTCGGCTTCACGGACACCGGTCTGACCCCGGGGGCGACGTACCGGTACCGCATCGTTGCCACCGATCCGGGCGGCAACCAGGTAACCGGAGACTACGTCTCTGTGACCGTCGCGTCCTCGGGCGAACTCAGCCCCTACGCCCAGCAGGTCAACGCCGATGGTGCGAGCCACTACTGGCGATTGGGCGAGGGCTCGGGTTCGACTGTCGGCTACGACTGGGCGGGTTACGAGGACCTGACGGTCGGCTCGGAGGCGACCCGCGGGGTCTCGGGCGCCATCGCGGATGACGCCAATACGGCGACGCACTTCGGCACGGATGACGCCCGCGCCTACGACCCGGTGGCTGTGGTCGGACCCGACACGTTCTCCATCGAGACGTGGTTCCGCACGACCTCGACCGACGGCGGCAAGATCGTCAGCTTCGGGAATAGCCCGACAGGAAGCAGCTCGAGCTACGACCGTCACATCTACATGCAGCCCGACGGCAAGGTCGTCTTCGGCGTCTACAACAGCGGCTCCTACACGGTGACGACCAACAGCGCCCTCAACGACGGGCAATGGCACCAAGCCGTCGGCACGATGGGACCACAGGGCCTGACCCTCTGGGTGGACGGCAAGAAGATCGGCTCGAACGGCGGCACGACGATCGCGCAGCCCTACACCGGCTACTGGCGCATCGGCGGCGACTCCCCGTGGAGTGGGCAGGCGAACTTCGTCGGTGACATCGATGATGTCTCTCTCTACCCGAGTGTGTTGACCAAGACGCAGGTCCAGAGCCACTTCGTGCTGGCTGGTGGAGCGCTGCCACCGGGAGCAACCGCGCCGAGTGACGCATACGGCCAGGCGGTCTACGGCGACTCGCCCGACCTCTTCTACCGGCTCGACGAGACCAGCGGCGACGCCATCGACCTCTCGGGGAACGGCAACAACGGCGTCTACACGGGTGGTTACACGCAAGGCGTCTCCAGCCCCGTCACAGCGACCGGCCAGGCGACCGCTTTCGACGGCTCGAGCGGCACTCTGGCGAGCAGCCAGCAAGTCAGCGGCCCGGGTGTCTTCTCCGAGGAGCTGTGGTTCAAGACCACCACCACCAACGGTGGCAAGTTGATCGGCTTCGGGAACCAGCAGGGCGGGTTCTCCGGCAGCTATGACCGCCACGTCTACATGGAGCCCTCGGGTCAGCTGACCTTTGGCGTGTGGACCGGCTTCACCAACACGATCACGACTCCCGCGTCCTACAACGACGGTCAGTGGCACTACCTCGTCGCCACCCAAGGCGCCGACGGCATGAAGCTCTACCTCGACGGTGCGCTCACCGGCACCAACGAGCAGACCTCGCAGCAGGCGTACTCCGGGTACTGGAACATCGGTGGTGACACCGCCTGGAACGGAACCCGGTTCTTCGACGGCACCATCGACGAGGTCGCGGTCTACTCCGACGTGCTCTCGCCCAGCCAGATCGCGGCACACCACGCGGCCTCGCCCTACAACGTCGCGCCGGCGGCTGCCTTCGTGACCAGTCAGTCCTTCCTCGACGTCAGTGTCGACGGCTCCGCCTCCGCGGACCCGGACGGCACGATCGCGGACTACGACTGGGACTGGGGCGACGACACGACGCATGGCGCGACGGCGACGTCGACGCACACCTACGGCCACGCCGGCACCTACACGATCACCTTGACCGTGACCGACGACAAGGGCGGTACGGCCACGGTGAGCCACGAGGTGACCATGCAGACGGCGCCCAACCAGGCCCCGACCGCCGACTTCACCAGCTCGGCCGACGGGCTCGCCGTCCAGTTCACCTCGACGTCCACCGACGCCGACGGGACGGTCGAGACGTACGCCTGGAACTTCGGCGACGGCGGCACCTCCACTGCCGCGAACCCAACCCACACCTACGGCAACCCCGGTGACTACGACGTCACGCTGACCGTGACCGACGACGACGGCGACCACGGCACGACTCTGAAGTCGGTCCACGTGACACCGCCCAACGTCGCGCCAACCGCGTCCTTCACGGTCGACAAGACGGATCTGAAGGTCGATGTGGACGGCAGCGGATCGACCGACTCGGACGGCACGATCGCCAGCTACGACTGGGACTGGGGCGACAACACCGCCCACGGCTCCGACGCGACCGCGTCGCACACCTACGCGGTGGCCGGCACCTACACCATCGAGTTGAAGGTCACCGACGACGACGGCTCGACTGACACCACCACGCACACGGTGACCGTCTCGGCAGCCAACCAGGCACCGCACGCGACCTTCACCGCGACAACCGACGGGCTGACCGCGACGTTCGATGCCTCGGAGTCCACCGACGCCGAGGGGCCGGTCGCCAGCTACAGCTGGGACTTCGGTGACGGTGAGACGGGCACCGGCGTCAATCCGTCTCACACCTACGCCACCGCTGGTACCAAGACGGTCCAGCTCACGGTGACCGACGCGGACGGGCTCGAGAGCGAGGTGTTCACCGACACGGTGACGGTGTCGAACGCGAATGTCGCGCCGACCGCCGGCTTCACGTCCTCGGCCGTCGGCCTGACGGCGAACTTCGACGCCAGTACCTCGACAGACACCGACGGCACCATCGCCTCCTACGCGTGGACCTTCGGCGACGACAGCTCCGGCGCCGGGGTGAGCCCGTCGCACGACTACGCGGCAGCTGGCACTTACACCGTCACCCTGACCGTCACCGACAACCAGGGCAAGACGGACACCGCGACCAGTTCGGTCACGGTCACGGCTCCAGCCGGCACGTCGTTCGCCACCGACACCTTCGGCCGTACGCTGGCCTCAGGCTGGGGCAACGCCGAGGTGGGCGGCGCCTGGACCCCGTACGTGTCGGCATCGACGATGTCGGTGAATGGCTCCGCGGGCCTGGCTAGCACCCCAGCGGGCGGGAAGTCGGGCGGATACCTAGGGTCCATCAGCCGCAGCGATGTCGATCTCCGGGCCACGGTCGCTCTGGACCGGCTCTCGGGCGGCAACGGCACCTATGTGTATGTCGTCGGTCGTCGGACCGCGAACAACACCGAGTACCGAGGCCTACTCCGGTTCCTCTCGACGGGTGTGGTGCGGGCCCAGATCACCAAGGTGGTGAGCTCGGCATCGGATACCACGATCGTGGGTGAGGTGTCGGTTCCCGGGGTCACCTACGTCCCGGGAGCAAAACTCAACACACGGTTCCAGGCCGTCGGTACGAGCCCGACCACGCTGCGGTTCAAGGTATGGCCGGATGGCGAGACAGAGCCCAGCAGTTGGACGTTGACGGGGACCGACAATGCCGCCGAACTGCAGGCAGCCGGATCGGTTGGTCTGCGCAGCTACCTGACGGGTTCCGCTGTCAATGGTCCCGCGCTGGTCAGCTACTCGGCCTTCTCCGCACAGCCGACCGAGGCTGCTGTGAACACGCCGCCGGTGAGCAGCTTCACCAACAACGTGAGCGGGCTCAGCGTCGCGTTCACTTCGACCGCGACTGACTCTGACGGGACCATTGCGTCCTACCAGTGGAGCTTCGGTGACGGCGACACCTCCACCCAGAAGAATCCGTCGCACACCTACGCGGAGGCTGGCACCTACGATGTGACCTTGAAGGTCACTGACGACAGCGGTGCCAGTGACTCCAAGACGGCGTCGGTCACGGTGGCCGGGCCAGCGAACCAGCCACCGGTCGCCGCGTTCACCACATCCACGGAGGGGCTGGCCGTCTCGGTGAACGCCGCCGGATCGGAGGACTCGGACGGCAACGTCACCGACTACGACTGGACCTTCGGCGACTCGGGCACCGGCAGTGGTGTCACCTCCGGTTATACCTTCCCCGCGGCAGGCACCTACCCGGTGACCCTGACCGTCACCGACGACGACGGGGCCACGACGAGCTTGACCAAGCAGGTGACGGTCTCTTCCGTTGTTGTTCTCGCCTCCGACGACTTCGGCCGGTCGGTGAACAACGGGTGGGGCACCGCCGACACCGGTGGCGCCTGGACCCTGCAAGGCGCGACGTCGTCGTTCTCCGTCACGTCAGGCAAGGGCGTGATGAACCTGCCCACCGCGGGGGCGGGTCGCTACGCGTACTTGGCAGCATCTGGTGAGCCGGACACCGACAGCACTGTCGACGTCACGCTTTCGGCGGCGCCTGACAGTGCGGGGGTGTACGTCGGCCTCTTGAGTCGACGGCAGGGCACCGACTACTACCAGGCTCGGGTGCGGGCCACCTCCGCGGGCGTGACGCTCGCGATTCAACGCAACGTCGGTACGACGACTACGACTCTTCGCAGTGTCGCGATCTCGGGGCTCGTTGTCGGTGCGGGGGACACCGTGCGGATGCGGTTCCTGGTGGTCGGTGACGGCGGCACCACGACGCTCAGCGCAAAGGTCTGGAGCGCTGCCGAGACGGAGCCGAACGCGTGGCAGAACACCACCACGGACTCGACCACTTCCCTGCAAAGTGCAGGTGCGACCGGGCTATACGGCTACCTGTCAAGTTCGTCGACGGCCGTTCCGACGGCCCTCTCCTTCGACAACCTGCGGGTGCTGGGAGTCGGCTGACCCGGACCCTGCCTCCGGCCTGACTCTGCCTGGCCCTTCCCCAACTGGAAGGAAGGACCAGGCAGAGTCCTCAGCGGCCGGCGGGTGGGAACTCCGCTATCTATGACCCGCTGATCTCGAAGTTGTCGAAGTCGATGTAGTCGGTCTGTGGGCTGGTCCACAGACTGGTGTTCCCTCCGCGGAAGACGTGCAGGATGAAGTGACTGATCCCCACGTTGTCGCTGAGCCGGTAGACCATGGTGGTGTTGTCGACAACCTTGTCGCCGTCGAGCCAGGTCTCGAGCTGGCCGTCTGCCGAACCAACCGTGTTCATCGTGTAACACATCTTGACGGTGTGCCAGGTGTTCGCGGTGAAGGCCTCGTCCCAGGAGATGTTGTCGCCGTATTGGCTCGTCTGGTTCGGGTTGTACAGGTAGCTGACGCCCATGTTGGTCGGGCCGGCCCACTTGTAAGCGGTGGGCCCGAGCCACATCGCCCGCCCGGACCATCCGGATGCCCCCGCGTAGTTGCCTCCCGTAGGAACGGAGGGAGAGACACCAGGTGCGACACCTTCCAAGCCGGGCAACTTTCCGCCTGCACTCCAATAGAAGTCACCGGCGAACCGAATGTCGTAGCTGATGCATCCGTAGGTGAGCGTCTCGGACAGCGGCAAGAACAGGGTCAGGCCGTTGTTGCCGGCAGGGCTGGAGTGGTACGTGTTCGCGTCGAGCTTGACCCGCATCACGTTGCCGCTCCCACGAGGGTCAGCGATGACCGTGGTGTCGTCGAAGTAGGTGTCGTTGTTGTATCCGGTGTTCGGCACCTGCGTCTTGAACATCGCCGCGGTCATCGAGCCCTGGCTCAGGCTGTCGAAATTGGCGTCGACCAGCGTTTGGGCAGAAGAGGACACGTCGGTCGTGCTGGTCGCCGTCGCCGTCGCCGTCGCGCTTGGAGCCACGGTGGCACTGGTGGACGAGTCTTCCGCCGTCTCTGCTGTTTCTGTCGGGCTCGCTGTTGGCGTGGCCGATGCCGTGCTGGTGGACGCGGTCGGCTCGGCGACGGTCGCGATGGCGAGGTTGGTCGGAGAGGAGTACGGCAGCGTCACCTTCGTGCTCGCTGAACTGCTCAGGTACGCATATGCCTGCCCGTACCCAGGCGTGGTGATTCGTTCGGCTGCCGTGTCCGTGGCCGACAACTGCCACTCCGGCTGAGTCGTGCCCTCGGCCCAGGCTCGCATCCGGACGACAACAGAGGACGTGCCGGTGATATCGCTCTGCAGGGTCAGCACCTGCCCAGCCTTCAACGTGCTCGACGGCGTGGTTCGAGCCAGGACTGTCTCCGTGCCACTGGTGACTCGGACGACGGCGAGTGACCAAGTGCCGTCAGGGTTGAGTCGCAGCCTCGCGCGATACCCGTCAGGCTTGCTCGCCGTGGTTGTCCTCAGGCCGATGGACGCGTACAGCGCGCCGCTACCGAGCGTTGGGACGGTGTAGTTGATCGATGCGAGCGAATCCGTCTGGGAGTCACCGAAGAAGACGTACGCCTGCTTGCCGGGAGACACGGTCAAGGAGGTGGAGGTAGACAGAGCCGACGACGAGCTCGACGAACTTTCCGTCGAGGCGGCCAGTTGCGTGCTTTTCGCGAAACGGGCGCTGGTATGCAGCGCCCTGGTGGAGGAGGTCCGGTAACTCGTCGACGAATCCGCTGCGGCCGTCTTGGCGACGGTGGATTTCGTCGCCTGTGTGGCCGAGCTCGCTTCCGTCGTCTGGTGGAGCTTTGCCGATGTGTTGGTCTGCTGACTGCTGGCCGTGAATGCACCACTGACCGGAGCGGCCGCAAGACCAGCGATCGCCGTCAGCGCCAGCGGGACGACGATCCGCGTTGGAACTGCTTGTCGCCGCGTGCCTTTGTGCTTTGGATGCTCCATGAAGCTTCTCCGAACGTTCGAGCTGTCGATCCCCCGACGGTCAGCCCCCCACGTATGAAGTTGTCTCGCGCCGAACACGGCACCCGAGCAGAGCGACATGGCCCGACTGGAAGTCGGCCTCGAGGTGCCCTTCGCTGCTACGGTGTCCGTCTAGATGCGACGGCACTAGTCTCAGCCATCAAGAGGTAAATTGGTGCAAAACTAAGGAAATCATCATTTTTGCTTCATGTTGAGAGGGCGCGACCTGTCACTGACAGGTCGCGCCCTCTGAGGGTACGAAGCGAATCTTCGCCGGACGGCTTTCGGGCCTGATGCTCCTTAGGGAACCGCGGTCACCGACAGGTCGTCCCATCCGATCGTCAGCGGCGCGACGGTGGCGCTTCCACTCATGTAGGCACCGAGGTAGACACCGCCGCTGGTCTGGAGAGCGGACGTGCTGTCCGTCGCGGTCACCTGCCAACTGCTGGGCTCGGTGGCCGAGGCGAGCCAGGTCTTGGCCTTGAGCGTCGTCGCCGAGGTTCCCGCGGTCTGCAGCCGGATCATCAGGGGAGCCCCGGCGGTCAAGGTGGTTGCGGACGGGAGCGTATAGCTTGCCAAGGTGGTTTCCGTGCCTGCCACGACGGTGGTCAGCGACAGAACCAGTGCTCCGCCGGATTTCACCGCGACCTTGGCGCGATAAGCCGTCTGCACCGAGCTGTTCGGCGAGCGGGAGCCGAGCGTCACGTAGTTGGCTGTCCCGTCAGGGATCTTGTCCAAGACCACGCTCACTGTGGCGTCACTGTCGGTCACCGCAGTCGCTCCGAGCCGAGCCGAGCTGGTCTGCCCGGCCGCCATGGTCATGACACCCTGGGTGCCGTTGACGGAGTAGTTCGCCGCGGTCCCGGTGGTGCGCCATGCACCGCCCGTGACGGCAGTTCCCCACCCGCTGGTGGCCGTGCGGGTAAAGGAGTCGCTTGCGAGCACCGCGAGGGTCGCTGTCACCGAGTGTGTGACGGAGTCGGTGGCGCCGTCGTCGTCGGTGACGGTGAGGGTGACGTCGTAGCTGCCGGCGGCCGTGTAGGTGTGGCTGGGTGTGGCTCCGGTGCCGGTGGATCCGTCGCCGAAGTCCCAGGCGTAGGAGGCGATGGAGCCGTCGGTGTCGGAGGAACCCGAGGCGTCGAAGGCCACGGTGGCGTTCGTGACGCTCGACGAGAACGCGGCGCTGGGCGCGACATTCTCGGCAGCGAGGGTCGCTGTCACCGAGTGTGTGACGGAGTCGGTGGCGCCGTCGTCGTCGGTGACGGTGAGGGTGACGTCGTAGCTGCCGGCGGCCGTGTAGGTGTGGCTGGGTGTGGCTCCGGTGCCGGTGGATCCGTCGCCGAAGTCCCAGGCGTAGGAGGCGATGGAGCCGTCGGTGTCGGAGGAACCCGAGGCGTCGAAGGTCACGGTGGCGTTCGTGACGCTCGATGAGAACGCGGCGCTGGGCGCGACGTTCGTGGCGGCGTCCTCCGCGATCGTGGTGACAGTGAGATCGTCGAAGGTCACCGTGAGGGGGATGTTCGTCGCGCTACCACTGACGTATGCCCCGAGGTACGGGCCTCCGGTGGTCTGGAGTGAGGCAGTGCTGTCGGTGCCGGTCACCTGCCACGTGCTGGGCTCGGTGGTACCGGCCAGCCATGCGCGAGCACGCAGTGTTGTCGGCGACGTCCCTTCGGTCTGGAACCTGACGTTGATGTAAGCATCCGGCGTCAACGTCGTGCTGCTCGGCAGCGCCTGCGCCGCGACGACGCTGTCGACGTTGTTGACCGAAGCAAGCAACTGCAAGGTCAGGGTTCCCGTCGAGGCCAACCGGAGTCGTGCCCGATAGCCCGTCTGTGCCGTACTGTTGGGTGACCGGGAGCCAACCACGATGGTGTTGGTCCCGGCGTTCGGGATAGCGGAGATCTTCATCTTGACGGTCGTGTCACTGTCCGCGACCGACAGGGGGAGCCGCATGCTGGAGGTCTGGCCGCCGGCCGCCATGTTCATCACACCGGTGCTGCCGTCGACCGAGTAGTTCGCCGCGGTGCCCGTGCGAACCCACGTGCCTCCGAGCGTCGCGGCGCCCCAGGCCGACGTGACGGACCGAGTGAAATCGTCGCTTGCCAAGGTCGTCTTGGTTGTCGTGGTCGCGGTCACCGACTTGGTGACCGAGCCGGTCGCACCGTCATCGTCCGTCACGGTCAGGGTCACCTCGAAGGTGCCCGACGAGGCATACGTGTGGGTCGGGTTTGCCGCCGTACTGACGCCACCGTCACCGAAGTCCCAGCTGTAGGACGCAATGGTTCCGTCGGTGTCCGCCGAGCCACTACTGTCGAAGGTCACCGATAGACCCGTCGCCGAGCTGGTGAACGCCGCGGTGGGCGCGGTGTTGCTGAGTGTGAGCGTCGTCGTCGCGGCACTGCTGCTGCCGCCGTTGTTGTCGGTGACGACGAGGCTCACGGTGTAGCTTGCCAGCGTGGCGTAGGTGTGAACCGGGTTGGCTTCGGTGCTGGTTGTCCCATCGCCGAAGTCCCAGCTGTAGGACGCAATGGTTCCATTCGTGTCGCTGGATGCCGAGCTGTCGAAGGTCACCGTCTTGTTCGATGCGGTGAACGTGAAGCTAGCCGTCGGCAGCGGGTTGGTCACCGTCACCGATTGCGATACGGACGTGCTCGCACCTTCGTTGTCTGTCACCGTCAGGGTGACCGTGTATGTGCCCACCGTCTCGTACGTGTGGGTCGGGTTGGCGGTGGTGCCGGTCTCGCCGTCGCCGAAGTCCCATGCATAGCTCGCGATCGACCCGTCGGCGTCGGTCGACGCGGAGCTGTCGAAGGAGGCAACCATGCTGTCCACCGACGAGGTGAACGATGCCACTGGCGAGTCGTTGGCGACGATGCCCCCGCCTTCGGTGAAGTGCGACTGAACCGTACTCGCGGACAGAACGGCCGGGTAGACCGCGACCTCGTCGATCGAGCCCTTGAAGTAGTTGCTGCTCGGCTGAGACGTAAGCCCGCTCAGGCTGTCGCCGCCGACGCGCCAGTAGCCGTCGTAGTTGGTGTTGACGACGTTGTCGTTGCTGGCCACCAGCGTGCCGTCGACGTAGAGTCGCATGCCGGTCTTGCCTTGGGTGGCCACGACATGGTGCCAGGCGCCGTCGTTGTACGCCGCGGACGACGCGATAACGCTCTCTCCGGCGGTCGTCTCCACGCTGAAGCGGAGCTCACCGGAGTCCGTCATGAAGATCTGGCGGTCGAAGCTCGTCGAGGTGCCTGTGCGGCTGTTGCCGTAGCTGACGAGATCTCCACCGGTGGTTGTGCTGGTCTTGAACCAGGCCTCCTCGGAGTACACCGGCGGTGCTCCTACCGATGCGCTGTTGGCGACGAAGTCGTTGGTGCCGTCAAAACTGGCGGAGTAGTCGCTGGTGAGCCCGATCGCGCTGGTGCCGCCGAGTACGGGCCCGTTGGTGTAGGTGCCGGCGTTGCCGTTGCCGCTGCTGTCGGCTGCGGTCGTCCCGCTGGTCTCGCTGAAGCGGAGGAACATGTTGGGGCCGCTGTCGTAGACCGCGGCGCCGTAGTCGTCCGACGGGGTGACGACCGTGCCGCCAGCGGCGGCGAAGTGGTTCCGCACCTGGTTGGCGGTCAGCGGACGGCGGTAGACGGCGACATCGTCGATCATGCCGTTGAGGTAGTCGCTGCTGGGACGGTTCGTCCAGCCATTCAGATTGTCACCACCGATCCGCCAGTAGCCGCTGTACGCGCCACCGGTACGCGTCGCGGTGCTTGACGCCACTTTCACGCCGTCGACGTAGAGCGCCATGCCCCCGTCGCCGACGGTTCCGACCGCATGGTGCCACTGGCCGTTGTTGTAGGTGCTGGAGCTGGTCAGCACGCGGTTGGTGCTGTTCTGCCGGGAGCCGAAGTTCAGGGCGCCGCCGCTGCTCAGATAGAGCATCCGGTCGCTTTGGCTCGCGCTGCTGCTCCCGGTCTGTGCGCCGCTGAAGCCGACGATTCGGCCACCCTTCGTGCTCGTCGTCTTGAACCAGGCCTCCACGCTGTAGAAGAAGGCACCGATCTGCTGATTGGTCGATGCAGCCGACTGGCTGCCGCTCGAGGGGAAGCTGACCGCGGTGCTGCCGGTCATCGCGCCGGAGACTCCCGCCGTCACGTTGGAGGTAGGTGTCATCGGGTCGACACCCGCTTCGTCAGCGTACGAAGTGGCTCCGCTCGCCTCGTCGAGTTTCCAGTAGGACTGGGCACCGTCGGCGAGCACCGCCTGGTCGTAGTCGCTGGTCGACGTCCCCGAGGACGCGACGGTGACGCTGACGTCGGTCGATGTCGCCGCATTGCCATCCGGGTCGGTCGCGACGACTCGGTACTGGTAAACCGATCCGGGCGTGAGCCCGCTATCGACGAAGTTGATCCACGGGCGGTCCCAAGGCGTGCTGTCGACCACGCGCGTGTCGACCGTCGTGCGTGATCCGGAGGTCCCCAGGCGGCGTTGGATCTGGTAGGTCAGGTTGCTGTTGTCGCGATCGTAGTTGGCCTGGACACTCAACTCCACCTCACCTGAGGCGTGGGACGTCAGTGCCGGTGCGAAGTTGCTCCCCTTGACGTCCGGCCCCATCGTCGGGGACACCACGTCGGGGCGGGCAAAGCGGACCAGGCCCTGCTGGTCGGTGCCGTTGACCGACGGGAACTCGCCTCCCGCGACCAAGTAGTCGCCGTCAGACGTCGTCGCCAGGGACCAAGCCGCCTGGGTCTGGCCGGTGTAGTCACCCGCCTCGAGGTTGGGGAACCACGAGAGAATGCTGGGCGCCTTGTTGCCGGCCCAGTTCGTGTAGCCGTTGTACTCCGTCTTGAGCACTCCGGTGCCTTGCTTGGAGTAGGCCATGCCGCGGTAGAAGACCCACGTGGAGGGTTGCGGGAACCCGCCGGGAAGGTTGCCGCAGTAGTGCACATGGCCGACCTGGTAGATCGCATCACCCGAAGACAACGCGCTGTAGGTGTCCCCGTGGCAGTCATCGATCCAGTCGATGGTGCCGTCGAGGTTGATCCGCGTGACGCCCTCCAGGTTGCCGCCTGAGCCGAACACGAAGCCGCCCGCGTAGATCGAATCGTCGTCGACCGTGATGGTGGTGATCCCCGCGTTGTCGCCGGCATCACGAACGCTCGCGTTCGCGGCGAAGGCGAGCGATGCTCCAGTCGAGGGATCCAGCGCCGCAAGCCCGTAGCCAGGGTTGCTGCTGCTGTTCATCGTGGTGAATTGCCCACCGACGATGAGTTCGGAGCCGTCGGGCGTCAATGCCATCGCAGAGACGCGGCCCCCTGCCGCTACCGGGGCCCACGACAACAACGAACCGTCGGACACGCTCGATGCTGCCAGCCGGCTACGGGTCTGCCCACCGGCCGTGGTGAACAGGCCGCCGTAATAGACGGTGGTGTCGGTGGCTGCGATTGCCTGGACTGACGCGTTCGGGTTGGGATTGAAGTTGGTGATCAGCGCGCCGGTGGTGGGGTTGAGTGCCGCGATGCGACGTCGGGTGGTCCCGTTGACCGTGGTGAAGCTGCCGCCGATATAGATACGGCTGCCGTCGGGCGACGAGGTGATGGTCTTGACCTCGCCGTCGGTGTTGGCGACGAAACTCGTGTCGAGCTCCCCGGTCGTGACGTCGTAGGCCAGCACATTGGCTCGTGCGACGGTGTCCACGCCTTCCGCCGCGCCCGCTGGGCGAGCGGTGGTGAACTCGCCGCCGACGTAGACCGTGTCCCCGACGACGACCTGAGACCAGGCCACGCCGTCGATCTGCACGGTCGGCAGCCCCACGGACGAGAACGTGGTCGGATCGGTCGGGTCGTCGGCAACGGCCGGGTTCGTATCGGCGTTGGCCGGTGAGGCGGCAAGTTGCAGGCCGCCGATGGCCAACATTGCGGTCAGCGCCGCGACAAGTGCGTGTCGGACCACAAAACGGTGCGTCATGACGCGAGTCCCCCAAAAATCAATCTTCGCAGTCATCTGCGAAACCCCACTAACTGACGGACAGAACCCCTCTGCCCGGAACAGGCCCCCCGGCCTGATGTCGACTTGGATCCAGTGTTGCCTTGGCCCAGTGCTGCTTGGACCATTGTTGCATGGCACTCCAGCACCGGATGCAGGCCGACAGGTCTATCTTCGGTCAAGCACCGGGCTCGACGCTATAGGCAAACCGGACTATTACCCTATCCTCTCGCCAAAGCGGGCCTGTCGACCCGTCCGTTCTGGCCCGGAGATGGCCCGGAGATGGCCCGGAGATGGCGCAGTGCCCACAACGCCGGGGTGTCTCGTAGCGATGGGCAGGTGGTCGCCTGTTCCGCGGTGCGGTCGGCTGACGCTGCCGCGGCTCTGTGAAGCGATTTCTGTGAATCTATTTCCGGACATTCGTCACAGGTTCCGCTTCGCGCCTCGGCGGTACTCCACGTACCGGATTCCCCAGGCACCCGCCACCATGCCCACGCCTCGGGCCAGCGTGCGGCTGCCCCGGGCTTGGTGACCCAGATTTCTGGCCAGAGTACCGAGACCGGTGCGCAGCCCGCCTAGCGTGATTCGGGCCATACCGCGTGCCGTCCACTCCACGCGCGTGGCCAGTCTGGCCATCGGACGAGCTAGGGCGACGGCAACACGACTGTTGGTTGCGCCAGCGCGGAAGTGTCGCTGGAGCACCCAGGCGCGGCTCAGCCGTACGTTCCGGATGTGGTCGACCACGACAGCTTCGTCGCACCAGACAATTCGACCGCCACGCTGGACGAGGGTCCGGGTGAACATCGTGTCCGAGCCGCCGGTCTGGCTGAACCTCTCGTCGAACCGAATGCCGCCGAGTTGTCGCAGGTCGAGCAGGAGGTTGGCGGTGCTTGCCGCCGACTGTTCGGATCCGGAACGGTGCCGTTGTCGGGTGAAGAACCCTCCGGCAGTGAGCCACGGATCGTCGATTCGACCGACATGGGGCACCACGGCACCGGCAACCGCCGCCGGCCGCTGGGTTTCCTCGTAGGTGGTCAGCAAGTGCTGCAGCCACCGCGACTCTGGGCGCTCGTCGTCATCGATGAACACCAGGAGATCGGCCTGCTTCGCCTCGTCGAGTGCCCGGTTGCGCGCCGCTGCTATCCCCGGTTGAGGTTCGACCACATAGTGAACCTCTGGCAGGCCCAGCGCCTCTACCGCGGGTCGCGCGCTGGCGCCGGCATCGTTGTCCACCACGAGCACCTTCGTTTGCAACCGGAGCTCATTGGCTTGTGCGGCTAGCAGCGGGAGCAGTTCGGGGAGGTCGTCGGGCCGCTGATACGTGAGCACGGCGACGACGAGCGAGGTGGGTGGAGTTGGCGTAGTCATGGTCTCTCCGGGGTCGAGTCGGTTGTCATCGGCGCCACGTCGCGAGGAGGTCGTCGAAGCGCAGCACCGGCAGCGGCGTGGCATTCTTTGCCGTTGCCCCCCACAGGCCTATCGCGCCAGCACCTTGGAGGACCTTCGTCCTGTCGGTGGCAGACACTTGCCAGCCGGCGGGCTCCGCGGCCCCGTTCCGCCAGGCCTTGGCCCGCAGCACGCTCTTTCCGGTCCCGCTGGTCTCGAGCACGAGGTCAAGGGCCTTGCCTGGCTTGAGCGAGGCGGTTGTCGCGAGCTTCTTGGATCGCAGGATCGTTGTCTTCCCCTTCACGACGCGAACCAATTGGAGCGTGACCTTGCCGCGAGGATTGACGACGGCACGCGCTTGATAAGCACTCTTGCCTCGTACGTGGCTGGCCACGGCGAACGAGGCGTTGCCGCGGGCAGGCAGCTTGGACAGCGACAGGGTCACTTGCGTGTCCGACTCGACCGCCTTCACCTTCGCCAGGCTCGCGCTCAGGGCAACCCCCTTCGGCGGAGCCATCCGGCCGGTGGAAGCGCCGACCGAGAATCGTGATCTCTTCGCGACAGGGCTCCACGCGCCACCGGTGGAGGCTGCCCCCCACCCGGCCTTCAGCTTGCGGTTGAAGCTGTCGGACGCGAGCAACTGGGTAATCGCGACCTTCTGCGAGGTATCGGCGATGCTTCCGTGCTGGTCGGTCACCACCAGGGTGACGGTGAAGTTGCCTGCGGAGGAGTAGCGATGGACCGGTTTGCTGCCGGTGCCGGTGGTGCCGTCGCCGAAGTCCCACGAGTAGGAGGCGATCGAGTCGCCCGCGTCGGGATCCACCGAGGCGGTGGCATCGAAGCTCGCCTTGGTGTAACTCGCCTTGGTGGTGAAGGCGGCTGTCGGCGCAGTGTTCGCCTGCACGCCGCTGCCGAGCTGGAACTGTTCGCGTACTTGCGTGGCGGACAGCTGGGTCGGATAGACCGCAGCCTCATCGAGTTGACCTCGGAGGTAGTAGCTGGTGGGCTTCTGTGGCCAGCCGTCGAGCCAGTCGCCACCGACGCGCCAGTAGCCGGTGAACGCCTGCCCGCCGGTGGCACTGGCCTTCCCGACCAGAGCGCCGTCGACGTACAAACGCTGCCCGTCGGACCCCACGGTGCCAACTGCCTGATGCCACGATCCGTCGTTGTAGCTGGCAGTCGAGACGACTGTCGACTTCCCGCTGCTCGGGTTGATCCCGAAGGCGAGCTTGCCCGCATCGGTCAGGTAGAGCTGCCGGTCGAACGTGGCGGAACTGCCCGAGTCGCGGCTCCCGAAGCCGATCAGTTTGCCTCCGACCGTGCTCTCGGTGCGGAACCAGATCTGCGTGCTGAACGTGGTGGGCCCGGCGAGCGAGTCGTTGCTCACCACGTACTGCTTGTGCCCGGTGACCGAGGTGCCGGGCTCGGCGGTGTCGCCGTCGGTGACGAGGTTCTGGTCCTCGGCCAGGCCGATCGCGCCCGAGCCAGCCGCGGTGGCGTCGTTGATATAGGTGCCGTTGAGATCGTTGCCGGAAGCATCGCGGGCCGTGGTGCCGCTGTCGTCGAATCGCCAGTACAGTAGCGGGCCGACCGCGACGACCGCCTCGCCGTACGAGTCCTCCGGCAATTGTGGGTCGGCAGCCGTCTTCCCCGCGGCGAGGAAGTGTGCGCGCACCTGCTCGGCGCTCAGCCCGTCGTAGTAGGTGCTGACACTCGCGGTGTCACCGGCGAGGTAGCCGGTGGCCGGCGCGTTCGCCCATCCGGTCACGTCTTCACCACCCAACCGCCATACACCGACCTGTGTGCCGCCGGTCCGCGTGTCCTTGCGCACCGCAACCCGGACACCGTCGAGGTAGAGGCGCGTCCCGGTCTCGTCGACGGTGCCGACAGCCTGGTGCCACTCGCCGTCATCGACACGCCCCGCCGAGGTCAGCGTGCGCGCATAGCTGGCAGCGAGCGTACGGAACGAGAGCCGACCGCCGGAGTCGACGTACAGTGCTCGGTCACTGCCGCTCTCGGGCCGGTCGCTGTAGCTGACGATGACCCCGCCGTCGGCGGAGGTCGTTCGGAACCATGCCTCGACCGTGTAGCTGGCGGACCAACTGGTAGGCGAGCCTGTCGCGGCAGCGGTGACGGACGAGTCCCCGGGGAACGACACACCCGTGCCCGAGGGTGCGCCCGATGCTCCGTATGTCAGGTCGCCGGTTCCAGTGAGGTCGCCGCGACCCATGTAGTCGGTCAAGGTCGGGCCGGCAGACTCGCTCAGCGGCCAGTAGTTGACAGGGTGATCGGTCACCACAGCAGACGTGTAGGCGTCCGGCGACCCGCTGGTGGGCACCGTCACCCCGTTGGTGGTGGCGGGAGTGGCCGCCTCGTTCCCGAACGGGTCGGAGACGACCACGCGATAGCGGGCGGTGCCGCTGGCCGAGTCGTCGGTAAAGCCCAGCATCGGCCGGTCGGTCGGCGTCGACGCTGCCGTGGTCGTGAAGACAGGGGCCGACAGGTCGCCGTTGCGGAAGACCTGATAGGTCAGGTCGCGGTTGTCCGGATCCCAGCTCGTGCGCCACGTCACCGCGACCGAGCCGGCCCCGTTCGCGGCGGCTGTCGCCTCGAGCCCGGTGCCGCCGATCTGTGGCCCGAGGGAGTCTGAGTCTGCGACAAGACCGGTGCGGGCAAACCGCACCAGACCTTGTTGGTCGACGCCGTTCACCGTCGGGAATTCACCGGCCATCACCAGGTAGTCGTCGGTGCCGGTAACGGCCCAGGGGCCTTGGTTGGTGCTGGTCACGGTGCCAGCTGCGAGCGTGGGGTAGAAGGGGAGGAGTTCGGGTGCTGCCGTTCCCGCGAAGTCGGTATAGCCCGAGCCGTAGTAGTCGGGCTGAAGTGTTCCGGCCACGCTCGTGGTGAAGGCCAGGCTCCGCGAGTACTGCAGCGGGTCGGTCTGAGTGAACCCGCCGGGAACGTTGCCGCAGTAATGCGGATGCCCTACGACGTAGAGGACGGTGCTCGCGGCGAAAGTGTCGTAGGTGTCGCCGTGGCAGTCCTCGAGCCACACCAGGCTTCCGTCGAGGTTGAGCCGGGCGGCGCCCTCGAGGTTGCCTCCGCTGCCGAAGGTGTAGCCACTGACGTAGGCGGAGTCGCCGTCGATATGCACCGAGGTGATCGCGGCATCGGCACCACCGTTGGCGATGACCGAACTCGCGGCCATCGAAACGAGGGCGCCGGTCGACGTGTTCACCATCGCGAGGCCGTAGCCCGAGCTGCCCGCCTTGCCGGATGACCCGTTGACACTGGTGAAAGCGCCGCCCGCGATCAGCCGAGACTGGTCGGGGATCAGCGCCATCGACCATACTTTGCCGCCCTTGGCGGCGGGTGCCCATGACGTCAACGACTTCGTGGCGAGATCCCAGGCTGCCAGCCGGCCGCGTGTCGAGCTGCCGACCGCGGTGAAGACGCCACCGAAGTAGACCTTCGTACTCGTCACGGCAATCGCTTGGACGCGTGCGTTCGGCCGTGGGGCGAAGGCGGAGACGAGGGTGCCGACACCGGTCGAGCTCACGGCGGCGATGAACTTCCGCGCTACCCCGTTGACGGTGGTGAACGTCCCGCCCAGATAGAGCCGCTTGCCGTCGGGCGAAGGCTCGATGGTGAGGACTTCGCCGTTGGTCTGGGGCGCCCAGTCGGTGATCTCCCCGGTTGTCAGGTCGTAAGCCATCAGATTGGCTCGTGGCACCGTGGAGGTACCCTCTGCCGCGCCGGCCGGACGCGCGGTAGCGAAACTTCCCGCGACGTAGACGGTGTTCCCGACGATGGTTTGCGCCCAGGCAACGCCGTCGATCTGTGCGGTAGGGAGAGCGTCAGCCGCGTAGGTAGTGGGCTCGTCCGGGATTGAAATGGGTGCCGTGTCGGCCGCCGCGTCCGGAGCAGTAGACAGCACCATCCCGGTCATCGTCAGCGCGATGACAGCGATGTGACACAGCAATCTACTTAAAATCGGGCGTTGGCCCATGTAACGCATACGAATCCCCCTAAGACAACTATATCGGGCGACCGGTCTGTGTCGCTACCGCGGGTGCCCCGGCTGGCATGCCGGATACTGGGCGGGTGGCAATGACTCGTGGTCGACCTGCCGGTGAGACGGCGAAGACTGCAGGCTCTGACGCCGTTGTGCCCAGTGATATGGGCTACGGTTCGCGAATGCGCCGTGATCGGTGGGCCGCGTTGCTGATCCTGGTCGTCTGGGCCTGGGTTGTGGCTCCGCGGGTGCTTCAGAGCCTGATAGCTCCCAAGTCGAGGCATAGCGTCGGAGTCGACCTCGGCGAGTCGGCGCCTATGGCGACGTTGGTCGGCAAGGCGCTGCTCGTGGTGATCCTCGGCCTGTGTCTGGTCATCCTGCTGGACACTTGGAAGGATCCGATACGACTCCACCTGGGTCCGCTCTTGGCGATGCTCGCGCCCTGGGCGTATCTCACGGTGCGTGATCAGTACGCCGGGACGCACCTGGTCCTGTCCGGCCTGCTCTACCCACTCGTGGTGATCGCCCTGTGGCGATTGAGCCCAACGATTCGGTTGTTCCGGCTGGTTGGCTGGTTGGTCGCCGCCGCAGCTGTCATCTCGGTCGCTATTGCGATCGCGTTCCCCGACAGAGGAATCTTTCTCAACGCGAGCGGTGCCCTGATCACCGGTGACAAGGCCATGTTGCCTTGGGGGATCTTGGTCGGGTTTCTCACTCAGGGCAACAACCTGGGCCAGTTTCTGGCAGCGGGTCTGCCGTTCGTCGCGCTGATCCGGCAACCTTGGGTGAGGTGGCTCGCGCTGGCGGTGACCGTCTTTGCCCTCGTGTGGAGTGCGTCGCGCGGCTCGATGATCGCGGCCGTGTTCGCGCTGCTCACCTACCTGGCACTGCGAGTGGCACCGGCCGCCGGGAGGGCCGTGATGTCGGTTGCGGCCGTGGTCGGCGTGTGGACCGTCGTGATGGTCCTACCGTTCGTGACCACCGATCCGACCGCGTACAGCAACCGGGGTGGGATCTGGCAGGCAAGCCTCCAATACTGGTCCTACAACCGGATGCTGGGGCTGGGGGCCGACTTCTACTCGGTGATCGGGAGCACATCGGAACGGCTTGCCTCAACGGTGTTCCACGGGCACAACCAAGTCGTGCAGGTCCTCGTGACCGGTGGCCTCGTATATGCGTTCCTCCTGCTGGTGCTGCTCGTAGCCGCGACGGCGCGGGCTGCGCGGATGGCGGCTCGCAGCCATCTGGTAGGTACCGTCTACCTGGTCGCCTTCGGGGGCACCTGCGTGTTCGAGAAGACGGTCTCGGTCGTCGACAACTTGCCGATGACCATGGTCTTCACCATCCCGTTCGCGCTTCTTCTCTTCTGTGAGATGCCTGAGCGACGGGGTGGAGACCGGCGCGGGGGTAGCAGATCCGAGGGTGTGTCAGAATCGGCGCGTGGATCTGCACGGGTACCTACGCGCGTTGCGCAGACATTGGTGGATTCCAGTGGTGACAGCGCTGTTGGGTGCAGGCTTGATGGGGATCGTGGTGCTGCGGGCGGATCCGGTGTACGCCAGCAGCGTGACGTTCTTCGCGGTCACCCCGAACTCCGACGGCAGTGCCCTCCAGGGTGATCAGTTCGGCCAGCAGCGGGTCAACAGCTACGTCAAACTGCTCGACAGCCAGCGGCTCGCCCAGGAAGTGCTCGACAACGATCCTGATCTGGTCGACAGTGGCCTCAACCCTGCTCGCCTCCAGCGCAAGATCAGCGGCCGAGCTGATCTCAACACGGTTCTCTTCACCGCAACCATCAACGATTCCGACCCGGACCGGGCGCTGCAGATCACTCGTGGGATCGCCGATGTCTTTCCCCGGTTGGTGAATTCCATCGAGAGCCGGACCGGCAAGCAGAAGGCTCCCGTCTATCTCGATGTCGTGTCAGGCCCGGAGCTGAATCCGTACCCCGTCAGCCCCCACAAGAAGATCGACGTCGGTCTCGGACTGGTGGGGGGCGCGGTGCTCGGCGTGTTTGGCGCGCTTGGGCTGACGATCCTGGATCGCACCGTTCGCACCACACAGGTGCTGGGCGAGGTAACGGGCCTGCCGGTGCTGGCTGCGCTCCCGGAAGACTCGTCCGCCAAGCGTGCCCCCCTGCTGATCGCCAACCCGCAGTCCACCCGTGCGGAGGCGTTCCGAGGCCTTCGCACCAACCTGTCCTTCGTCGGCGTCGAGGGTGAACTCAAGGTGCTGCTCGTGAGTTCGGCGGTGCCGAACGAGGGCAAGTCCAGCACCGCCACCAACCTTGCCCTGACCTTCGCCGGCGCAGACAAGCGGGTACTCCTCATCGAGGCCGACCTGCGCAGACCGAAGGTAGCCGGCTACTTAGGCCTGGAAGGCGCCGCGGGACTTACCAATGTCCTCGCTAGCCAGGTCGAATGCGAAGACGTGATCCAAGTAGTGGACCGCGGACGCCTCGCTGTCCTCACGGCCGGCTCCACGCCGCCCAACCCCTCCGAGCTGCTCGGCAGCCGTGCGATGGCCGATCTGATCGAGCGCCTCAAGAAGTCCTACGACCTGATCGTCATCGATACCCCGCCCCTGCTGCCGGTGACCGATGCGGTCGTCCTGTCCGGTCTGAGTGACGGGGTCGTCTTCGTGGTTCGCTACGGCAAAACCAGCCGAGCCGATGTGGTGCGTGCAGTAGACGCGCTGCGCGTCGTCGAGGCGCCCATCGCCGGCGCGGTTCTCAACCGCACACCCTCACGCGGCGTGGACGCCTATCGGTACAGCACCTACGACTACGGCTCCGACGGCGGTCGATGACGCTCAGGCCGGCCGCGTGCGGGTGAACGCTCGCCTGGCGAACGACAGGGTCAGATCCAGGTCCTGCCGCACGAGCGGGATGAGCGCGTACGCGAGACCGACGTAGGCGGCGGAGAAGGCGAGGCCTAGCACGATCTGGAGTATCGGGGTGACGGCAAGGAGGGTGGCTGAGAATGACACGAGTCCGCAGGGCACCCCGACTGACACCACGATGCGTGTTGCGTTCCAGATCAACGGGGAACTGTCGAATCCGGTGACGCGGCCTACGTGAATCACGGCTACCAGCCAGGCCATCAAGCCGGCTGCGGAAGCGCCCCATGCGACGCCGGCGGCGCCCCACGGCAGGCCGGCGAGAATGAAACCGATCGTCAGAGGCCCGGTGACCAACCGCTGCCGAAACAACGCGCCGGAGGCGCCCCGGGCGAGATAGGCCCAGTAGGCGATCTGGGCGACTGCCCGGAATACGCCGCCGACGGCGAGGATCGCGAAAAGCGGGGTGACCGCAGACCACGCCTTGCCGAAGAGCACCAGCACGATCGGCTCGGCCAAACCGGTGGCGACGGCGAAGAGGGTGGCCGTGACGTAGCAGGCGACCAGTTGGGACTTGCGAAGATAGTCGACGAAGAGTCGATCGTCGTGCTGGACGCGAGACAGCACGGGGACCGCGACGTTCGTCATCGGTGCGTTGATCTGGTTGAGCGGCATCATCATCAGCTGGTAAGCGCGGCTGTAGAGACCCAGCGGTGTCGGGCCGTATACGGCACCGATCGCGATGTTGTCGACGTTCTTGGTCAGGTAGGAGATGCCTTGGGTCCCGAACACTCCGGCTCCGAACCGCAAGAATCTGCGGACACTCGCATGCCGATGGGGGAGCTTGGGCCACCAGCCGGCCAAGGCGACGCAGATCGTGGCCGCGGCGAGCGCACTCACGACTTGTTGCGCCACCAGGGCCCACAGGCCCGCCCCTGACGCGGCGAGGACGATCGCCACGATCGTGGCGATCAGTTGCGAGCCCAGGTCGCTCGCGCCGATCGCCCGGAACCGGAGAT
>JASGGG010000031.1:0-29245 GCA_047605165.1 Nocardioidaceae bacterium
AGCGGGACATATACGTCCCGCTGAGACGGACGACTGCTATTTGGCCAGGCGGCTGACCAGCTGGAGTGCCTCGGCAGGCGTGAGACCCAGTGCCTTCGTACGCGCCAGATACTCCGCCGCCGCGCTCCTCGCGCTCCGCTCGACCTCGTCACCCATCACGAACGAACCACCACGCCCACGCGTCTCGATCACCCCGGCAGCCTCCAGCTCCCGGTACGCCCGCGCCACCGTGTTCGGCGCGAGCTTCAGGTCGCCGGCCAACCGGCGCACCGTCGGCAGCCGGTCCCCGGGCTGGAGCTCCCCGGACTCGACCTGCTTGGTGATCTGGCGGCGCAACTGCTCGTAGGGCGGAGCAGTGTCGGTGGCGTCGATCGCGATCATGCTGCCGGCTCCAGGTCGTGCAGCTCCTCCCCCGGCATCAACACATGGTCCGGTGGCAGCATCGGCCACAGCCGCTTGCGGAACCAGAGCTTGGCACGCTTTCTGGAGCCGAGAAGCACCGCGATGCCGAACAGGACCAGGCTAGGTGCGGACACAACGGCCAGCGAATCAGACAAGGCTTGCGACGCCAAGGCCACTTGGAGCACTGCGAAGAACGCTTGCTCCTGGCATTCGACCAGTGCATCGCTGCGCCAGGCATCTTGGGCGTACAGGTGGCAGGCGTCGACTGCTGCTTCCGGCCTCCTGCACAGGGCGTACGGCACCAGCGCGACCAAGAGAACACTCAGGGTCGCGGCGGCCTCGCTCGCCAAGAGCGCGATGCCCCCCGCTGAGCCGATCTCTCCGGCCTGCAGCGCGTGCACGACGAGGATGCCGACTCCCAGAGGCAACACGAGCAGGCACCACAGCGCGATCTGCCGAGACCTCGGCAGGTAGTCAGTCGGAGAGACCGCCCGGCTGCGGGCGATCAGCGGCCGCCCATCCGGAGGAGGCAGGACGTGGCTCGCACGTATCAGCGCATGGATGGTTCGGATGCCTAACGTCGCGGCGACGCCTACGAGGACGGCAGGCCAAAGCACGTCGACCGACGGATTGACGATGGCGACCACAGCCAGGATCAGTAGCCAGGGCAGAAGAACCGCGGCCATCCAGCGATTGCGCTGGATCCAGGCGGCGTCGAACTCGGCCACGAACTCGCCGGGAACGTACGCCAGGTGTTCGCGAGCGAACCTCTCGCCGATCCTGCGCCGTCGAGCCGCCGACGGAAAGCACAACCACACCACGAACCAGCCACCGACAACCGCCACGGTGCAGAAAACGACAGCGAAGAAGGCATCCATGACCAATATGATACATAACTCAGATCTGTATCAGCACGTAATCTGCCACAAAAGCTGTGGAAGAGTCGGGGCATGCCCCCCGACCCCCTCGCCCAGCGCCGGCTTCGGGTCGGCTTCGTGCCGGGTGTGACCCCGGACAAGTGGGCCCGGCGCTGGGCCGAGCGGCATCCGCGCAGCCCGCTCGACCTCGTCCGCGTCGAGGAGTCCGCGCAGCGGGACGCCTTGCTCGACGGCACCGTCGACGCCTGCTTCGTGCGGGGCGAGGTCGATCCGGCCGACCTGTATGTGATCCGGTTGTACGAGGAGGTCCCGGTGGTCGCAGTCAGCCGGGAGCACCCGATCTCGGTGTTCGACGAGGTGACCTCGAAAGACCTCGACGAGGAGCACGTCGTCCTCCCCCTGTCGGTGGCTCGGCTGCGTCAACGCAGAGACGAAGTGGCGGTACCTGTGACCGACGTCGCACCATTTCCCGTCGCTCTGGCGTTTACCCGGGCAGCGGACGGGGCAGTGTTGCAGGAGTTGGTCGGCGTCGTACGCGGTCGCACCGCTCGCAGCAGCCGATCCTGACCAAGCGAGACTGTCTGTTTTGTTCCATTTGACATGTTTGTTATGAGAAAGTGGATCTAGTCCGATCCGAGCCTTTTGCGAGTACCCCCTAGCTGAGGAACGAGGAAAGATGTCGAAGCGCACCTGGCGAACGCTCGCCGCGACCGTCGCCGCCGCCTTGGTGGCGGGGCTCGGGGTGGGTCAGTTCACCACGGCCCCGGCTAACGGCCTGGCCATGGTCAGCACCCGCTCCGACGGCGACGTCTGGGTCGCCAAGTACAACAAGCGCCTGACCAATCTGGTCAACAAGCGCCGTACGGCGCACGGACTCAAGGCCGCCAAGCCCGTGGCCTGTGCCCAGAAGTGGGCCGCGAAGTGGTCGCTGCGGATGACCAAGACCGGCAAGTTCGCCCACAGTGACATGGGCAAGCTGCTTGCCAAGTGCAACGCGAACTACGCTGCCGAGAACATCGCGATGATCTGGGACGGTGCCAAGCCGGCCGACCTCGTGCGGATGTGGATGCACTCTCCGGGCCACCGGGCCAACATCTTGTCCAAGAAGTCCAAGCTCACCGGAGTCTCGGTCCGCTGGGACGCCAAGCAGGGTGCCTGGGTGGCGGTGCAGAACTTCGTCAGGCGCTGACCTCGCACTGGGGTGTGGGCGCTACCAGCTCGTGGCCAACGGCGTTCCCTCGTGGAACCCGGCCGCCGACTGGACCCCGACTCGGGCCCGGTCGTGGAACTCGTCCAGTGACCGCGCCCCCGCGTAGGTGCAGGCCGAGCGTACGCCGGCACAGATCTGGTCGATGAGATCTTCCACGCCGGGCCGATCCGGGTCCAGGTACATCCGGCTCGACGAGATCCCCTCTTCGTAGAGACCCTTCCGGGCGCGGTCGAAGGCCGACTCGGTGCTGGTTCGGTGGGCCACGGCCCGCGCCGACGCCATCCCGAAGGACTCCTTGTACGCCCGTCCCTGGGCATCGAGGTGCAGGTCGCCGGGCGACTCGTAGGTGCCCGCGAACCAGGAGCCGATCATCACCTGGGAGGCGCCGGCGGCGAGCCCCAGCGCGACGTCTCGGGGATGGCGCACCCCTCCGTCGGCCCAGACGTGCTTGCCGAGCGCACGGGCGCGGGCCGAGCATTCGAGCACCGCGGAGAACTGCGGACGCCCGACGCCGGTCATCATCCGGGTCGTGCACATCGCGCCCGGGCCGACGCCGACCTTGACGATGTCGGCACCGGCTGCGACCAGGTCGTCCACGCCCTCGGCCGAGACGACGTTGCCGGCCACGACCGGCACCCGCGGATCGAGCTTGCGGACCAGCTTCAGCGCCTCGATCATCCGTTCCTGGTGGCCGTGTGCGGTGTCCACCACGAGGCAGTCGACGCCGGTCGCCAGCATTGCCTCGGCCTTGGCGGCCACGTCGCCGTTCACCCCGATCGCCGCGGCGATCCGGAGGCGGCCCTGGGCGTCGAGTGCCGGCTCGTAGACCGTTGCCCGCAGCGCCGCGGTGCGGGTCAGGATACCGACCAGCAGCCCGTCGGAATCGACCACGGGGGCCAGCCGATGCCGTGCCTCGGCCAGCCGCTCGAAGGCGCCTCGCGGGTCGATCGTGTCCGGCAGCGAGAGCGGATCCGGTGTCATCACGTCCCGCACCTGCGTGAAGCGATCCACGCCGAGGCAATCGTCCTCGGCGACCACGCCGATCGGCCTGCCGTCCTCCACCACGAACCCGGCCCGATGCGCGCGCTTGGTCAGCAGAGCGATCGCGTCACCCACCGTGTGGCGCGGGTCGAACGTGATCGGCGTGTCGAAGAACCGGTGGCGCGACTTGACCCACGTGGTGACCTGCGTGACGACCTCGAGCGGGATGTCCTGCGGCAGCACCGCGATCCCACCGCGGCGAGCGACGGTCTCGGCCATCCGGCGGCCGGAGATCGCGGTCATGTTGGCCACCACCAGCGGGATCGTCGTGCCGGTGCCGTCCCGGCTGGACAGGTCGACGTCGTATCGGGAGGCGACGCCGGAGCGCCTCGGCACCATGAAGACGTCGCTGTAGGTCAGGTCGTGGGCCGGCTGCTCGCCGTCGAGGAATTCCATCAGGAGCCGTCCGAGGTCAGAGGCTGTGCAGGGTCGAGAGTGCCTTGTCCGCGTGGACACTCATGTTGGTCTCGCTGGCGATCACCGCACGCACCACCTGGTCGCGGTCGACCACGAACGTGGTGCGTTTGACGGGGACCAGCGCGCCCAGCAGGCCGCGCTTGACACCGTACGCATCCGCGACAGCGCCGTCGGCATCGCTGAGCACCGGATAGCCCAGCCCGTGGTGGGTGTCGAACGCCTGTTGCTTCTCGACGGTGTCCCGGCTGATGCCGATGCGTTGGGCACCCGTCTCGGCGAACTCCGCCGCCAGATCCCGGAAGTGACAGGCCTCGCGCGTGCAGCCGGGGCTGTCGGCAACCGGATAGAAGAACAGCACGACCGGGCCGTTCGCCAGCAGCCCGCTCAGCGAGACCGGTCGGCCGTTCTGGTCGGGCAGCTCGAAGTCGGGCGCGGTGCTGCCTTCGGTGAGAGTCTTCACCTGGGTAAGTCTAAGATCGGCGCCATGTTGCCGACCGGAGGCCGCGCCCGACCGATCACCCGCTGGGGCGAGCCCGTCATGCACGCCCCCCAGCAGCGCGTGGAGCGCTTCGACGACGAGTTACGCACCCTGGCGGCCGACATGGTCGCCACGATGTACGCCGCGGAGGGGGTCGGGCTGGCCGCCTGCCAGATCGGCATCGACCTGGCGATGTTCGTCTTCGACTGTCCGGACGCCACGGGCACGGCCAGTCAAGGGGTCGTCTGCAATCCCGTGCTCGAGCTGCCGGAGGGCCGTGATCGCAACCTCGACGACGGGGAAGAAGGCTGCCTGTCCCTGCCGGGTGCGTTCATCGCCTGCGCCCGCCCCGACGTCGCCCGCGTCACCGGCCTGGACCTGGACGGACAGCCGGTGGCGTACCAGGGCGACGGCCTGCTCGCCCGCTGCCTGCAGCACGAGACCGACCACACCGTCGGCACCGTCTTCGGCGACCGGCTCAGCACCCGGGCCCGCAAGAAGCTCTCCAAGCAGGCCGAGGCGCTGGCCGAGGACTACCCGCCGGGCTGGCCGGCCGGGAGCTAGCGTCGCTGGCTACCTCGGCGCTGGGCCACGTAGCAGGCGACCGCCGTGGCCGCGGCGACGTTGAGGGAGTCGATACCCGCGGCCATCGGGATCACCGCGTGCCGGTCGACGGTGGCCAGCCACCGCGGCGAGAGGCCGTGTCCCTCGGTGCCCATCACCAGCGCGAGCCGGTCGACGCCAGCGACTGCCTGCTCGAGCTCGACCGCGTCGTCGGTGAGCGCGAGCGCCACGCTCGTGAATCCGGCGTCGCGCAGGAACCTCATCGCGTCGTACCAATCCCCGAGCCGGGCGTACGGGACCGTGAAGACCGCGCCCATCGCGACCTTGATCGCGCGCCGGTAGAGCGGGTCGGCACAGCGCGGCGACAGCAGGACCGCGTCGACGCCGAGGGCGGCGGCGCTGCGGTAGACCGCGCCGATGTTCGTGTGGTCGACGACGTCCTCCAGGACGACCACAGTGCGCGCCGCCGCGACGACCTCGGCCGGTGGCGGCAGCGGCTGGCGATGCAGTGACGCCAGCGCTCCCCGATGCACGTGGAACCCGGAGACGGCTTCGGCGAGCTGCTCGGTCACCACGAAGCAGGGCGCCTCGGTGCGGTCGAGCACGTCGGCCAGCCCGTGGAGCCAGCGCTCGGCCATCAGGAACGAGCGCGGCTCGTACCCGCCCTCGACGGCTCGCCGGACGACCTTCTCGCCTTCGGCCAGGAACAGCCCGTGCTCGGCTTCGTAGTGGGTCCGCAGCTCGACGTCACGCAGGTCGCGGTAGTCGGCCAGCCGAGGATCGGCCGCGTCGGTGACACCGATGAGCTGAGCCATGGGGTCAGCACCGTTCTCAGGGCCGGCCGACGGCGACGACGTCGCCGATCACCACGACGGCAGGAGGGCGTACGCCGGCACGTTCCATCTCCGCCGCGACGCCAGCCAGGTCGCTGGTGACGACGCGCTGCTGGGGCATGCTGCCCTCCTCGACGATCGCGGTCGGTGTCTGGCGATCGCGGCCGGCCGCGATGAGCCGGTCCGCGATCGCCGGCAGGTTCTGCACCGCCATCAGCAGGACGAGGGTGCCCCGGAGCCGGCCCAGGGCGTCCCAGTCGACCAGAGAGTCGGGGTGGCCGGGGGGAAGGTGGCCGGACACGACCGTGAACTCGTGGGCGATGCCGCGGTGGGTGACCGGGATGCCCGCGAGGGCCGGCACCGAGATGGCGGAGGTGATGCCCGGGATGACGCGCACCTCGACGCCCGCATCGGCACAGGCGAGCACCTCCTCGTACCCGCGGCCGAAGACGAAGCTGTCGCCGCCCTTGTAGCGCACGACGCGCTTGCCCGCCTGGGCCCGGTCGACGATGACCTGGTTGATGTAGTCCTGGGAGGCAGCCCGGCCACGCGGCAGCTTCGCGACGTCGATCAGCTCGACGTCGGGGGCCAACTCGTCCAACAGCTCGCGGGGCGCCAACCGGTCCGCGACCACGACGTCGGCCTCGGCCAGCGCGCGCCGGGCCGCCACCGTGATCAGGCCTGGGTCCCCCGGCCCGCCGCCGACCAGCGTCACACCGGGCCCGTGCTGGGCATGGTGTTCCTCGATCGTGCCGTCGCGCAGCGCCGCGATGATGCCGTCGCGAACCGATGCGGATCTGCGCGGCTCCCGGTTGGCCAGGACGGCAACGGTGACGCCGGCGTGCCGGCCGACCGCCGGCGTCCATGCGGTCGCCGTCTGGGCGTCGTCGGCCCGGACGCAGAAGATCCGCCGTGCCTCGGCCTGCTCGGTGACCTGGGCGTTGACCTCGGGCGCGTCCGTGGCGGCGAGGACGTACCAGGCCTCGTCGAGATCGGCTTCGCGGAACTCCCGCCGCTCCCAGCGCACCTCGCCCGAGGACGCGAGCCCCTCTAGCGCGGGGGTCACCTCGGGCGCGATCAGCAGGACGTCGGCACCGGCGGCGAGCAGCCCGGGGACCCGGCGCTGAGCCACCTGCCCGCCGCCGACGACCAGCACTCGCCGGCCGGCCAGGCGGAGTCCGGCAGGGTACGGAGGGGGGTCGGTCATGCCGCCATTCTTCCCGAGTCCGGATCGGATCCGTGACGGGACCGCCGCCGGCGGACTATCTTGGCGCTGTGACCAACCTCGACCGCCCCGTGCACCCCGACCCGTACTCGCTCCTGCCCGCCACGGCCTCCTTCACTGTCACCAGTGAGCAGGTCTCCGATGGCGCGCCGCTGCTGGACGACCAGGTCGCCGCGTTGGGCAATACGTCCCCGCAGCTGTCCTGGTCCGGTGCCCCGGAAGGCACCAAGAGCTTCGTGGTCACCTGTTTCGACCCCGACGCCCCGATCGTGTCCGGCTTCTGGCACTGGGTGGTGGTCGACATCCCGGCCGACACGACCTCGCTCCCGCGCGGGGCCGGCGAGAGCGACGACGCTCTCCCCACCGGTGCGTTCCACGTCCGCAACGACGGCGGCGCGAAGGCGTTCATGGGAGCCGCACCGCCCGAGGGAGACCAGGTACACCGCTACTACTTCGTGGTGCACGCGGTCGGCGAGGAGAAGCTCGGCGTGGACGGTGACGCCTCCCCCGCGGTCGTCGGCTTCAACCTGGCCTTCAAGACGCTCGGCCGCGCCGTGGTCACCGGTACCTACCAGCATTGAGCATGACCACCCGCGCCGTCGTCGACGTCCTCGGTGAGCCTTACCACGCCGAGACGATCACGCTCGAGCCCGACGACGAGGGTACGGTCGAGGCCACGCTCGTGCACCGGGCAGCGGACGGCCTAGGAAACGGTGCAGGCAGCGGCCGGGCCGTGCTGCACGTACACGGCTTCGCCGACTATTTCTTCCAGGTTGCCGTCGCCGACTATTGGACGGCGCGCGGGTACGACTTCTACGCCCTGGACCTGCGTAAGTACGGCCGCTCGCTGCGTCCGCACCAGACCCCCGGCTTCGTTACCGACCTGCGGGCCTACTACGCGGAGCTCGACGAGGCGTACGACCGGATCACTCGTCGTGACCAGCGGCCCCACCTGATCGTCAGTGCGCACTCCACCGGCGGCCTGATCACGCCGCTGTGGCTGCACGACCGCGGCCACCACGTCGACGGGCTGGTGTTGAACTCGCCGTGGCTGGACCTGCAGGGCAGCCTGCTGCTGCGTACCGCGGCGACCAAGGCCATCGACCAGGTCGGCGCCCGGCGGCCCTACCAGGCGATCCCCCGCAACGTGAGCGGGATCTACGCGAAGTCGCTGCACCGCGATCACGAGGGCGAGTGGGACTTCGACACCACCTGGAAGCCGATCGAATCGTTCCCGATGTACGCCGGGTGGCTCCGGGCGATCCGGCGGGGGCACGCGCGAGTCCATCGTGGGGTGGACGTCGGCGCACCGATCCTGATGCTGACCTCCGGCGCGAGCAGCAACCCCAAGGAGCACGACGAGAGCGTGATGAGCACCGACATCGTGCTCGACGTGGAGCAGATGTGGCGGTGGGCGCCGCAACTGGGCACGCACGTCACCATGGTGCGCATCCCGGGTGCCCTGCACGACGTCACGCTGTCGGCCGAGCCGGTGCGCAAGCACGCGTTCGACGAGATCAGCCGGTGGGTGGAGGCCTACGTGGAGACGTCTGAGCGGTGATCTGTAAGAGAACCGACTTCGGCGCCTCGCGTCCGGTCGGCGTCTCGATACGGCCCTCGGCTAGCGCCGACGAAGGAGGCGCGTATCGAGACCTCAGCGCAGCACGATCACCGTGATCGCGACGCATCCGACCACCACGATCAGGCCGCGCAGCACGACGGCCGGCAGCCGGCGGCCGACGGTCGCACCGAGCTGACCACCGATCACCGACCCGATCGCGATCAGCGCCACGATCCGCCAGTCCACCGGAGCCACGAACGCGAACACCACCGCCGCCACGAGGTTCACCAGTCCGGCCAGCACGTTCTTGATCGCATTGTTCTGCTGGATCCCGTTCTCGACGCCGAGGCCGAGGACCCCCATCAGCAGCACACCCTGGGCGGCACCGAAGTACCCGCCGTACACCCCGGTCCCGCCGACCGCGAGCGGCACCCAGCGGGCACCACGCGTCCGGTCTGTCGTGTGCGCGCCCTCGCGGGCCACTCGCCGGCTCAGCGCGGGCTGGAGGAGCACCAGCAGCACGCCGAGCCCGATCAGCACCGGAACGATCGACTTGAACGCCGCCGACGGCAGCACCAGCAGCAGCAAGGCCCCGGCGAGCCCCCCGACGAACGACGCCGGCGCCAGCCAGCGGAGACGGGTACGCTGCCCGGCCAACTCGGCGCGATAGCCGTACGCTCCGCTGAAGGACCCCGGCACCAGGCCGATGTTGTTCGAGACGTTGGCGGTCACCGGCGAGACACCCAGCGCGAGCAGGGTCGGGAACGTGATCAGGGTCCCGGAGCCGACGATCGTGTTGATCGTGCCGGCCGCCATGCCCGCGAGGGTCACGACGACCAGCTCCCACCAGCTCACTCAGGTCGTCCCGGCTCCGCCGGCGGTGCCGGCGGCTCGGGGATGGCATGAGCCGCGGCGATCGCGTCGGCGACGGCCTCGCGGGTCTGGTCGCGTGCTACCGGACTGTCCAGCGCGCTGTCCAGCGGACTGGGCACCACGTCCGCGTCGAGGTCCACGCGGGTACGCGGTCCGTCGGTGTGGGCAGGAATCCCCGGGATCTGCGATATCGCGGAGCCGAGGCCCTCCAGCGCCTTGCCGATCTCGCTGGGGATCACCCAAAGCTTGTTGGCCTGGCCCTCGGCGATCTTCGGCAACATCTGGAGGTACTGGTAGGCCAGCAGCGACTGGTCCGGTTGCCCGTCGTGGATCGCCTGGAACACGTTCTGGATCGCCTGCCCCTCACCTTGGGCGCGTAGGATCGCGGCCTGCTTGTCTGCTTCAGCCCGAAGGATAGCGGCTTCCCGCTCACCCTCGGCGTTGAGGATCGCGGCCTGCTTGTTGCCCTCCGCGGTCAGGATCGCCGACTGCCGCTGGCCCTCCGCGGCGAGCACGATCGCTCGCTTGTCCCGGTCGGCCCGCATCTGCTTCTCCATCGCGTCCTTGATCGACGGCGGCGGGTCGATGCCCTTCAGCTCGACCTCCTTGACCCGGATCCCCCAACGCCCGGTGGTCTCGTCGAGCACGTTGCGCAGCCCGGTCTTGATCGACTCGCGGCTGGTCAGCGTCTCCTCCAGGTCGAGGCCGCCCACCATGTTGCGCAGCGTGGAGACCGTGAGCTGTTCGATCGCCGAGACGTAGTTGGTGATCTCGTAGGTCGCCGCCACCGGATCGGTGACCTGGAAGTACAGGACGGTGTCGATCGCGACCTGCAGGTTGTCCTGGGTGATCACCGGCTGCGGTGGGAACGACACGACCTGCTCCCGCATGTCGATCGTGTAGCGCACCTTGTCCACGAACGGCACCACGATGTTGAGGCCGGGCGACAGGGTCGCCCGATACTTGCCGAAGCGCTCCACGATGCCTGCGCGCGCCTGCGGGACGATCCGGATCGTGCGAATCAGCCCGAACGCCACGAACAAGAACAGCAGGATCAGTACGATCCCGATTGCGGGTCCCATCATCGTTCCTCTCAGATTCCGAGCTCGGGGACCTCGACGACGTACGCCGTGGCTCCCTTGATCTGCAACACCTGGACCCGGGCGCCCTCGGGGATGACCGCCTGGTCGTCGTAGGGCCGGGCTGTCCAGGTCTCCCCTGCCACCTTCACCAGGCCGGCGTGAGGGGTGACCTGCTCCTGGGCGAACCCGTGCTTGCCGACCATCGCCGCCGAGCCGCTGATCAGGTCGGGACCGGTGTGCAGCCTGCGGATGAAGTTGGGCCGGGCGAAGACGAGCATCGCCGCCGAGACCGCGATCCCGATCAGGATCTGGGCGACCAGACCGAGCCCGGCCAGCGCCGCGACCATGCCGGCCAGCGCGCCGACCGACAGCATCAGCAGCACCAGATCCAGGCTGGCCAGCTCGAGACCGCCCAGCACCAGCGCGGCCGCAAGCCACACAGCCCACGTGTGATCGCCGAGCCAGTCCATGAATCAACCCTAAGCCGGTATCCGCCGGGAGCGGCGGCGCGCCGACCAGCGGCCGTCGGCGTGGGTCAGCACGATCGGCAGGCCGAACGTGGCGGACACGATCTCCTCGGTCATGACCTGCTCGAGCGGTCCCTGGGCGACGACCCTTCCCCCGCGCAGCAGCAGGCCGTGGGTGAACCCCGGTGGGATCTCCTCGACGTGGTGGGAGACCAACACGGTCGTCGGGGCCGACTCCTCCATCGCGAGCACCGACAGTGTCGAGACCAGATCCTCGCGGCCGCCCAGGTCGAGGCCCGCAGCGGGCTCGTCGAGGATCAGGAGCTCCGGGTCGGTCATCAACGCCCGGGCGATCTGGACCCGCTTGCGCTCACCCTCGCTCAGGGTGCCGTAGGTGCGGTCGGTCAGCGAGCCCGCACCGAGCTCGACCAGCAGATCGGTGGCCCGCTGGTAGTCCGCGTCGTCGTAGGCCTCCCGCCAGCGCCCGAGGATGCTGTAGGCCGCTGACACCGCGACGTCCAAGACGCGCTCGTCCTTGGGGATCCGCTCGGCGAGGGCAGCGCTCGCGAGCCCGATCCTCGGGCGCAACTCGAACACGTCGACCGCACCCATGATCTCGCCGAGGATGCCGACCAGCCCGGTCGTCGGGTGCATCTGTGCGGAGATCAGCTGCATCAGCGTGGTCTTTCCGGCGCCGTTGGGCCCGAGCACGACCCAGCGCTCGTCCTCCTCGACCACCCAGCTGACGTCATCGAGCAGCGTCGCGGTGCCGCGGCGCACACTGACGCCTGCCAGCTCCAGCACCGCGTCCATGCGGACAAACCTACCGGGACCGGGTTGGCCTAGAGTGCGCTGGTGTCTGCGCTCCCCGAGTCCGTGACGTTCGCGCTGTGGTTCAACGCCTGGCGCCGGGGCGCGGTGAGCCTGGACGAGGCCCGCGACCGGATCATCGGTGACGACGCCGCACATGATCTCCTGCCGGCCAGGTGTTCGAGCGCCGACTCGACGCCGCTGATCCTGGCGCTCGGCCGGCTGGCAGCCGCGGGGCCGGCAAGTGTCGCGCTCCCGGTGCCCGGCGACCTGCTCGGGCTCGCCGGGCCACCGGCGTTCAACATCGAGGCCACCGAGGCGGGGCAGGCGGTCGTGATCGACGGCGGGGTCGGTCTGGTGCCCGTGCGCGCCGGCGCCGGCGTGGTCTGGAGGCAGTGGCCGGCCGAAGGCGTACGCCAGGTGCCCGACCCGGGCGAGGCCGACACGCTGCTGCGTCAGACCCTGACACGGACCGCCGAGCGGCTCGCCGACCTGGACGTGGCGCAATGGAACCCCCGGATCGCCGAGGAGCTGACGGCGTTGCGCTCACCTGCCCGGATGGTCCTCCCGCCCGACACCTCGGAGCGGGCCGAGCGGATGCTCACCCTGGGCAGCCGCTGCGCCCTGATCGTGGCACTCGCGCTGCGCGACGACGGTGCCGCGGTGACCGCGGCCGAGGTCGCGGCCCGCCGCGGGGCACTCGACCCGCTCGGCGCGGCCGCCCGCCGGGCGCTGGTCGCCGCGACCTCGTATGCCGGGCAGCGGTAGCCTCGTCCCGACATGACTGCCGATGCTCCCCAGACCCTGTTGATCACCGTTGTCGGCGAGGACCGGCCGGGTGTCACCTCGCGGCTGTTCGCGACGCTCGCCTCGTACTCCACCGAGGTGCTCGACATCGAGCAGATCGTGGTACGCGGCCAGCTCGTCCTGGCACTGCTGGTCGGCGCGCCTCGGGACTGGAAACGGCTCGGAGACACGCTGGACCAGCTCGGGACCGAGCTCGGGATGCGCATCAACGTCGACCGCGGCACCGGCGACAACCGGTCGCGGCGGGAGGGCCGCAGCCACGTCACCGTGCTCGGCGCTCCGTTGCGGGCACGGGCGGTCGCGGCCATCGCCGGACGTATCGCCGACCTGGGTGGCAACATCGACCGGATCGAGCGGATGGCTCGCTATCCGGTGACCGCGATCGAGTTGCACGTGTCCGGAGCAGATCCGGGGGCGCTGCGTACGATGCTGGCCACCGAGGCGGCCGAGCAACGGGTCGACGTCGCCGTACAGCCCGCCAGCCTGCTGCGGCACGGGATGCGGCTGATCGTGATGGACGTCGACTCGACCCTGATCCAGGGCGAGGTCATCGAGATGCTCGCCGCCGAGGCAGGCTGCCTCGACGAGGTGGCCCGGGTCACCGAGCAGGCGATGCGCGGCCAGCTCGACTTCGGCCAGTCCCTGGCCTCACGGGTCGCGCTTCTCGAAGGACTCGACGCGACCGCGCTCGACCGGGTCTACGACTCGCTGGTGCTGGCCCCCGGCGCCCGCACGATGGTGCGGACGCTGCGGCGGCTCGGCTATCGATTCGCGATCGTCTCGGGTGGCTTCAGCCAGATCACCGACAAGCTTGCCGCCGACCTGGGCATCCACTTCGCCGCGGCGAACGAGCTCGAGATCGTCGACGGCAGGCTGACCGGCCGGATCGTCGGGGATATCGTCGACCGGCCCGGCAAGGCGGCCGCACTGCGCCGGTTCGCCGCCGAGGTCGGCGTACCCGAGGCCGCGACCGTCGCGATCGGCGACGGCGCCAACGACCTCGACATGCTGGCTGCTGCTGGCCTGGGTATCGCCTTCAACGCCAAACCGGTCGTGCAGGAGGCTGCGCACACCGCCGTCAACGTCCCCTACCTCGACGCGATCCTCTACCTGCTCGGCATCAGCCGCGAGGAGATCGAGGCCGCGGACCGCGAGCACGGCATCACTACTCCCGCTCCCCCGGTCTGACCCGCCGCCGGAGTACGGCCAGGGCCGAGTCTGCCTCCGCGGTGCGGTCTGCGCCAAGAGACTGGTCACAGACGACATGAATCTCGGCGGAAACCATGTCGCCCGCGACCACCTTTCGCCAAGTCCTGCTTCTGCGGTTGCTCACTGGCAGCATGTGCCAGCCAGCAACCGCACAAGGCACCGGGCCACCGGCTAAACCGGACTGCGAGGACAAATCGGGCCACGAGCCGGCACTCGATCACCCTGTCGCCAGTCGAAACCCCCGCGTCCGCCTCGGTCAGTTGTGTCGGCCGACGGTGAGGTCGACCAGGGTGGCCCGGCCGGGCGCGAGGTCGGCCCAGGGGCAGTCCGCGACGAACGTCGCCCCGGCGCAGGTCGGATACCCCTGCCGCAGCTTCGCCAGCGCCTCCGGGTCGCTGCCCTCGTCGCACAGCTCGTGAGCCAGGTAGGCGACGGTCGGGTTGTGACCTACCAGGATGACGGTTTCGGCGTCCTCCGGAGCCAGCCGAAGGAGATCCAGGGCTTCGTCGACGCCGTAGTCGTACAAGGAGCGCTCGTAGCCGACGGTCGCGGTCGAGCCGGAGGCCTGCTGCACCGCTGCCCAGGTCTGCCGGGTACGCGTGGCGGCCGAGACGTACGCGTGATCGGGCAGCCAGCCTCGGGCGGCGAGGTGCTCACCGAAGGCCGCGGCATCCCGGCTGCCGCGGTCGGTGAGCTCGCGGCCGAAGTCGACACGGTCGTGTGCCTCGGCCTTGGCGTGCCGGAGCACGATCAGCCGGCGGGTCACAGGCCCATGGCGTGGTAGCCGCCGTCGACGTGCACGATCTCGCCGGTGGTCGCCGGGAACAGGTCGGACAGCAGCGCCACGACCGCCTTCGCGGTGGGCGTGTGGTCGGACTCGTCCCAGCCGAGCGGAGCCCGGTCGCCCCAGGCCGACTCGAGTTCCCCGAAGCCAGGGATCGCCTTGGCGGCCAGCGTCTTGAGTGGGCCCGCCGCGACCAGGTTGACGCGGATGCCCTGACCGCCGAGGTCACGGGCGAGGTAACGGGAGGTCGACTCGAGCCCGGCCTTCGCGACGCCCATCCAGTCGTACGCCGGCCAGGCCACCGAGGCGTCGAACGTCAGTCCGACGATGGAGCCGCCACCGGACATCAGCGGCGTTGTGGCCTTGGCCAGCGAGGCCAGCGAGTACGCCGACACCTGCAGCGCTTGGGCCACGTCGGACCAGGGCCCGTTCAGGAAGTCGCCGCCGAGCACGGTCTCGGGGTTGCCGTACGCGATCGAGTGGACCACCCCGTCCAGGCCGTCGACGTGCTCGCGGACGAGATCGGGCAGCCGGTCGAGGTGCTCGGAGTCGGTCACGTCGAGCTCCAGCACCGGTGCCTCCCGCGGCAGCCGGGAGACGATCCGCTTGGTGATCGACAGGGCTCGGCCGAAGTTCGACACCAGCACCGTCGCGCCCTGCTCCTGCGCGACCCGCGCGGTCGCGAAGCCGATCGAGCTGTCCATCGTCACGCCGGCGACGAGGATCCGCTTGCCGTCGAGGATGCCCATGCGATTGCTCCTTGATCTCGAGAGTTTCAGTGGCCCATGCCGAGGCCGCCGTCGACAGGGATCACCGCTCCGGTGATGTAGGACGCCTCGGGCGAGGCCAGGAACCGGACGACACCGGCGATCTCGTCCGGGCCGGCGAGCCGGCCGAGCGGGATCTGCTCCTGGTACTTGGCCCGTAGCTCCTCGGGCAGCTCGTCGGTCATATCGGTCTGGACGAAGCCGGGTGCGACGACGTTGGCCGTGATCCCACGGCTGCCCAGCTCGCGGGCCAGCGAACGCGCCATGCCGACCATGCCACTCTTGGAGGCGGCATAGTTCACCTGCCCGGCGGAGCCGAGCAGGCCGACGACCGAGGAGATAAGCACGATCCGGCCCTTGCGTTGTCGCAGCATCTGTTTGGCCGCACGCTTGGCAACCCGGAACGAGCCGGTCAGGTTCGTGTCGATCACCGCGGACCAGTCGTCCTCGCCCATCCGGAGCAGCAGCGTGTCCTTGGTGATCCCCGCGTTGGCGACCAAGACCTCGACGGGCCCCTGCTCGGCTTCGATCACGTCGAAGGCCGCGTCGACAGCGGTCTGGTCGGTGACGTCGCACGGCACCGCGAGATAGCCGACAGGCGGCTCCCCGCTGCGATAGGTGATCGCCACGTTGTCACCGGCCTCCTTGAAGGCCGCGGCGATGGCGGCGCCGATTCCTCGGTTGCCGCCGGTGACGAGTACGGATCGCGCCACGCCGATCAGTCGTCCTCGAGGCGGAAGCCGACCTTGATACCGACCTGGAAGTGCTCGACGGTGCCGTCCTTGACCTGCCCGCGCACCTGGGTCACCTCGAACCAGTCGATGTGCCGCAGGGTGCGCGCGGCACGCTCGATGCCGTTGCGAACAGCCTGGTCGGTGCTGACGGGGGAAGTGCCGACGATCTCGGTCACCCGGTACGTGCGGTTGGACATGATCCGCCTCCTGTCTCGACGTCGGGACCACAATAGGCCCACGGTCGGCCAGGGCCGCCGAGGCGTACCGTGGAGGCATGCCCCACGACGACGAAGCTCCGGTACGCATCACCTCGGCGCGTGCCGGCCGCAGCGTCGATCGCCAAGCACGGCAGCGGCGCTACTTCGTCACGATGGGCATCCGCACTGCCTGCTTCGTCGTCGGTGTGGTCGCTCTGCTGAGTGGCTGGCCCGCTCCCCTGGTGTGGCTGCTGTTCCTGGCGTCGCTCTTCCTGCCCTACATCGCGGTGGTGATGGCCAACGCGGGCGACCCGGCCGACCCGACCGGAGGCCCCGAGCTGTTCACCCGCCCGGCGCATCCCGAACTCGAAGGCCCGGCCGCGACCGACGACACGCCCAGATGAGACACGTTTGGAAAGGGGTTCCTTTCGTGTCAGGATGGGCGCGCTGCCAGGCGATTCCCCCCGTAGTCGTCTGGCAGCCCTCATTTGCCTCCGCTCCGACGGATCCGCCCCGATGACTGACACCGCGATCTGCTCCTCGAAGGGCTGCCAGGCGACCGCGACCTGGCAGTTGCGGTGGAACAACCCGAAGCTGCACACGCCCGACCGCCGCAAGACCTGGCTGGCCTGCGACGACCACCGCCAGGCGCTCGCCGAGTTCCTGGGTGCCCGCGGCTTCCTCCGGGAGACGGAGGCGATCCCGACCCCCTAACAAGCGGGCCGACAGGCCCCCTTTGGTTAGAGTGCATAGGAACTTCCTATGCATCGAGGAGATACGGTTCATGACCAAGCGCATCCTGGCGCTCGCCGTCGCCGCTTCGCTCGCCGCTGCCGGGATGTCGGCCTGCTCCGCGGACGACCCCGAATCGGGCGATACCACCTTGGTCGTGTTCGCCGCGGCCTCACTGACGAACACGTTCACCCAGATCGGCAAGAAGTTCGAGGACGAGCACGACGGGGTCACGGTCACGTTCAGCTTCGGTGGGTCGTCGGATCTCGTGGCCCAGATCCAGCAAGGCGCCGGTGCCGACGTCTTCGCGTCCGCGGACACGGCGAACATGGACAAGGCGACCGGCGACGACCTGGTTGCGGGTGAGCCCGTCGACTTCGCCACCAACACCCTGGAGATCGCCACGCCGCCGGACAACCCTGCCGGGATCGCCTCGTTCCAGGATCTGGCCAAGCCCGGCCTGAAACTGGTCGTATGCGCACCCGAGGTTCCGTGTGGCGCGGCGGCCACCAAGGTGGCCGACTCCGCGCAGATCACCCTCGAGCCCGTCAGCGAAGAGCAGTCGGTCACCGACGTGCTCGGCAAGGTCGAGTCCGGTGAGGCCGACGCCGGCCTGGTCTACGTCACCGACGTCCTGGGCGCAGGCGATCAAGTGCAGGGCATCCCCTTCCCGGAGAGCGATGCCGCGGTGAACACCTATCCGATCGCCGCCCTGGCAGACTCCGACCATGCGGAGCTGGCCGAGCAGTTCGTCGAGTTCGTCACCGGAAGCACAGGGCAGGCCATGCTCAAGGCCGCGGGCTTCGGCACTCCGTGAGTGCTGAGCGAGCCGACCGTCCGCGCGGGTGGTTCCCGCGCTGGTTGTGGCCGATCGCCGCGCTCGGTGCCGCAACGGTGCTCGTTCCTCTGATCGGCCTGCTTTCCCAGGTGCCCTGGCGCGACCTGGGCAGCCTGCTGACCACCCCGGCAGCACGGGATGCTCTCACGCTCAGCCTGCGGACGTCCGCGGCCAGCACCGTGGCCTGCCTGGTCTTGGGTGTCCCGCTCAGTGTGGTTCTGGCCAGAGCCCGGTTCCCGGGGCAGCGACTCGTCCGAGCGGTGTTGCTGCTTCCGCTCGTGCTGCCCCCCGTCGTGGCCGGTATCGCCCTCCTGGCAACCTTCGGGCGACGGGGTCTGCTGGGCCATACCTTGGAGCTCTTAGGCATCCAGATCGCGTTCTCGACCATGGCCGTGGTGATCGCCCAGACTTTCGTCGCGATGCCGTTTCTCGTGGTCAGTCTCGAAGGTGCGCTGCGGATACAGGGGCAGCGGTACGAAGGGGTCGCCGCAACGCTGGGCGCGCGCCCCACCACTGTCTTCCGCCGGGTCACCCTGCCGCTTCTCGCGCCCGCCCTCGTGTCGAGTGCGATGCTGTGCTTCGCCCGGGCACTCGGTGAGTTCGGTGCGACGATCACCTTCGCCGGCAGCCTCCAGGGCGTCACCCGGACGATGCCGTTGCAGATCTACCTCGCTCGTGAGACCGACACTCGCGCCGCGGTGGCCCTGGCTGTGCTCCTGGTCGCCGTGGCGATCGCTGTCGTCGCCATCGCCGGGGTCGGCGGCGCGGGCGGACGAGGCCGCACCCGATGAGTCTGCGTGCCGACTTCGCCGTGGCCGACCGGCTCGAGGTCCAGCTCGAGGTCGCTCCCGGGGAGCGGGTCGCCGTGGTCGGACCGAACGGCGCCGGCAAATCGACCCTCCTGGCCTGCCTGGCCGGCCTCGTCCGCCCGAGCACAGGAAGCGCCACCCTCGACGGGGTGCCGCTGTTCGACACCGCCACAGGCCGCTGGGTTCCGCCGCACGCACGCAGGATCGCGCTGCTGACCCAGGAGCCGATGCTGTTCCCACACCTGACCGTCCAGGACAATGTCGCCTTCGCTCCCAGAAGCGCCGGCGTCCGCCGCCGAGAAGCTCGGCGGGCAGCAGTCGCGCGGCTGGCCTCCGTAGGGCTGGAGGGGGTCGGACGTCGTAGACCATCGACGCTGTCCGGCGGCCAGGCCCAGCGGGTCGGGTTGGCACGGGCGCTTGCCGCGGATCCCACGCTGCTCCTGCTGGACGAACCGCTGGCGGCGCTCGACGTCGATGTCGCGGCCGAGGTCCGGCAAACCCTGCGCACGGTGCTGACCGGGCGGGCCACCCTTCTGGTCAGCCACAACGTGCTCGACGCTCTGCTGCTCGCCGACCGTGTCGTGGTCCTCGACGCGGGCCGGATCGTCGAGCAGGGTCCCACCGCCGACGTCCTCTCCCGGCCGACATCGCTGTTCGCCGCGAGCCTCGCGGGGATCAACCTCGTCATCGGGCAGATCGACGGCTCGACCGTACGCGGGGACCTGACCGTCGAGGGGGTTGCCGCCGGCTCGTACGGCGGCGGCACCGAGGGGGTGGCTGTGTTCAGGCCCAACGCGGTAGCGGTCTACCTCGACCGGCCTGACGGCAGCCCCCGCAACGCGTTCCCCTTGACGATCACCGATCTGCTGCCGCAGGGCCCCGTCATCCGGGTACGCGCAGGGTCGCTCGCCGCTGACGTGACCCCGGCCGCGGTCGCGGCTCTGGGACTGGCTCCCGGCGTACGCGCCTGGTTCGTCGTCAAGGCGACCGAGGTCTCCGTCTATCCCCGCTAACGCTCGCCTGGGGCATGCGGAAGACTCCTGGACCGACCCGGCTACCGTGAGGCACATGCGTGTCCTGCTCACCCGGCGCTGGCTGATCTTCTTCGTCGTGGTGTGCGTGTCGGCGTACGCGGCATGGTGGCTGGGCGAGTGGCAGTTCCACCGGCTGCACGATCGCAAGGACCGCAACGCGCATGCTCGGGCCAATCTGGCCATGGACCCGGTCCCGGTGACCGACGTGATGAGCACCGAGCACCCGGTTGCCCGGGCCGACGAGTGGAGCCGGGTCACGATCACCGGCACCTTCCAGTCCGCCGACACGATCGTGGTCCGCTACCAGACCCGCGACGGCACCGCGGGCGTCGACATCGTGACGCCGGTCAAGCTCGACAACGGTCAGGGCGTGTTGGTGGACCGGGGCTGGATGCAGACCGAGAACACCGGCGACGCGCTCGACCAGGCACCACCGGCTGCATCCGGCAAGGTCACCGTCGAGGGCTGGGTGCGCGCTGACGGCTCGGGCTCCTCGACCCAGATCGAGGAGCATTCCGTGCGCGCGATCAGCAGCGTGGCCATCGGCACGACCCTCGACTATCCCCTGCTCCAGGGCTTTGTCGATGCCGAGTCGCAGACACCGGCCGCTACCGACGACCTCACCCCGGCCGACCCCCCCGACCTCGGCAACGGCCCGCACTTCTTCTACGGGCTCCAATGGTGGTTCTTCGGCCTGCTCGCGATCTTCGGGTTCTGCTATCTCGCCTACGACGAGTGGCGCAAGACGAAACGAGTTACGGAGCCGGGCTGAGGCCGCCGTCGACCGGGACCATCGCGCCACAGATGTAGGAGGCCGCGGGCGAGAGGACAAACGTAGCGACGCTGCCGAATTCCTCCGGCTCGCCGTAGCGTCCGAGAGGGATGAGCGTTTCCTGCGCGGCCCGGGTCGCGGCCGGGTCGGGGCTCCCGGCCTCCAACTCACGGATCCGGTCGGTCTCCAGCCGGCCCGGCAGCAGGGCGTTGACCCGTATCCCTCGGGGCCCGACCTCGCTGGCGAGGTCCTTGACCAGCATCGCCAGGCCCGGCCGCAGCGCGTTGCTGATGCTCAATCCGGGGACCGGCGCCTTCGCCGACGTCGAGAGAACCAAAGCGACGGAACCACCTGGGGAGAGTGCGGCAGTGATGTCGCGGGCCAGGCGTACGGTGCCGAGGAAGACGGACTCGACCGCCGCCTGCCAGGCCTCGTCGGGTGCGCTGAGCACGGTTCCCGGCGCGGGGCCGCCGACGGAGATGAGGGCACCGTCGAGTCTTCCGAACCGCTCCTGTGCGGTGGCGATCAGAAGCTGGGGAGTGCTCGGGTCGGCATTGTTCGCCGATATGCCGACGGCAGAGGGGCCGAGGATGGCTGCCGCGTCGGCCGCGCGCCTCCCGTCACGCCCCGAGACGACCACCTTGGCGCCCTCGGCGACCAGCGTCTGTGCGGTGGCGAAGCCGAGCCCGGAGGTGCCGCCGGTGACGACGAACACGCGATCGGCCAGCCCCAGATTCACGACTGGCTCCAGAGCTGGGCCAGCTCCTGGAAGCGGAGGTACTGCAGGGCCCGCTCGTGGGCGCGCTGCTCGTCGAACGTGCGGTCGGCGGCGCCGAGGAAGACCTCCTTCGTCCCGCGGACCGCGCCGGCACTATGGGCGGTCACAGCGGCGACGGCTTCCGCGACGGCCGCGTCGAGGTCGTCCCGGGCGACGACCCGGTTCACCAGGCCGATCCGGTCGGCCTCCTCCGCACCGACCATCCGCGTGGTCACGCTCATCTCCAGGGCACGGGAGTAGCCGACCAGCTCGACCAGGTGTTTGGTGCCGGTGAGGTCCGGGACCATCCCGAGCGCGGGCTCCTTCATGCAGAACTGGGCGTCGTCGGCGACGATCCGCAGGTCGCAGGCGAGCGCGATCTGGAAGCCGGCACCGATGGCGTACCCCTGGACGGCGGCGATGCTGACGAACCGCGGGTCGCGCAGCCAGGCGAAGCCCTCCTGATACGCGGCGACCGTGGCGTCGAACTCTTCGGGGGTGGCCCGGAACAGGTCGGTGATCGGCGGCTCCCCTTCGATCCCCCCTCCGCCGAACAGGCGGCGGTCCAGACCCGCACAGAACGTCTCCCCTGCGCCGCGGAGCACCACGACGCGTACGTCGTCGGTGATCTCGTCGCCGATCCGCGCCAACGCCAGCCAGGTGCTGGGCCGCATGGCGTTGCGGATCTCGGGCCGGTTCATGGTCACGGTCAGGGCGGAGCCGTCCTGGGTGATGTCGATGCCGTCCATGCCGCGCAGCCTATCGGGGTCTCGATACGCGCCTCCTTCGTCGGCGCTACTCGACCAGCCTCGCCCGGTGGTCGAGTAAGCGGACCTATCGAGACCCCTCAGGAGAGGGCGATGAGGTCGGCGTAGTCGTCGTTCCAGAGGTCCTCGACGCCGTCGGGGAGGATCAGCACCCGGTCGGGCTCCAGCGCGTGGACGGCGCCCTCGTCGTGGGTGACGAGCACGATCGCGCCCTCGTAGGAGCGGATGGCCGCCAGCACCTCCTCGCGGGACGCCGGGTCGAGGTTGTTGGTGGGCTCGTCGAGCAGCAGCACGTTGGCGCTGGAGACGACCAGCGTGGCCAGGGCCAGCCGCGTCTTCTCTCCGCCCGACAGGACCCGGGCGGGCTTGTTCGCGTCGTCTCCGGAGAACAGGAACGAGCCCAGCACCGATCGCGCCTCGGTGTCGGTCAGCTGCGGTGCCGCCGAGTGCAGGTTCTCCAGGACCGTCCGGTTGGTGTCGAGCGTGTCGTGCTCTTGGGCGTAGTAGCCGATCTTGAGGCCGTGACCGGGCGTCACCTCCCCGGTGTCGGGCTCGTCGATGCCACCCAGGATCCGCAGCAGCGTGGTCTTGCCGGCGCCGTTCAGGCCGAGGATCACCACCCGGCTGCCCCGGTCGATCGCGAGATCGACATCGGTGAAGACCTCCAGGGAGCCGTACGACTTGGACAGCTCCGCTGCCGTCAGCGGCGTCCTGCCGACCGCAGCGGGCTTGGGGAACTTGATCCGGGCGACCCGGTCGGCGGTGCGCTCCCCCTCCAGCCCGGCCATCATCTTCTCGGCGCGCTTGATCATCGACTGCGCGGCTTGGGCCTTGGTGGCCTTGGAGCGCATCTTGTCGGCCTGCTCGAGGAGCGACGAGGCCTTGCGCTCGGCGTTGGCGTACTCGCGCTTGCGGCGGCGCTCGTCGGTCTCGCGCTGCTCCAAGTACGCCTTCCAGCCCATGTTGTAGATGTCGACCACGGCCCGGTTGGCATCCAGATGCAGCACCTTGTTGACGCACGCCTCCAACAGCTCCACATCGTGACTGATCACGATCAGGCCGCCCTTGTGGGTGCGGAGGAACTCGCGCAGCCACCCGATCGAATCGGCGTCGAGGTGGTTGGTGGGTTCGTCGAGCAGCAGGGTCTCGGCACCGGAGAAGAGGATGCGCGCAAGCTCTACCCGGCGCCGCTGGCCACCGGACAGGGTGCCGAGCGGCTGGGCCAGCGTCCGCTCCTCGATGCCGAGCGAAGCGGCGATCTGTTTGGCCTCCGCCTCGGCTGCGTACCCGCCGCCGGCGTGGAGCATCGCGTCGGCTCGGTCGTACTTGCGCATCGCCCGGTCACGGACGTCCGGATCCTCCGATGCCATCGCTTCCTCGGCCTCCCGCAGCTCACGGACGGCGACATCCAGGCCGCGCGCGGACAGGATCCGGTGCAGGGCGACGGCCTCGGGGTCGCTGGTGCGCGGGTCCTGCGGCAGATACCCGATCTCGCCGGTGCGGCTGACGCTGCCGGCAGCGGGCTGACCCTCCCCGGCGAGCACACGGGTCAGCGTCGTCTTGCCCGCGCCGTTGCGGCCGACCAGCCCGATCTTGTCGCCGGCCGCCACCCGGAACGTGACGTTCTCCATCAGCAGACGCGCGCCGGCGCGCAGTTCCAAGGCCGAAACAGTGATCACGTGGGGCTAGTGTACGGACATGCGGTTCAACCCGAAGGCGCAGATCGACTCCAGCCAGGTCGAGGTTCGTTCAAGCGGCAGCAGTGGCAGCAGCAGTGGCGGCATGTTCCCCTTCCCCACCGGTGGCGGCGCGAAGATGGGCGGCGGACTCGGGCTCCTCGTCGTCATCGCGTTCGTCCTGCTGAGCCAGTGCACGGGTGGCGGATCGACCACGAGCACCGGCAGCGGCAACGACACCGTGTTCCCGTTCCCGCTGCCCGACGCTCCCGCAGCCAATGCCGTGGACACCGCCGGAGTCTCCGGAGTGCCCGATTGCAAGACCGGGGAGGACGCCAACAACAACGAGGAGTGCGCGCTGGTCGCCTCGATCAACAGCATCCAGGCGTTCTGGAACACGGCACTCCCCCAGTTCGCCAACGTGCAGTATCAGTCGGCCAAGACCGTGTTCTTCTCCGGCTCGACCCAGACCGGCTGCGGCGGGGCCACCGCCCAAGTCGGCCCCTTCTACTGCCCCGTCGACCAGACCGTCTACCTCGACACGACGTTCTTCCGCGACATGCTGCAGAACCAGCTCGGCGCGGAGGGTGGAGAATTCGCCGAGGCGTACGTCGTCGGCCACGAGTACGGCCACCACATCCAGAACCTGCTCGGCACCATGAACAAGGTCCGGACCCAACAGGGCGCCACCAGCGACTCGGTGCGGCTGGAGCTCCAGGCGGACTGCTACGCGGGCCTGTGGTCGCGGTACGCCACCCAGGTCAAGGACGCCAACGGCGAGGTCTTCATCGAGGACCTCACCCAGGACGACGTCGCCCGCGCCATCGACGCGGCACAGGCGGTCGGCGACGACCGGATCCAGAAGATGAGCGGCGGCCGGGTCGACCCCGACCAGTGGACCCACGGCTCGGCGGCGGCCCGTGAGTACTGGTTCAGCCAGGGCTACGACACCGGACAACTCACCGCGTGTGACACCAAGGTCGGTCAGAGCGGCGTGACTGCCGAGGACCTGCACCTGGACGGCTGAGCTCAGACGTTGTAGCCCTCAGACGTTGTAGCCGAGGGCGCGCAGCATCTCCCGGCCATCCTCGGTGATCTTGTCCGGCCCCCACGGCGGCATCCATACCCAGTTGATCGCCACGTCGTTGACCATGCCCTCCAGCGCCTGCGTGGTCTGGTCGGCGATCACGTCGGTCAGCGGACAGGCCGCCGAGGTGAGGGTCATGTCGAGCACGACGTTCTTCTGCTCGTCGATGTTGATCCCGTAGAGCAGTCCGAGGTCGACGACGTTGATGCCCAGCTCGGGATCGACGACGTCCTTCATCGCTTCCTCCACGTCGTCGTTGGTCAGCGTCGCCGTGCCGGCGGTCGCCGTGGCCAGGTCGACGTCGGGAAAGTCGTGGGCGGGAAATTCGTCGTTCATACCTGCTCCTTGGTTGCGAGTATCTGCGCGGTGGCGTCCTTCCAGGCCATCCACGACAGCAGCGCGCACTTCACCCGGGCGGGGAACTTCGCGACGCCCGCGAATGCGATCGCGTCCTCCAAGACGTCCTCGTCGGGCTCGACAGTGCCGCGGCCCTGCATCAGGGTCTGGAAGTCGGCGTGGACGGCCATCGCCTCGGCAACCGTCTTGCCGACGATCAGGTCGTTGAGCACGGATGCGGCGGCCTGGGAGATCGAGCAGCCCTCGGCGGCATACGAGACGTCGGCGACGACCGCGTCCTCGCCGTCGCCGTCGAGCTGTACCCGCAGGGTCACCTCGTCGCCGCAGGTCGGGTTCACGTGGTGCACCTCGGCCTGGTACGGCTCGCGCAGGCCGGCACCGTGGGGGTGCTTGTAGTGGTCCAGGATGATGTCCTGGTACAGGGTGTCGAGATCCATGCCTTCGTCCGTCAGTCCACTCCGAAGTACTTCTTCGTGTAGTGCAACGCATCGACGAGCGCATCGATTTCCTCGAGTCTCGTGTAGAGATACGACGACGCGCGCACCGATGCCTGGACGCCGAACCGCTGGTGCGCGGGTTTCGCGCAGTGGTGCCCGGCGCGTACGGCGACGCCACGGGAGTCCAGCACCTGGCTGACGTCGTGCGGGTGTACGCCGGCGAGCTCGAAGCTCACCGCGCCGCCGCGCTGACCGGCGTCGGTCGGCCCGAGGACGGTGACGCCCGAGACCGATGCGAGCCCGTCGAGCAGGTAGCCGGTGATGGCTTCTTCGTGGGCCCGGATGTGGTCCAGCCCAACGAGGGTGAGGTACTCCACGGCGGCGCCCAGACCGACCGCCTCCACGATCGGCGGAGTCCCCGCCTCGTACTTGTGCGGGATACCGGCGTAGGTGGAACGCTCCATCGTGACGGTTTCGATCATCTCGCCGCCACCGAGGAACGGCGGCAGCTTCTCCAGCAGGTCGCCTCTCCCCCAGAGCACCCCGATGCCGGTCGGGCCGCACACCTTGTGGCCGGTGAACGCCAGGAAGTCCGGGTCGATCGCCTGGACATCCACCGGCATCTGCGGCGCGGCCTGGGAGGCGTCCACGACCACGACCGCACCGGCCGCGTGCGCCTTCGCGGCGATCTGGGCGACCGGGTTGATCGTGCCGAGCATGTTGGAAACCCAGGTCAGCGCGACGACCTTGGTGTGCTCGTTGACCAGTTGGTCGATATTCGACAGGTCGAGTTGTCCGTCGTCGGTCAGGCCGAACCAACGCAGTGTCGCGCCGGTGCGCTGGGCCAGCAGCTGCCACGGCACGATGTTGGAGTGGTGCTCCATCTCGGTGATCACGACCTCGTCACCCGGGCCGAGCGACAGCCCGCTGTCGGGGTCGGCCCAGGCCAGCGTGTTGGCGACCAGGTTGAGCGCCTCGGAGGCGTTCTTGGTGAAGATCACCTCGTCGCGGCTGGGCGCGTTGAGGAACGCCGCTACCTTGTCCCGCGCGGCCTCGAACGCCTCGGTCGACTCCTGGCCGAGCTGGTGCACGGCCCGGGCGACGTTGGCGTTGTGCCGTTCGAGGTGGTCGACCATCGTGTCGATCACGACCTGCGGCTTCTGCGAGGTGTTGGCGCTGTCGAGGTAGACCAGCGGGTAGCCGTCGGCCAGCACCCGGTCGAGGATCGGGAAGTCGGCCCGGATCAGGTCCAGATCCGGCAACAGGCCAGGTAGCTCCGTCTGCACCGTCACCTCAGGCACCCGCGGTTGCCGGCAGATAACTCCCGTAGCCTTCGGCTTCAAGCTTCTCGGCCAGCTCCGGTCCGCCCTGCTCGGCGACCCGCCCGTCCACGAACACGTGCACGTAGTCGGGCTCGATGTAGCGCAGGATGCGCGTGTAGTGGGTGATCAGCAGCACGCCCTTGCCTTCCTGGGCGCGGAAGCGGTTGACCCCTTCCGACACGATCCGCAGCGCGTCGATGTCGAGGCCGGAGTCGGTCTCGTCGAGGATCGCTACCTTCGGGTCGAGCAACTCGAGCTGCGCGATCTCGTGGCGCTTCTTCTCGCCGCCGGAGAAACCCTCGTTGACCGAGCGCTGCCCGAACGACGAGTCGAGGTTGAGCCGGCCCAGCGCGCCGTTGACGTCCTTGACCCAAGTACGCAGCTTGGGCGCCTCGCCGTCGATCGCGGTCTTGGCGGTGCGCAGGAAATTCGCGACCGACACCCCGGGCACCTCCACCGGGTACTGCATCGCGAGGAACAGCCCGGCCCGAGCTCGCTCGTCGACCGACATCGCGAGCACGTCCTCGCCGTCGAGGGTGACGCTGCCGCCGGTGACCTGGTACTTCGGGTGCCCGGCGATGGAGTACGCCAGCGTCGACTTGCCGGACCCGTTGGGGCCCATGATCGCGTGGGTCTCGCCGGCGTTGATGGTCAGCGTGACGCCTTTGAGGATCTGCTTGGGACCGTCCTCGGTGTTGACCTGGACCTGGAGGTCCTTGATCTCCAGCGTGCTCATGATGGGGTGACTCCGTTCAGCGTGGTGGTGGTGTCGACGTAGACGAAGCGTCCGTCGGCTTCGTCGCGGACCTCCACCGGGAAGGTCGCGACAGGTTCGGTGGCCGGCGGACCGGTCGGCTTGCCGGTACGCAGGTCGAAGCGCGAGCCGTGCAGCCAGCACTCGACCGTGCAATCTTCTACGTCGCCCTCGCTCAGGGCGACGTGACCGTGGCTGCACAGGTCCTGGATCGCGAAGAACTCGTCGCCGCCGGCAGTCGTCTGCCGGGCGATGGCGACCTCGTACTCGCCGAGGTCGACCCCCAGCGGCTCGTCGGTGGCGACGTCGGCGACCGCGCAGGCGCGCTCGAAGGCCATCACTGCTCCCGGAGTACGTTCTTGGCGAGCTCGGCCTCGACGGTCTCCAGCAGCTTCGCCTCCAGCTCGGGGACGTCGATCCGGCGGATCAGGTCGTTGAAGAAGCCGTGCACGACCAGGCGCTGCGCCTCCTTCTCCGAGATCCCGCGGGAGCGCAGGTAGAACAACTGCTCGTCGTCGAAGCGGGCGGTCGCCGAGGCGTGCCCGGCCTGCTCGATCTCGCCGGTCTCGATCTCCAGGTTCGGCACCGAGTCGGCCCGGCACCCGTCGGTCAGGACGAGGTTGCGGTTCTCCTCGTAGGTCTCGATCCCTTCGGCGACCTTGCGGATCAGCACGTTCCCGATCCAGACGGCGTGCGCGCCGTCGCCTTGCAGGGCGCCCTTGTAGAGCACGTGGCTCTTGGTCTTCGGGGCGGTGTGGTCGACGAACAGCCGATGTTCGATGTGCTGGCCCCCCGACTGCCCACCGTCGGCGAAGTAGAGGCCGAGCATCTCCACCGCTCCGCCGGGACCGGCGTACTCGGTGCTGGTGTCGCTGCGAACGACGTCGCCGCCGAAGGTCACCGCGACGTGTTTGAGCGAGGCGTCGCGGCCGACCCGGGCGTGCTGGCTGACCAGATGGACCGCGTCGTCGTCCCAGTCCTGCACGGTGACGAAGGTGAGCTGGGCGCCGTCCTCGACGATCAGCTCGATGTTCTCCGCCCAGGTGGCGGACCCGGTGTAGACGACCACGACCGTGGCCTTGCTGTGCCGGCCGGCACGCACCAGCAGGTGCGCGGCGGTGGCGGACTCGGCGCCGAGCCCGGTCAGCCGGATCGTCGAGGCCGTCTCGGCCACGGTCTCCGCACCGATCTCGACTTCGTACACCGAGGTCGCGGCAGCCCAGGCGCGCGCGGAGATCCGGTCGAGCGGGACCAGGCCGGAGGAACCCCGTCGCGATTCGGCCGTGGGGACCGAGCGGGCGGTCACGCCGTCGGCGAGATCGACCTCGACCTTGAAGGACTTGCCGTCGAGTGCGGCATCCTGGTGGAGGCCACGCAGCCGCCGTAGCGGCGTGAATCGCCAGACCTCCTCGCGGCCCGTCGGCACCGGGTGGTCGGCGAGGTCGAACGACCCTTGTGGGTGCAGGTGGGAATCCACGCGCTCCATCTCGAGCGCGTCAGCGACGACCGACATCAGCCGACGGCCCCTTCCATCTGCAGCTCGATCAGCCGGTTCAGCTCCAGG
>JASGGG010000032.1:0-28731 GCA_047605165.1 Nocardioidaceae bacterium
CTCGCAGGAGCAGATCGTCGCGATGGTCGACAACATGATCGCCGGCGTCGAGAAGCGCCTGCACGACCGCGACATGTCGATCGAGCTCACCCAGGCTGCCAAGAACCTGCTCGCCACCCGAGGCTTCGACCCGGTGCTCGGTGCCCGCCCACTGCGCCGCACCGTGCAGCGCGAGATCGAGGACACCCTGGCCGAGAAGATGCTCTACGGCGAGGTCGGCCCCGGCCAGATCGTGCTGGTCGACGTGGACGGGGAGGGCCCGGACGCGAAGTTCACCTTCGCCGGCTCGCCCAAGCCCGAGCTTCCGGATCTGTCGCCGGTCGAGGTCGGCGCCGCCGAGGAGTGACTCGCTGCCGTCGGCCGATGGAGCCGGTTTGTGGCCGATGGCGGCAGAAAAGGCCGGTTTGTGGCCGATGGTGACATCGACTCGCCGGTGCATGTTGTCGTGATCGGCCACAAGCAAGCAACAGCCCCCAGGGAAGCCCGGGGGCTGTTGCGGTTGGGGGGTGGGTCAGATGGATCAGTGGTGGGCCGTCTGCAGGTTGAGCAGCACGACGCCGGTGATGATCATCGCCAGCGCGGCGACCTTGGTCAGGCTGAAGGACTCGCCCAGCCACAGCACGCCGATCACGGCGACGACGGCAGTACCGACGCCGGACCAGAGCGCATAGGTGACCGAGACGGGGATGTGTTTGACGACGACAGCGAGCAGGAAGATCGATACGGCGTAGCCGATGACGACCAGGGCACTCCACAAGGGGTTGCGGAAGCCCTCGGCGCGGGAGAGGTTGGCGGTCGCGGCGATCTCCGCGGCGATTGCCGCGACGAGAAGGCCGAGTGCGGTGGGCATGGTTGTTTCTTTCAATTCAGGTCGAGTGTGTTGTAGCGACTGCTACAGGAGTAGCGTAGCACTCGCTACAAACAGTGCTCAAACCGATATCCGCGCAAGCGAGGTGGGCGTTGGGACGACGCGAAGAGCTTCTCGAACAGGCAGTCGACTACGTGCTCACCCACGGCCTGTTCGGGCTCAGCCTGCGCCCGCTGGCCGACGCGCTCGGCACCAGCGACCGGATGCTGCTGTACCACTTCAAGAGCAAGGACCTGCTCGTCACCGAGATCTTGCGGGTCAGCAACGAGCGCTCCCTTGCCCGCCTCCGCGACTTGCCGGCCTCCGCCGACGTGCGGACCGGCGTACTCGACCTCTGGCAGGCGATCTCCACGCAACCGGTGCTGTCCTGCGTACGGCTCTACATCGAGGCCTCGGCACTCGGCCTCTTCGGGAGTGAGCCGTACGCCAGTAGCCAGCGCGCGACCAACGAGGAGTGGATCCGAGCACTGGAGGACCATCTCGTCGAGGCCGGTCTCCCTCGCGAAGCCGCCCCGCGGGTGGTCGTCCTCGTCGACGCCTCCTTCCAGGGCTTCGTTCTCGACTTTCCTCTCGAGGAGGACCCGGCCGAGCGCAGGCAAGCGATCGAGGATCTCGCTGTCGCCGCTCGGGTTGTCGCTGCCTCCAGCTGACCGGCGTTGCGCGTGCCGTGACCGTTGCGAGTGCGGCAGGCTTGCGTCCTGTGATGCTGCGAGCCACGGACCGGGAGATCCTGCGCCTTGCCATTCCCGCGTTCTTGGCGCTGGTCGCGGAGCCGCTGTTCCTGGCGGCCGATGCGGCGATCGTCGGGCACCTCGGTACGCCGCAACTCGCCGGGCTGGGGATCGCGGCGGCAGTGCTGCAGACGGCGGTCGGCCTGTGCGTGTTTCTCGCGTACGGAACGACCGCCGCGGTTGCCCGTCGGCTCGGAGCGGGCGATCTAGCCGGCGCGCTCACCCAAGGCATCGACGGCATCTGGCTGGCGGTGTCGATCGGCGTGACCGGCACGCTGCTCGGGCTGTTCTTCGCCCGGCCGCTGGTGGAGTTGTTCGGTGCCGGCGAGACCGTTACCGAGTACGGCCTCACCTATCTGCGCATCGCCCTGCTCGGCATGGCGCCGTTGCTGGTCATGCTCGCCGCGACCGGAGTGCTGCGCGGCCTGCAAGACACCCGCACGCCTCTGGCCGTCGCGGTGGTCGGCAACCTGCTCAATGTCGTTCTCAATCTCGTGTTGGTGTATCCGGCGGGTCTCGGCATCGCCGGCTCTGCGCTGGGAACCGTGACGACGCAAGCGCTCAGCGCCATCGCGCTCGTCTGGGTGGTGCTGCGCGGTGCCCGCCGCGAGGGCGCATCCCTGGGTCCGGATCTGTCCGGCATCCGGGCGGCCGGCCGGGCGGGCGCTGCCTTGGTCGTGCGTACGCTGGCGCTTCGCGCGGCGCTCCTGACCACTACCTACGCCGTCACCATGGGGGCAGGATCCGAGGCGTCGGCGCAGCTGGCGGCCAACCAGATCGCGTTCACGGTCTGGAGCTTCCTCGCGTTCGTGCTGGATGCGATCGCGATCGCCGCTCAGGCGCTGACCGGGCGGTCGCTGGGTGCCGGGGACCTGCGTACGACCAGGGAGCTGACCCAGCGCATGGTCAGGTGGGGGCTGTGGTCCGGGATCGTCTGCGGCGTGTTGCTCGGGGTCGTCAGCCCGTGGCTGGGAAGCCTGTTCACCCCCGACCCAGCGGTGCGCGACCTGCTCGTCCCGGTGCTCCTGGTCGCGGCCGTCAGCCAGCCGATCGCCGGGATCGTGTTCGTGCTCGACGGTGTGCTGATCGGCGCGGGCGACGGACGCTACCTCGCCTGGGCCGGTGTCGTCGTACTCGCCGTCTACGCACCCGTCGTCGTGCTGATCGGCGCCTCGGCAGGGACCGTCCTCGGGGTCTGGGCGTGCTTCACGCTGCTGTTCATGGGTGCCCGCCTGGTGGTGCTCTCGCTTCGCGCCAAGACCGACACCTGGATGGTCACCGGCGGCTGACCGGGTGTGGTCTTCAGACGATCGCGCCGAGACCCCGTTTGGCCAGCTGGTCGGCGACGATCACCCGCTGGATCTCCGAAGCGCCCTCCCAGATGCGTTCGACGCGGAGCTCGCGGGTGAAGCGCTCGGCGACGTTCTCCCGCATGTAGCCGCGGCCCCCGAAGATCTGCACGGCTCGATCGGCGACGCGGCCGGCCATCTCCGAGGAGTACAGCTTGACCATCGACGCGCGTGCGTGCAGCACCTTTCGGTCGGTGCCCTCGTCGATGGACCGGGCCGTCTCGTACACCATCGACCGCGCGGCGAACAGCTCGGTCGCGCTGTCGGCCAGCATCCCCTGCACCAGCTGCTTGTCGATCAGCCGCTCGTTGCCGATCACGCGTTCCTTGGCGAACGCGGTCGCCTCCTCGATCAGCCGCTCGGCGGCACCGAGGCAGCGCGAGGCGACCATCATCCGCTCGAAGCGGAACCACTCGTGCGCGAACGTCATGCCCTCCCCCTCGGCGCCGATCAGATGCGAGACCGGGACACGGACGTCGGTGAAGCGCACGATCGGATGGTGGTGGGTGGTCGTGTGCGCGTACGCCGGGGTGCGGACCACCTCGACGCCCGGGCTGGGCAGGTCGACGACGAGCAACGCGTGCTCGCCCGCGTGGTCGCCGGTGGTGAGCACCCCCTGGAAGAAGCAGTAGCTGGCGAGGTTGTAGGAGGTGACGTGCCACTTGAGCCCGTTGAGCACGTACTCGTCGCCGTCGCGCGCCACGGTGGCTTCGAGCGCCGAGACGTCGGAGCCGGCGAACTCCTCGGTGATCGCGTAGCACTCCTCGTTCTCGCCGCGCACCGCCGGCAGCAGCCACCTCTGCTTCTGGAAGTCGGTGGCCACCGGTGCCCACCAGGCGGGGGGAGTGTGCATCACCCAGGCCAGTGTGTTGGTGACGCGACCGACCTGCTCCTGGACCAGCACCTGCTGGAGGAACGGCAGTCCGGGACCGCCGACCGAGGCGGGCATGTTGGTGGCGTAGAGGCCGAGCTCGATCGCGCGCTGCTTCTGCTTCGCGACGAGCCCCCTGGCGAGAGCGCCGTCGTTCAGCTCGGCATCGACCTCGAAGGGGATCAGCTCGTCGGCGAACCCCCGCGCCCGCGCCTGGATCTCGAGGTCCGCCTGCTTCAGTCCGTACACCGTTGGCCCTCCTGGTTTCGTCTCGCCGACCGAGGTTGCTCGCGGGTTTGCGCTCGGTCAACCCGACGCGCTTGCTCGACCTGGCTCGCGTCGGAGGCGCGTTCGTGCCACGCGCACCTCCGCCGAGCACACATTGACTGACTGTTCAGTCTGTGCCAGCGTAGTGCACGTGACGAGCATCGGAAACCTCCCTGCCACAGCGGATGCCGTCGTGGTCGGTGGCGGCACGATCGGCGCTTGGACGGCCTGGTTCCTCAAACAGCAGGGCTTGTCCGAGGTCGTGCTCGTCGAAGCCGACCGGCTCGGCCAGGGGGCGAGCTCGCGTGCCGCCGGGATGGTGCGCGCCCAGGGCGGCACCGAGGTGGCGATCCGGCTGGGGATGTTCAGCGAGGAGTTCTACCGCTCGCAGTTCGAGCGTTTCGGCATCGACTCGGGCTTCGTCGAGCAGGGCTACTTCATGCCGTGCTTCTCCGAGGCCGAGGTGTCGGCCGCGCATACCCGGATCGCACTGCAGCAGTCGCTGGGCCTGGACGTGCGCTGGGTGGACAGCGCCGAGTTCGACGCGATGAACCCCGCTGTTGCCGACGGCCTGACGCTCGGCGCTTCCTACGCTCCCGGCGACGGCTACATCGATCCGCCGATGAACGTGCTGGCCTACACCACCGCGCTGTTCACCTCGGGCGTACGCGTCGTCGAGCGCACTGCGTTCACCGCCCTGCGCGCCGAGGGTGGCCGGGTCGTGGCTGTGCAGACCACGGCCGGCGAGATCGCCACTGACCGGGTCGTGCTCGCCGGCGGGCCGTCGCTCAAGGGGATCGGCGAGCGAATCGGGGCGCGCATCCTGTCCTCCGGCGTACGCCACCAAGTCGTCACCACCGCGGCCCACCCCGACCTCGCGGCCGACCGGCTACCGATGGTCTTCGACGTGCTGTCGGGGATCTACTGGCGTCCCGACGGGTACGGCGGCGTGCTGTGGGGGATGAGTAATCCCGACGAGGCACCTGGCATCGCGACCGAGTTCGACTGGGGTTACTACGAGACGATGCGCGCCCGGGTCGCCAAGTTCCTGCCCGCGACCGAGGGACTGGGCCTGCGCCGCACCTGGGCCGCCACGATCGACTTCACCCCCGACAACCTGCCGTTGCTCGGCCCGCTCGTTACCGCCTCCGGCGAGGCTGTGGCCGAGGGCGTGACGGTGGCCGCGGCCGGTGGTCACGGGATGATGTGGGGCCCCGCGATCGCCAAGGCGGCCGCCGACCTCGCCACTGTCGGCACCACCGACGTCGTGGACGTCACCGACCTGGGACTGGATCGCTTCGACGAGCAAGGTCGCAGCACTCGCGCCGCCGAGCCGATCGCCCTTCCCTTCCCCGACCAGGCCTGAACGGTCGAGTCGCCGCAAACCGGTGCGGTTCGCGCCAAGAGATTGGTCGCATACGACATGATTTCTCGCGTCGGGCTTGTCGTCTGTGACCACTTTGCCCGGGGTCGGCCTGCACGCGCCCATCCGGCCTGCGGGGACAAATCGGACCACAGCCCGGCGTTGGCCGCCCCTCCTGGCCTTGCCGCCCAGCCATGTAAGGGCCGCAGCCGCACATCGTCGCTCAGCGCGGTCAGTTTGCGCCAACTCGACGGTCCGTTTGCGCCAACTCGACGAGTACGTCGACGGCGACGGCACCGGTCGGGGTACAGATCAGAGGGTTGACGTCGACCGCGGCCACGTGGTCGGGGAGCGCGAGAGCCAGATGCGACATGCTCACGATCGCATCGGCCACCGCCTCTCGCGAAGCTGGCGGAGCACCGCGTACGCCGTCGAGCAGCTTGCCGAGCAGCGGCACCTCGTCCAGCAGCGCGAGCGCCTGGGCGTGACTGACCGGCGGCAGCGCGACGACCCGTTGGGCGACCAGCTCGACGAGCGTGCCGCCGGCGGCGACGAGCACGAGCGGGCCGAGGTGTGGATCGCGGACGACGCCGAGGGCGAGCTCGACCCCTGCGGGGGTCATCGCCTGGACGAGTACGCCGGGGCCGAGTCGCGCGGCCAGGTCGGCATAGGCGTGCATCACCGCCAGGTCGTCGGCCAGCCCCAGCACGACTCCGCCGGCGTCGACCTTGTGGGCGATGTCGGCGGCAGCGGTCTTGAGCGCGACCGGGTAGCCGATCGATCCGGCCGCGGCGAGAGCCTGGGCGACGTTGCCGGCCACGCGCGAGCCGGCCACCGTGATCCCGTAGGTCGCCAGCAACACGAACGGGTCTGTGAGGTCAGCCGTCGGCCCAGGAGTGTGCGCGGGCGGCGGCGCGACCGGGCTCGCGGAGACGAGATGGGTCAGCGCGCGCAGCCCGGACTCGAGCCCTTCCAGCACCGGGATCCCGGCTGTTCGCAGCCGTCGCGCGGTGGGCTGGTGCACCGCCGCGGCGGTCGGGGCGAGTACGACGAACGGGGCGTCGCTGCCTCGGTGCGCGCGCAGGATCGCATCGGGGTAGGAGTCGTCGCCGTCGAACTCCTCGACCAGGTCGATCGCCAGCGCGGTCACCCCGATCGCCGGGTCGTCGGCGAGTGCGACGAGGCAGTCGTGGAAGAGTGACTCGGTGCCGGCGCCGGTACCCCAGACGTCGAGCGGGTTGCCCGGCTCGAGCCCGGGTTCGAGCAGCGCGGCCAGCCGCTCGCGGGTCGCCGGTGCCAACGACGGCAGCGGCGCGCCGACTCGCTCGGCGACGTCAGCGGCGAGCGTACGCTCTCCTCCCGAGTCGTGCACGGTCGCGATTCCCAGGCGTGCCTTTTCGGCGCGCTGCGCCGCTTGGGTTGCGCCGGCTGTGTCGGTCGGCCCGTGGTCGCCTGCTCCGCGGTGCGGCTGGCCGTCGCGACTCCCCGGTCCCATTCCGCCGGGCCTGGAGATCCGGCGTCCGATCGAGAACAGTTCCAGGGTGTCGACCAGCTCGTCGAGGGAGTGCGCGCGGTGGACGCCGTAGGCCCGGAACAGCGCCTCCCACGCCGCGTCACCACCGGCCACGGCCCCCGAGTGCGCGGTCACCAGTGACTGGCCGGCGGCCGAGGTGCCCACGGTCAGCGCGACGACCGGCACGCCGGCCGCTGCCGCCCGGGTCAGCCCAGCGCGGAACGACTCGACGTCGCGCATCGTCTCCAGGAACAGCCCGACGACGCGGGTCTCGGGAAGGTCGAGCGCGTAGTGGAGGTAGTCGGCCGTCGTGGTGACCAGCTCCTGACCCGAGGAGACGACGAAGGAGTACTCCAGGCGCCGGTGGGTGCGGAGCAGTGCGCTGAAGACCGAGCCCGAGTGGGTGACCAGAGCAATGCCTCCGCGTGGGATCTCAGCCCGCTCGATATAGCCGATCGCGCGGATCCCCCTTGCCGGATTGACGAAACCCATGCAGCCGCCGCCTACCAAGGCGAGGCCGTCGGCTGCGTCGCGGAGCGAGTCGGCCAGACCGCTCGCCGTGCCGAACACCACGGCCCCGCCGTCCCCGCGGGACGAGGCGAGCTCGAGCTGATCGACCAGCGCGGTATCGGGGACCCCGAGCAGCACCAGGTCGACAGGCTCGGGAAGCTCGGCCAGCGAAGGGACGGTGTCGCGCCCCTGTACGGTCGGATGCGACGGGTGAACGAGGTGCACCTGGCGTACGCCGGTGCTGCGCAGTGTCTCGATCGCCAGTCGCTCACCGAACGATCCGGGGCGGGCGCTGGCGCCGACCACCGCGATGGACCGCGGCTCGAGCGCACGGCGCACGGCGTCGCGCTGTGACTGCATCGAAACCCGCCCGGTTGACGATCTTGACTGAATGTTCAGTCTAGAACGCTGTTACAGTGGCGGACAAGAACGAAGGACATCGGCGGTCGAGTAGGCCCAGGACACGAGGATCGTATCGAGCAACATCCGGTCGTCGAGTACGCCGGCGAAGGAGGCGTGTATCGAGCCGCGTTCGGTCGTCGAGTGGTCCGAGGCGCTAGCCGAGGGCCGTATCGAGACGCTGGCCGGACGCGAGGCGCCGAAGTCGCAAACTTCTCGTACAGACCAGGAAACGGATCTCGATCAGCGATATTCCAGGGAAGGAAAGTCGATGACCACAGCGCCGCGCCCCGAGGCGCCGAGCGGGGCCGATCAACGCCGCGACCAGATGCTCGCGGCGGCCGCCGAGCTGATTGCCGAGCGCGGCTACTCCGAGACCCGGATCGCCGACGTCGCCAAGCGAGTCGGCGCATCCTCCGCGCTGGTCGTCTACTACTTCGGCACCAAGGACAGCCTGCTTGCCGAAGCGCTGCGCTATTCCGAGAATCTCTTCTACGACGTCGCCGACGAGATGCTCGCGCAGACCCCTGGCGTACGCGAGCAACTCGAGTTGCTCGTGCACCTGACGTGTGTGCCGGAAGGCACCGAGAAGGAGCTGCCCGGCGCGTGGGGGCTGTGGTTCGACCTGTGGGCACAGGCCTTCCGGCACCCCGAGATCTCCAAGGACCGCCTCGAGTTCGACCGGCGCTGGCGCGACACGATCAGTGGAGTGCTCGACGCCGGGATCAAGGCCAAGGAGATCCCGAAGACCGACACCAAGGCATTCGCGATGACCTTCGCGGCGCTGCTCGACGGGCTGTCGATCCAGGTCGCGCTGGAGGATCCGGACATCGACCCCGACAAGGCCTTCGCGATCGCGATGGACTTCGCGGACTCCGCGCTGCAGTTGCCCAAGGCCAAGCGCTAGCGCGCGGATCTCGATACACCCGGCCCAGACATCTCGGCTTGCCCTCGCCGGGCACTCGATCGGCGGAGAAGGTGGTCGAGTGCGCCGAGCTTGCGAGGCGTGTATCGAGACCTACCCAGCAGCCGCGCTGGCCTGTTCGGGGAGCAACTGGGCGGCTTTGTGGGAGATGCGGGTGCAGACCTGCTGGCCTTCGGCCAGCCAGTCGGGGAGCGCGCCGTGGACGTTGGCGACCTCGGCGGTGAGCAGACAGTCACCGGCCCGGGTGACGACGTGGGTGTGGCCGCCGCGGAACACCAGGTGCTCGATCGTCGAGGGGAAGACGTTGGCCTCGGCGTCGGCGCACATCCCGTCGATCGGGCTGATCTCGACCCGCTCGGGCCGGATCACCAGGGTGACGCCGTGGCCGGTCCCCAGTGAGCCGGGCGCGGCGCATTGCAGGGCGAGCCCGCCCAGCTCGACCGATGCCAGTTCGTCGGCGACCGCGGCCACAGTGCCCTGGTAGAGGTTCGCGCTGCCCAGGAAGCCGGCGACGTAGGCGGACGCCGGGCTGGCGTACATCTCACTCGGGGTGCCGATCTGCTCGACCTTGCCGTCGACGAGGATCGCGAGGCGGTCCGACATCGTCAGCGCCTCCTCCTGGTCGTGGGTGACGTAGACGAAGGTGGTGCCGACGCTCTTCTGCAGCTGCCGTAGGTCGACCTGCAACTGCCGGCGCAGCTTGGCGTCCAGCGCCCCGAGCGGCTCGTCGAGCAGCAGCACGGTCGGCTCGAGGACGAGTGCCCGGGCGAGCGCGACGCGCTGCTGCTGGCCGCCGGAGAGCTGGAAGGGCTTGCGCCGCGCCAGCTTGGTCATCTCAACCAGCTCCAGCGCCCGGCCGACCCGCTCCCGGGTCTCGGCCTTGGTGGCCTTCTGGTACTTCAATCCGAAGGCGACGTTGTCCTCGACCGTCATGAACGGGAACAGCGCATAGGACTGGAACACGGTGTTGACGGGCCGCTTGTTGGGCTCGATGTCGACGATGCTGCGGCCGTCGAGCAGGATGTCACCCTCGTCGGGATACTCGAAGCCGGCAAGCATCCGCAGCGTCGTGGTCTTGCCACAGCCGGACGCGCCGAGCAGCGAGAAGAACTCACCCGCCGCGATCTCCAGGTCGAGGCCGTCGACCGCGACGGTGTCGGGGTAGCGCTTGACCAGCCCCTGCAGGCTGATCGCCCCCAACCCCGATTCGTTCAGTGCTGTCACACGCCCTCCTCTGTCAATTCCTGGGGTCAATTCCTGGGGTCAACTCGTCGTGTCGATCCGCGGGCCGGTCCGCAGCCGCGTCATCCAAGCCCGTCATCCGAACAGGGCCTCGGCCAGCCGGGCCACGTTGCCCACGAACCGGTCGACGTCCTCGTCGGTGTGCTGCACCGAGAGCAGCCATTGCTCGACTTTGCCCCATGGCGGCAGGAACACGCCACCGTTGTGCTGCACCAGCCAGTGCGCCTGCCCCAGCCCCTCCTCGATCTTGAGGAAGTCGCGGTAGTTGCGGATCGGGTCGGACCGGAACGTGATGCATCCCTTCGCGCCGGCGGTCACCACGTGCCAGGGCAGATCGAGGCGGGCGATGATGTCTTCGATCCCGGAGCGCATCCGGTCTCGCATCCGGTCGAGATGCTCGTACGCCTCGGGCGTGAGCACCTCGGTCAGCGTCGCCCGGGCGGCAGCCATCGCCAGCGGGTTGCCGTTGAACGTGCCGACCTGCTCGTAGGTGCCGTCGGCGATCAGCTCCATCAGCTCGTCGGTACCGCCGATGGCCGCGGTCGAGATGCCGCCGCCGATCGCCTTGGCCAGGGCGACCAGGTCGGGTGTGACGCCGTACAGGCCGGTTGCGCCGCTCGGGCCGACGGTCAGGCCGGTCTTGATCTCGTCGTACGCGAGCAGTGCGCCGTGTGCGTGCAGCAGCTCCTTGAGGCCGGCCAGGTAGCCGGGTTCGGGGTGGATGATGCCGGCGTTCATCATGATCGGCTCGAGGATCATGCCCGCGACTCGGCCGGCGTACTCGGTCAGAGCGCGCTCGACGCTGCCCAGGTCGTTGTAGGACACGATCACGGTGAGGTCGCGGATGGCGGCAGGGATGCCGCTGTTGCCGGGTACGCCGGTGGGCCGGTCCGCGGGGCCGACCTCGTCGAACTCGGGTAGCACGGAGACCTCGACCGAGTCGTGGTGGCCGTGGTAGCAGCCCTCGACCTTGAGGATCACGTCCTTGCCGGTCGCGGCCCGCATCAGGTGGATGGCGTCCATGGTCGCCTCGGTGCCGGAGTTGCCGAACCGCCACTGCGGGAGCCCCCACCTGCGAGCGAGCTCCTCGGCGACGACGATGGCGTCCTCGGTGGGCTGGGCGAAGTGGGTGCCGCGAGCGACGCGCTCGGCGACGGCCTCGACGATCGCCGGGTGTCCGTGCCCGACGATGGAGACGCCGTACCCGCCGTGGAAGTCGGAGTATTCGGTGCCGTCGACGTCGTACACCTTCGGGCCCTGGCCGTGGCTCATCCACACGGCCTGCGGCGCGGCGATCTGCCAGTTGGACGTCACGCCGCCGGCGAGTGATCGGCGGGCCCGCGCGATGAGCTCGCGGCTCTTGGGCTGGCGCTCCAAGAAGGCCTGGCTCTGGGCGGCGATGAGGTCGTCGACGGCCTGCCTGCTGACGGAGCGGCCGATCAGGCGGCTGATCTGACGGGTTGCACTCGCGGTGCTGGTCACGGTGTCCTCCACGCCTGGGAAAGCGGATCCTGGAATCCATCGGCCCAGTCCATTGACCCGGGCCATTGACTGAGTGTTCAGTCTATGTGACGGTGACATCTATCCGGCACTGTTGGCAAGAGGTTGGGCTGGATAAACGGTTAAGCGCGAGGGGCAATCGACGAAGCACGAGGGCGGATGGCTGGATATCTCGCAGGAGAGGGGGCGCGCCCGATCGCACGACGGCGCGTGTCGCGGCGTGCGTTCCTGCGCGGCTTGTCGGCCTCTCTGATCGTTCCCGCGACGGCCGAGCTGCTCAGTGCGTGCGGCGACCAGCTCTACACGTCGGGGAAGCTCGTGCTCGCCTCGCCTGACAATCCGGTGAAATGGCCGCTGAGCACGAAGGTGTCGCGCATCGACCCCGGGCAGACGCCCGAACCGGGCAGCACGCTGCGGATCTACAACTACGCCGACTATCTGGCACCGGGTGTCGTCAAGGCGTTCCAGAAGAAGTACGACGTCAAGGTCACCATCTCCACGTTCAACGACACCGACGAGGCGCTCACCAAGATCGCGTCCGGCGCGGTCGACTACGACCTGCACTTCCCCAGCTACGACCAGATCGGGAAGATGGTCGCCGGCGACCTGCTGCGGCCGCTGACCCACGAGTACATCGACAACATCGACAACCTCTGGCCACAGTTCAAGAACCCCTGGTACGACCAGGGCTGGCAGTACTCGGTGCCCTACACCTGCTACAACACCGGCATCGGCTGGCGCAACGACATGCTCGACTTCGACATCGCGACGCTGGACAACCCCTACGACGTGTTCTGGGACCCGGGGAACCACGGCAACTGCGCGGTCATCGACGACTGGCACACCACGATGGCGCTGGTGCTGCTGCGCAACGGCATCAAGAACATCAACACCGGCAAAGCGGCGGACCTGGATCTGGTCCGCCGCGACCTCAAGGCGATGTCGGAGGCGACCGACCCCAAGGTGACGATCACGATGTACAACGACCTGCCGGCCGGGCAGTACGCCATCGCGCTCATGTGGGGCGGCGACGCGGTGAACGCGCAGTACTACCTACCCAAGGGGGTGCCCGTCGAGGTGCTGAGCTACTGGTGGGCCGACAACGGGCTCGGCATGGTCGACAACGACCTGATGGTGATGCCCGCCGGCGGGAAGAACCCGGTCGCCGCTCACTTCTTCATCAACCACATGCTCGACGCGACCATGGCAGCCAAGAACTTCGGCTATATCGGCTACCAGCCGCCGCAGAAGTCGATCAACCCCGACTCGGTCGTGGCCGACGGATTCATGACCAAAGAGCTCGTCGCCGCGACTGTCCGCCGACAGGACTTCGAGACCAGCCCGCGGCTGTTGGAGATGGAACCGATCGTCGACGCTCAATGGCACAACATCTGGCAGGAGTTCAAGGCCAATGGCTGAGACTGCGGCCAGGGCGCCGGTGCCCAGAAGGTCGGGCCGAAGAGAGTCGAGACTGTGGCCCTGGTTGGCGGCACCGGGCACGATCTGGCTGCTCGTGCTGTTCGTGGCGCCGATGTATGTCGTGCTCGCGATCCTCTTCGGGCAGATCGACCCCGTGCGCGGCCGGCCGGTGCCGGTCTGGAACCCGGTCGAGTGGAACACCATCCAGTTCCGCTACGTGCTCAGCCACATCTTCGGGGAGGAGGGCTACTTCGGCCCGGCACTGGTCCGCACGGCGGTGTACGTGCTGATCGCCAGCGTGCTGTGCCTCCTGATCTCCTACCCGGTGGCCTACTACGTCGCCCGGTACGCCGGGCGCTGGCAGGGCTGGATCCTGGCGCTGCTGATCGCGCCGTTCTGGATCAGCTACATGATGCGGATGCTGGCCTGGATCAACCTGCTGCAGAACGACGGACTGGTCAACACGATCCTCGGATTCTTCGACGACTCCTGGAAGGTCGACTGGCTCGCAGGGCATTCCTTCACGGTGATCCTGGGGCTCGCGTACGGCTATGTGCCCTACATGATCCTGCCCCTGTTCGCGGGCCTCGACCGGATCCCCCAGTCGACCTTGGAGGCCGCGCGCGACCTCGGTGCCAACAGGGCGCAGACGTTCGGCCGGGTCACGCTGCGACTGTCCCTGCCCGCGATGGTGACTGCTGTCGTACTCACCTGCCTGCCGATGCTCGGCGACTACTTCACCACCGATCTGCTCTCCGGTACGCCCGGAACCTCGATGGTCGGCAACCTGATCAACAACTCGGTGCTCACCCCGGGCCAGACCGGCCAGGCCGCCGCGTTCGTGCTGATCGTGACCGTGGCCTCGATCGTGCCGATGCTGCTGTATGTGTGGGTCAGCCGCGACCGAGAGGGGCTGGCCTCATGAGTCGTCGCTGGTCTCCTTGCTGGTTTGTGGCCGATGGCGACTGTTCGTGCGGGCTTGTGGCCGATGGTGGCAGCGACACGCCGGTGGCCGTTGTCTGCATCGGCCACAATCCGGCTCGGCAGGCGCCGCGGGGAGGTCATGCGTGATGAGCAGTGCACTGTCCCGCCAGCCGACCGCTGCCACCCTGGACAACGACCCCGCCCGGCGGATGCGCAAGAAGCGGCGCCGCCCGTCGACGCTTGCGATCATCACGCTGCTCTACATCGCCTGGTCGCTGCTGCCGGTGCTGGTGGCGGTGCTGTTCTCGTTCAACTCCGGGCGCTCCCGCACCGAGTGGCAGGGCTTCTCGCTGCGGTGGTACTTCACCGACCCGGACCGGTCGGTGTGGCACGACCCCAGCATGCACACCGCGCTGATCCACACGATGCGACTGGGCATCCTCGTCACCGCGATCACGATCCCGCTGGGGGTGCTGCTCGCGCTGGGCCTCGATCGCTGGCGCGGCCGGCTGCCCCAGGGCGTGAACTTCCTGGTGCTGCTGTCGTTCGTGCTGCCCGAGGTGCTGCTCGCCGTCGCGTTGCTGTTCGTCGCCACCACCTTGCACACGCCGTTCAAGCTGGGCATGCTCGGCCAGATCCTGGCGCTGGTGACCTTCCAGTTGTCCTACCCGGTGATCATCGTGCGTGGCCGGATGCTCGTGATCGGGCCACAGTACGAGCAGGCCGCGGTGGACCTCGGGGCCTCTCGGTGGGGCGCGACCTGGCGGGTGCTGATGCCGATGCTGATCCCCGCGATCTTCGCGAGCACCGTGCTGGTCTTCGCCGACGTGATCGACGACTTCGTGCTGGTGCGCTACCTCTCCGGCGATGCCTCGACCGAGCCCGTGTCGGTCAAGATCTACAACACCGCCCGCGCCGCACCGACTCCGGCGCTCAACGCCCTGGCCACCCTCGTACTCGTCGCGAGCTTCCTGGTCGTCATCCTCGGCTTCCTCGCCTACAAGTGGTTCTCGCGCGGCGAGAAGGGCGTCGGCGTGCAGTCGTTCGCCGCCGAGTTGTAGCTCGCCATCGTGGCTCTCGTACGCTGGACCCGGCACAGCCTCCGGCGGTACCCTGACTGTGCGTTCAATCAGTAACGAGTCGCAAAGGTTAGCCAGCCATGAGCATCGAGACCACCTCCCAGCACTTGATTCCGACTGCCGACGCTGCACCGTTGGATCTGGACCAGGTACGGCGGGCGATGGCTCCGTTCGGGCAGAGCCGGATGCTGCCGGTCGCGGCCTACACCGACGAGGCCGTGCTGGCGTGGGAGAAGGAACGCATCTTCGGTGACTGGGTCTGCGTCGGCCGTGGGGAGAAGCTGCGCCAGCCGCGCACCGCGATGGCGTTCCCCTGGGGCAACGTGAGCGTACTGGTCACCCGCGCCGCCGACGGTGAGTTGCGGGCGTTCGAGAACACCTGCCGGCATCGCGCCCACGAGCTGCTGCCCTGCGGTGGCAGCTCCGAGACCCGGATGATCGTCTGCCCGTACCATGCCTGGACCTACGAGCACGACGGCCATCTGCGCAACGCACCGAAGTACCCGAAGGACGGCTCGTTCGACAAGTCCGCGTTCTCCTTGACCAGGCTGGCGGTGCGCGAGTGGCACGGCTGGATCTTCGTCGCCGAGGAGGGCAAGCACAGCGACTTCACCGAGCGCATCGGTGAGCTCGAGCAGATCGTCGCCAACTACGACGGTGCACAACTCCTCACGGCGGCGAGCCACAGCTACGACATCGCCGCCAACTGGAAGGTGATCATCGAGAACTACCAGGAGTGCTACCACTGCCCGTCGATCCACCCCGAGCTCTGCGCGGTCAGCCCGCCGCAGTCGGGTGAGAACATCGACCGCGAGGGCGACTGGGTCGGCGGCTGGATGGCGCTGCGCGAAGGCATGGCCACGATGTCCCTCGACGGGCACAGCGACGGCCAGGTCATCTCGCGGCTGGACGAGGTCGAATCCAAGACGGTGATGTACATCGCGGTCATGCCCAACCTGCTGATCAGCCTGCACCCGGACTACGTGATGACCCACCTGCTCACGCCGATCACGCCTGATCAGACCCATGTCACCTGCTCGTGGGCGTTCCCGCGGGAGGTCGCCGAGCGTGAGGGCTTCGACCCCTCCTACGCCGTCGACTTCTGGGACATCACCAACAGGCAGGACTGGGCGGCCTGTGAGTCGGTGCAGCGCGGCATCAAGGCCTCGGGATACGAGCCCGGGCCACTGGCCCCCGACGAGGACGGCGTCTACCAGTTCACCAGTCTTATGGCCCGCCGCTACCTCGGCCACTGACCTCGACGCCAGACACGCACCCTGGCTGCGTTCTCGTCGCCCTCCAGCGACACCGGGGCCGCTTCGCTTCTGTGCCAACTCGGCATTCAGGGAAGTGCGTAGGTGGTGGGTCCGGCTTGCACGACGAGCCCGTCGGCGAGCAGCGAGTCCAGGCAGCGGGTGCGCTGGGTGTCGTCGGACCAGGCCGCGTCGAGCCGGGTCCGGTGGACGGGCTCGTGGGCCTCGCGTACGACCGCGAGCAATCGGCCGCGGCACTGCCGGTCGGTGCCGGCGTACGTCTGTCCCTTGCGCGGCGGCCCGTCGTACGCCGGATAGCCGGCGGCTCGCCAGGCGCATTTATCCGCAAGGGGGCAGGCCGAGCAGGTCGGGCTCGTGGCAGCGCAGACGAGCGCACCGAGCTCCATCAGCCCGACCGACCAGGCTGCGGCGACCTCGCCCTCGGGGAGAACCGAGGCGGCGAGGTCGCGCTCGGCCCGGGTCACCGATGCGGCGGGGAACTCCTGGCCGCTCAGCAGCCGAGCGAGCACGCGGCGCACGTTGGTGTCGAGTACGACGGTGCGCCGGCGGTACGCGAATGCCGCGATCGCCGCGGCAGTGTAGTCGCCTACTCCGGGCAGCGCCAGGAGAGCGTCGTAGGTGTCGGGAACCTCGCCGCCGTGTTCGTCACGGATCGCGACCGCCGCCGCGTGCAGCCGCAGGGCGCGCCGCGGATAGCCGAGTCGTCCCCACATCCGTACTGCGTCGCCGCTGGACGCGGCCGCCAGATCGCTCGGTGTCGGCCATGCCGCCAGCCACTGCTCGTACACCGGCAGTACCCGGGCTACCGGGGTCTGCTGCAACATGAACTCCGAGACCAGCACGCCCCACGGCGTCGCCTCCGGGCGCCGCCACGGCAGGTCGCGAGCGTGTTCGTCGTACCAGTCGAGCACGAGTGGCAACAGGTCAGGTCGGTCCATCGCGGTGTCACTGTAGCTGCGCGATATCTCCGGTCTCCGGAGTGGCATCCCCCGGATCGGCACCCCGTCGAACTACCGTCGGCATATGAGTTCCGTGACGCGTCCCAAGGGCCCTTTACCGGCGCGCGTCTACTGGTTCCGCAGGGGTCTGGTGCTGGTGACCGCGCTGGCTCTGGTGTACGCGATCGCGCACTATGTGGGCGGCAGTGGTGACGGCCGTGACCCGAAGGCGCAGACCATGGCAGGAGACTCGACACCGTCGCTCACACCGAGCCCGACGATCACCACGCCGTTGCCTACGACGCCGGCCGACAGCAAGACCGCCCAGGCCGGCAAGGACGCGAAGGACAAGCAGGCCAAGAAGCAGAAGGCAACCAAGACCCCGACGGCATCACCGCTTGCGCAGCCCAGCGGGCCATGTGACGTCGATGACGTGGTGGTTACCGCGAGCACCGACGATGCGCGTGCGGGAGGCGTCGTACCCATTACCTTGAACGTCACCAGCAAGGAGTCGGCTGCCTGCACGTTCGAGGTCTCGTCCAGCTCGGTGGTGCTGCGCATCACCTCCGGCAGCGACAAGATCTGGTCCAGCCAGCAGTGTCCGGGCGCCATCCCTACGGTGACCGTCGTCGCGCGACCGGAGAAGGCCGGCACCGCCGTGGTCAACTGGAAGGGCCGCCGCTCCGACGAGACCTGCAGCCGCCAGGCGGGCTGGGCAATGCCGGGCTACTACCACGTGCAGGCCGCGCCACTGGGTGGCGACCCTACCGACGTGCAGTTCAAGCTGGGCGCTGCCGTGGCCAAGACGATCACGCCCAAGCCGAAGCACGACAAGGACAAGAAGAAGACCTGAGCCCGGCGTCCTACACGAAGCGCTCGAGGATCGAGGACTCCGCGAGCCGGGAGAGACCCTCGCGGACGCTGCGGGCACGGAGCTCGCCGACACCGTCGACTGCCTGGAGGTCGTCGATGCTGGCCGACAACAGCTTCTGCAGGCTCCCGAAGTGCTCGACGAGCCGGTCGACGACGGTGGTCGGGAGGCGGGGGACCTTGGCGAGCAGGCGATAGCCGCGGGGGCTGGTCGCGCTGTCGAGGTGTTCGGGCGCTCCGAGGCCGAGTGCCCGAGCGACGGCGGCGACGTCGACGAGGTCGGTCGGCGACAGCGACTCGAGTGATTCCAGCACCTGCTCGGGTTTGCGAGCCCTGCGGCCGGACGGGAGATAGTCGCGGACGACCAGCTCGCGTTCCTGGTCGACGCCGGTGACCAGCTCGTCGAGCTGGAGGGCGAGAAGCCGCCCGTCGGTGCCGAGCTCGAGCACGTAGTCTTCGATCTCGCGCGCGATGCGGGTGACCATCTCCAGCCGCTGCGCGACGACTGCGACGTCGCGCGCGGTGACGAGGTCCTCGATCTCAAGCGCGGACAGCGTCGAGGACACCTCGTCGAGCCGCAGCTTGTAGCGCTCGAGGGTGGCAAGAGCCTGGTTGGCGCGGGACAGGATCTGCGCCGAGCCCTCGATCACATAGCGGGTGTCGCCGGCGTACACGGCGATGATCTGCATCGACTGCGATACCGAGATCACCGGGAACCCGGTCTGCCGGGCCACCCGGTCTGCGGTGCGGTGCCTGGTACCGGTTTCCTCGGAGTAGATCGCGGGGTCGGGCATCAGGTGTACGGCGGCCCGCAGGATGCGCGTCATGTCGCGGTCGGTGATGATCGCGCCGTCCATCTTGGCCAATTCCCGCAGCCCGGTCGCGGTGAACGGCACGTCGAGGGTGAAGCCGCCGGTGCACATGGCGTCGACGGTACGGTCGGAACCGAGCACGATCAGGGCGCCGGTGCGGCCGCGCAGGATCCGTTCTAGGCCGTCGCGCAGCGATGTTCCGGGTGCGACCGCCGAGAGGGCGGCCCGAAGAAGAGCGACCTCGTTGGTGCGGTCTGGGACTGCCACCTTTGTCTCCCCGTAGAGTCGGTATCCGGGCAGCGTCAGTCTAGGTGCGCACCTGTGAAGCGTGGGGTAACGGATTGGTCACAGGCGTCTCGATTCGTCTGCGACCGCCCCGTGCGCAACAGACGCAAGATCGCAGACGAATCGCCGGAGTGGGCACTACTCCACCGACCGTAGGTACGGAGGCGGCATCGGCTTGGCCTTGAGCATCGTGACACCGGTTTCGACCAGGTGGAGGGCGTGGAGCAGCGTGGGGGCTTCGAAGATCCGCATGCCGTGCGCCTCGGTCTGGCGGGGGAGATCGGAGCCGCGATCGGGCGGCACGATCGCCGACTTGAATCCGAGCCTCGCCGCTTCGGTGAGCCGTCGAGGCAGGTCGGCGACCCGCCGCAGCTCGCCCGCGAGGCCGACCTCGCCGATCGCCAGCATGTCGCCGCGCAGCGAGATGCCCTTGGCTGCCGAGGCGACGGCCATCGCTACTGCCAGGTCGGCCGAGGTTTCCGTGAGCCGGGCGCCACCGACGGTGGACACGAAAACGTCCGAATCCCACAGCCGGAGACCGCCGCGTTGCTGGAGCACCGCGAGCAGCAGGTTGAGACGGGAGACGTCGAGCCCGGCCGAGGCCCGCCTGGGCTTGTCGGCCGAGAACGTCACGAGGGCCTGCACCTCGGCGAGCATCGGTCGGCGACCTTCGAGGGTGACGGTGATACACGTGCCGGGCACCGGCTCGTGATGTCGGGAGACGAACAGCCCGGACGGGTCGTCGACCGCGATGATGCCCTCACCCGAGAGCCGGAAGCAGCCCACCTCATCGACCGGACCGTACCGGTTCTTGAGCGCTCGCACGACACGGAGCTGGCTGCCCGTCTCGCCCTCGAAATGCAGCACGACGTCGACCAGGTGCTCCAGCACCCGTGGCCCGGCGATGGTGCCCTCCTTGGTCACGTGACCCACGAGCACCGTGGAGATGTCGCGGGTCTTGGCCATCCGCACGATCGCGGCCGAGACCTCCTTGACCTGGGTAACGCCACCGGGGACCCCGTCGACCCCGTCCGCGCCGATCGTCTGCACCGAGTCGATCACCAGCAGATCCGGACGAACCTGCTCGATATGGGTCAGCACGGCACCCAGGTCGGTCTCTGCGGCGAGGTAGAGCTGCGGATGGATCGCCCGGCAGCGGTCGGCCCGGAGTCGCACCTGGGAGGCCGATTCCTCGCCGGAGACGTACAGCACCTTGGCTCCGGAGCGCGCCGTCTGCGCCGCCACCTCGAGCAGCAGCGTCGACTTGCCTACCCCCGGCTCGCCGGCGAGCAGCAGCACTGCTCCAGGCACGATGCCACCGCCGAGCACCCGGTCGAGCTCGCCGACGCCGCTGGGCCGAGCACCGGCGTCGTCGACTGCCACCTGCCCGATCGGCACAGCCGGACTGGTCACCGGCCCGGCCGCGGTCCGGCCGGTCTTGGGCACTGCCGCCTCCACCAGCGTTCCCCAGGCCTGGCACTCGCCGCACCGGCCCGCCCACTTGCCGGTCTGCCAACCGCACTCGGAGCAGGTGTAGGCCGGTCGTGGGGTCTTCGTCTTGGTCATGCTCGAACGCTAGGTGAGCCCGCCGACACAATCGCGACGACAGGCGGGTGTGGCGTCGGCCGTGCTGATCTGCCGCCCGCAGACCGGCCCGCTTTGTGGCCGATGACGACAACGACACGCCGGCCGTGCCTGTCTGCATCGGCCACAATCCGGGGCGCAGGGTGGGTATCTGGTCGCGAGACGTGAGCTTTGACGCGTGGCATGATGCTTTGGATCGCTCCAAAAGGAGGCTCATGCCATCTCGTACTCGCCCCAGCCCCACGCTCGACACCGTCGCGGCGGAGGCAGGCGTGTCGCGGCAGACCGTTTCGAATGCGCTCAACAGCCCGCACCTGCTCCGCGCCGATACGCTCGCACGCGTCCAGGCTGCGATCGACCGGCTCGGCTACATGCCCAATCGCGCCGCCCGCAACCTGCGCACCAAGGCGTCCCGGCTGATTGGGCTCCGGGTGGAACCGCCGACCGAGGGGCGCACCGGGCGGCTCACCGACCGGTTCCTCTACGCGCTGGCCAACTCTGCCCGTACCGCCGAGTTGCAGGTGCTGTTGTTCTCCGCGGAGGATCCGGCAGACCCGCACGGCGGGTACGAGCAGCTGTTGGGGTCCCGCGCTGTCGACGCGTTCGTACTCGCCGACGCCAACAAGGGCAACCCGCTCGCGCCCTGGCTGACGTCGCGGCAGGTGCCCTTTGTGGCATTCGGCCGGCCGTGGGCGCAGCCGGAGGCGACCCACCCGTGGGTCGACATCGACGGTCAGGCGGGGGTGGCGCTCGCCGTCGACCACGTCGTCGACCGGGGTCATGAGCGGGTCGCCTGGGTTGGCCGCCACAAGGACTCCTTCATCGGCGAGGACCGTCGCAGCGGCTGGGTCCAGCGCATGCACGAGCGCGGATTGTCCACCTCGCAGCTCTCGGCACGCGGCGACGACACCATCGACTACGGCCGCCGGGCCACGTTCGCGTTGCTTGACGGCAGCGCGCCGACGGCATTCCTGTGCGCGAGCGACACCATCGCCGTCGGCGTACTTCAAGCGTTGCGCGACCGCGGGCTGACCGTCGGCGGCGACCCGGAGAAGGAGTACGCCGTGGTCGGTTTCGACGACTCGCTCTCGGCGCAGGTGACCGGTCTGACCACTGTGCGTCCGCCGCTGGAGGAGGTCGCCGGTGAGCTCGTACGCCTGCTCGACCTGCGCCTGACCCGCCCGATGACCCAGCAACCCGGCGTGATCCTCCGGCCGTCGCTGCGCGTCCGCACCACCAGCTGACTGCCCCACCAGCTGACTGCCCCACCGGCTGACCGCCCCACCAGCTGACTGCCCCACCGGCTGACCGTGCGCCGGAAAGTGGCCGATGGTGGCAGCTCAGGCGGGTTTGTGGCCGATGGTGACGGAGACACGCTGAGGTCAGTTGTCGTGATCGGCCACAAACCGGCTCCGTGCAGGGAGCAGACGCGCAGGTGGTCAGACCTGTGGACAGGCCTGCCGGAAAGTGGCCGATGGAGGCACCGTTCGCCGTGGAATCGCGGTCGTCATCGGCCACAACCCGGTGTCAGTTGTCGTGATCGGCCACAATGCGGCCTGGGGAGCGAGAGGTCTGGTGTGGGACCGGTTTGGTGCCCGTGGGCGCGATCAGTACTGCTTCCACCACAAGTCGACGGCGTAGTCGACCGTGGTGCCTTCGTGCTCGGCAATGATCAGGTCGGCGTTTGCGCGGTCGAACTCGATGCGTACGACGGCCTCGAAGTCGGCGCGGGAGTCGAACTCCCAGGTGACGTCGAGGGGGTGGCGCGACCAGCCCTGCCGCGACCAGAACTCGTCGACCGGCCCGACCTTCGGGTACCCGCGCCGGAACCATCGGCCGAACGTGGATCGCGAACCGTCGTTGTCGATCACGAACGCGACGCCGCCGCGACGCATCACCCGGTCGAGCTCGGCAAGGCCCGGCTCGCAGCCCGGACCGAAGAAGTACGCCCAGCGCGCGTGCGCGACATCGACGCTGTGATCCGGCAGTGGGAGTGCGGCGGCCGACCCCTCCAGCACCGACACGTTGCCGAGCAGGCGAACCCGGCGGCGGGCCAGGCGTACCAATGGCTCGTAGGGCTCGACGCCGACGACCCGAGCCGCGGCTTCCGCGAAGCGGGGCAGGTGGAAGCCGGTGCCGCAGCCGATGTCGAGCACCGTCGCGCCTGCCCAGTCCCGGTGGCCGCGCATCGCCGCCTCGATCAGGCCGGCACGATCGACCGCGCGGTTCTCGATCTCGTAGGTCTCGGGGTGGTGCCAGATATTGGGGCTCGGGATCGCCCCGGAACGACTCATGGAGCGACTCGGGACCTGCTCAGATGCGCACCAGCCCGTTGGGGGTGCTGAACTGTGCGGCCACGATCCCGGGGACTCCGTGCGGTGCGACCCACTCGACCTTGACGTCCTCCAACGGGACTTCGACGGGCTGCCCGAGCCACTCACTGACCCGATTGGGGTCGCCGGCGATCTCCAGTGCATCCAGGTGCAGGTTGCCGCTGGCACCCTCGGAGGGATGGTTGGTCTCGTAGTCGAGCCAGTGGATGACGTAAGGCAGCTGAGGGTCGTTCTGCAGATCCTTGACGCCGATCTGCTTCCATTTCAACTCGCGGCCGTCGGGCAGCTTGCGGTTGCCGTCGACGGCCTGGCGGCCCAGCCGTGCTTCGACTCTTGCCAGATTGCCGGTCGACACGACCCAGCCGAGCCAGCCGCCGCCGTGCTCGGACCGCGCGCGTACGGCTTGCCCGAACGGAGCCTTGTCCGACGCCGGGTGGTCGAGCACCTCGACCACTTCGAGGTAGGTGCCGGCCGACAAGGGCAGCACCATGTTGCGGGTACCGAACCGCGGGTGGATGCCCCCGTCGCTGAACTCCTCGCCGAGCAGTCCGCCCAGCCGCCGAGCCGTGCTCGCGAGCCCGTCAGGTCCTGCCGCGTACGAGAGGTGGTCCAGGCGCATAGCGCTCATTCTCGCCCGGTGCCTTGGAGTCGAGTACGCGGGGGTCGCGTTCTCGGCAGTTGCTCGGCAATGCCAACCAATCCTTACTCTCGTGCCGGACGTGCTTCGTCGCGGGCCGAGATCGGATTGGTCCCGGGCCGCCTTTGCCGTGGTCTCGGCTGACCGGGAGCCGAGTTGTGGCCGATCACGACAACGTTGCCACCCGAATTGCTGTCGCCATCGGCCACAATCCGGCGGAACGGTCGCCATCGGCCACAATCCGGCGGAACGGTCGCCATCGGCCACAATCCAGCGGAGCCCCGGCCGCCGTAGTGCCTCTTGTGTCACGTCCCGCACGGGTGGACAGTGGGACAAAGCGCGATCGGGCTCGCCCGCGGCGGCCCGCAAGGAGGGCAGCAACGTGGCTGGCAAGACGACGAGGACAGACGGGGTGATCGCCGCCGATCGGGCGGATGCGATCCGCAACGTGGCCGTGGTCGGCCCGGCGGGCAGCGGCAAGACGACTTTGGTCGAGACACTCTTGGTCTCGGCCAATGTGCTTTCCAGGGCAGGGTCGGTGACGGAGGGTACGACCGTCAGCGACCACGACGAGGCCGAGCACCGACAGCAGCGCTCGGTCGGGCTGGCGATCGCACCGCTCCATTACCAGGGCGTGAAGATCAACCTGATCGACACCCCGGGATATGCCGACTACGTCGGCGAACTGCGCGCCGGACTCCGCGCCGCCGACTGCGCGGTGTTCGTGATCGCGGCCGACGATGGCATCGACGGCGCAACCCGGCAGATCTGGCGCGAGTGTGCCGCGGTCGGGATGCCGCGCGCGGTCGTGGTCAGCAAGGTCGACCATCCGCGAGCCGACTACGACGCCGTGGTCTCCGAAGCCGTCGACGCTCTCGGCGACAAGGTCGTGCCCGTCTATCTGCGCGAGGGTGGCGCGCTGGTCGGGCTGCTCACCGGCGACCACGAGCACGAGGAGCAGCGGGGCGCGCTCATCGAGGCGGTGATCGAGGAGTCCGAGGACGAGACCCTCATGGAGCGCTACCTCGGCGGTGAGGAGGTCGACGCGAAGCTGCTGGTCGACGACCTCGAGACCGCGGTCGCACGGGCGTCGTTCTTCCCGTTGATGCCGATGGACTCCTCGACCGGGCTCGGAGCAACCGAGTTGCTCGACCTGATGGTGTCGTGCTTCCCGTCGCCGCTCGAGCACCCTTCGCCAGCGGTGTTCACGCCTGCCGGGGTCGAGGCGGCCGTGATCGGCTGTGAGGCCGACGGACCCTTGGTCGCGGAGGTCGTCAAGACCACCAGCGACCCCTACGTCGGCCGGGTCTCGATCGTGCGCGTCTTCTCCGGCACCCTGCGGCCCGATGCGACCGTGCACGTCTCGGGGCACTTCTCGGCGTTCTTCCCCGAGCTGCAAGGGCATGCCGATCACGACGAGGACGAGCGCATCGGCGCGCTGTCCGAGCCGCTCGGCAAGACCCTGCGACCGACCAGCCAGGCCATCGCCGGCGACATCTGCGCGATCGGCAAGCTGACCCGGGCCGAGACCGGCGACACCTTGTCCGACAAGGACAACCCCCGCGTACTCAAGCCGTGGACGCTGCCCGAGCCCCTGTTGCCGATCGCGATCGAGGCCCGGGCCAAGGCCGACGAGGACAAGCTCGGCGCCGCCCTGGCCCGGCTCGCGGCCGAGGACCCGACGCTGCGTATCGAGCACAACGCCGAGACCCACCAGATCGTGCTGTGGTGCCTGGGCGAGGCGCACGCCGACGTGCTGCTGGACCGGCTGGAGAACAGGTACGCGGTCGGTGTCGACCAGGTCGAGGTCAAGGTCCCGCTGCGGGAGACGTTCGCGGTTCCCGCCAGTGGACACGGCCGGCACGTGAAGCAGTCGGGCGGACACGGCCAGTACGCCGTGTGCGACATCACCGTCGAGCCGTTACCGCAGGGCGCGGGGTTCGAGTTCGTCGACAAGGTCGTCGGTGGGGCCGTGCCCCGGCAGTTCATTGGTTCGGTGGAGAAGGGCGTGATCGCCCAGATGAGCAAGGGCTGCGCGGGCCACCCGATGGTCGACATCCGGGTCACGCTCACCGACGGGAAGGCGCACAGCGTGGACTCCTCCGACATGGCCTTTCAGACTGCAGGCGCGCTCGCGTTGCGTGAGGCCGCGGCTGCTGCCCGCGTCTCGGTGCTCGAACCGGTCGCCGAGCTCGAGATCGTCGTACCCGACGACCTCGTCGGCACCGTGATGAGCGACCTCTCCGGCCGGCGCGGCCGCGTGCTCGGGTCCGAGCCGGCCGGCGACGAGCACACCGCGATCCGTGCCGAGGTCCCCGAGGTGGAGATCGGGCGCTACGCGATCGACCTGCGCGCGTTCAGCCACGGCACCGCCAGCTTCACCCGGAAGTTCGCCCGCTACGAGCCGATGCCCGACAACGTCGCCGCCAAGCTGGTGTGATCCCGCCGAGTTGGCACGAATCCTCGCCGAGTTGGCACGAATCCTCGCCGAGTTGGCACGAATCCTCGTACGGACGGGCTCGGCCCGGTGGAAGAGTGGTCACATACGACGCGATTTTCTGCCGCGGGTCTGTCGTACGTGACCACTCCCTGGGCGGGACCACGGATCTGTCTCATTCCTTGGACACTGATTTTCGGATCGCCCCGTAGCCGGCTGCACCGCGTTTGCGCAGGTCACAGGCCCATTCGCGTCCTTTTTGGCGCTCCGCGTGGGGACTCCGAAGGGCGTCGCGGAAAGAAAGTTCGCCGGATGCGTGCGATCTGGGGTGCTGCCGGACATTTAACGGGTGAAGGCGATGAAAGAAGTGGATGCGTCGGTAGCGGGGGCACCGAACATTCGACCGCCTTCGGCGACCTCCTATCGCAGGATTCGCGCCAACTCGGCGACGATTCGCGCCAACTCGGCTAGCCGGCGGGGTGCAGGGCCAGGGCTGAGCGGCTGCGGAGGTGCGCCTCGCAGGCCGTGACGAGTTGGTCGTACGCCGGCCGGCCCATCAGCGCGACGAGTTCGTTGGCGTTGGAGAGGTAGACCGGCTCGACGCCGATGTGGGCCTCGGTGTTGCCCGAGCAGTACCAGTCGAGGTCGTGGCCACCCGGGCCCCAGCCGCGCCGGTCGTACTCGGTGATCGTGACCTCGGTGTACTCCGTGCCGTCCTGCAGGGTCACGTCGCGGAACAGCCGCCGGATCGGCAGCTGCCAGCACACGTCCGGCTTGGTCTCGACGAAGTGCACGTCGTTCCGCAACGCCAAGCCGTGCAGGGCGCACCCGGCGCCGCCGGGGAACCCGGGCCGGTTGAGGAAAACGCACGCACCGTCGACGACGCGCGTCTTGCGCTCGCCGTCCTCGTCGACCTCGGTCCAGCGCCGCCGGCCCTTCTTGTGGTGCTGCCACCCTTCCGGGGTGAGCTGGTCGACCCACTCGGAGACTCGCTTCTCGTCGTCGTCACCGGAGAAGTGCGCACCGAGCGTGCAGCAGCCGTCGTCGGGCCGGCCGGCATAGATGCCCTGGCAGCCCGCCCCGAAGATGCAGGTCCAGTTCGAGGTCAGCCAGGTGAGGTCGCAGCGGAACATCTGGGATTGGTCGGCAGGGTCCTGGAACTCGATCCAGGCTCGCGGGAACACCAGGTCAACTTCGGGCACGAGGCACAGCGTACGTCGGCAGCCGCCCGATTCGTCTGTGGTCGCCCCGCCCAGAGCAGACGCAACATCGTAGACGAATCGGGCCTGGGGGGCGGCGGGCCCGACCCCGTTGGTCGAGCGATACTTTTCTCCTTGTGCGCTTGGGAGTTCTCGACATCGGGTCCAACACCGGTCATCTCCTCGTCGTGGACGCCCATGGGGGCGCCGCGCCGCTGCCGGCGTACTCCTTCAAGGAGCCGCTGCGACTGGCCGAACACCTGCTGCCCGACGGGTCGATGGGGGAGTCGGGGATCACCGCCCTGACCACATTCGTCGCCCACGCGCTGGAAGTTGCCGAGGACAAGGGCTGCGAGGAGATGATCGGCTTCGCCACCAGCGCGGTGCGCGACGCGACCAACAGCGACACCGTGCTCGACCGCGTGCGTGCCGAGGCAGGAGTCGACCTGACGGTGCTGCCGGGCGACGACGAGGCGCGACTGACCTTCCTCGCGGTACGCCGGTGGTTCGGGTGGTCGTCGGGCCGGCTGCTGGTCTTCGACATCGGCGGCGGGTCGCTGGAGATCGCCGGCGGTATGGACGAAGCCCCCGACGTCGCCCAGTCGATCGCGATCGGCGCCGGCCGGCTCACTCGTGAGTGGCTGCGCCAGGACCCGCCGGATCCGGAGGCGGTCTTGGCGATGCGCCGCAGCGTACGCGCCCAGATCGCCCGCGACGCGGGAGCCGTGCTGCGCAACGGGCGACCAGATCATGCCGTCGCCACCTCTAAGACGTTCCGCTCACTGGCACGCATCTGCGGTGCCGCACCGTCCGCCGACGGGATCCGAGTACGCCGGGTGCTGGGCCGGGCCGAGCTCGCCCGGGTGCTGCCTGACCTGGCCGCGATGGACGACGCGCAGCGACGGCGCCAGCCAGGCGTCTCGCCGTTCCGCTCCCACCAACTCGTCGCCGGCGCCGTCGTGGCCGACGCGGTGATGGACCTGTTCGACCTGGAGGAGCTGGAGATCTGCCCGTGGGCGCTGCGGGAGGGCGTGATCCTCGAACGCCTCGACGAGATCAGCATTCTGACCTGAGCAACCGCTGATCGAGTGCCCGGTGAGGAACGAGCCGGACGTATCGAGTTCGCGCCGGTGGGGTGGTCGGTAAGAGCAGTCTTCGACTTCGGCGCCCCGCGTCCGGTCGGCGTCTCGATACGGACCTCGGCTAGTGCCTCGGATCACTCGACGACCGGCAGTTGCTCGATACGCGCCTCCTTGGTCGGCGCACTCGACGACCGGAGGCCGGCCTATCGCGCCGGCGTTGAGAACTCCCGCCAATAGGCATGCCTGCTGCGCGACGCCTCGCTGAGTTGTCGTCGGTCGACGGGCCATTCGATTGCGGCGCCCCGCCTTCTCTTCCCCAC
>JASGGG010000033.1:0-28436 GCA_047605165.1 Nocardioidaceae bacterium
TATCGCCCCTGAGAAGGTGGTGCGCGACCTCAGCGACCTGGTGGGGTTGCCTCAGTACTTGCGTGCCCAGGGGATCGAGGCGGGTACGACGGTGTTGGGCACTCGCGTGATCATGGCAGGCGATGAACTTGCGGGGGAGATGCAGATCGGCCCCGAAGCCTGGATCTTTGTCATTGAGCGCCTTCGGCTGGCGAACGGTCTGCCCTTCAGCCTGGAGACCGTGCGATTCCCTGCCGAGTTGTTTCCTGGGCTTCTCGATCAGTCGCTAGTGGGGTCGCTTTACGAGTTGCTTGAGTCGGACTACCAGATCCAACGCGGCGAGGCCATCGAGACCATTACCGCGGTCGCGGCGGAACGCGCCCAAGCAGCTGCGCTGCAGGTGGCGATCGGCACACCGCTGCTCGCCGTCAGGCGAACGGCGACCCTAACTGATGGCCGGATCTTCGAGTACAGCCATGAGGTTTATCGCGCTGACCACATCGCGATCACCGTGCACGCGCCGGGATCAGATGCCGCGCGGCGCCACCTCACCTAGTGATCCTTGGTTGCTGGTTTAGGGGTCGCTGGAGTCGCGGAATCGGGCGCCGCCAGTAGCGCGACCTCGCGTGCTGGTGAGGACAAGTGCTCAAGGCCGTCACTGCAGCAGAGCCGCAACCAATCTCAGTCTGAGGTTGGTTGTGGGTGCCCGGGGCGGGCACACACAATCGTTTCCCTCACCAGGTGGGCCTGGCGTCCGTCCATGGACGCGCAGCCTCGAAGGCCGCGGCTGCGCGGAGGACCGCAGCGTCCGCGAGATGTTTCCCGGCGACCTGAATGCCAACCGGCCGGCCATCTGAGGTGAAGCCTGCTGGAGCGGTTGCCGCCGGTACGGTCAGCATGTTGAAGGGATAGGTCATCAGCCAGCCGAGCAGCTGTCGCTGCAATGACTCACCCTCGAGTGACGCCGGTGCGAACTGGCCGAGAGGGAACGTGGCCGATGCGAGTGTCGGCGACACGAGCACGTCGTAGTCGCTCATGAACGCGCGATAAGTGTTGTACATCTCGCCTCGGAAGAGGTCGGCGCGTCCCTTCTCGACCCCGGTCAGCTTTTCAGCCTCTCGCATCAGCGCGATCAGGTTCTCATCGACCTCGCCGTGCAGGTCCTCCCACGGCAGCAAGTCGTACTCGGCGGCGAAACCGGGTACCCAGATGCCCTTCCACATGGCCTCCTCGGGGTTCGGCCAACCGGGAGTCGCCTCGACCACGGTTGCCCCGGCGTCGGCGAACGCGTTGACAGCCTCGGCCACGATCGCCGCGACCTCGGGATCGACGTAGTCGGCTCCGAGACCGAGGTCGGGGGAGTAGGCGATCCGCCAACCCTTGATGTCTCGTTTGATCGATTCCAGGTAGTCGACTCCGTCTGACGGGAGGCTCAATGGGTCTTCGTCGTCGGCGCCGGCAATAACGTTCATCATCAATGCCGCGTCGGAGACCGTCCTGGTGATCGGGCCGTGGAATGCCCAGGTGTAGTAGCGGCCGGCGAGAATCGTCTGTGGCACCCGTCCGAGTGAGGGTTTCAACCCGAAGACGCCGCACATCGATGACGGAATTCGGATCGAGCCGGCACCGTCGCTGCCCTCAGCGATCGGACCCATTCCTGCGGCAACGGCGGCGGCCGACCCTCCGCTTGAGCCGCCAGCGCTGTAGCCGTGCTTCCACGGGTTGTGCGTGGCCCCGTAGAGGTGACCGTCGGTACCTCCGTAGTAGCCGCTCTCGGGCGTGTTCGTCTTGCCCAGGAAGAGCCCGCCGCTCTCGCGCATCCTGATCGGGACCGCGGCATCGCGATCGCCGATCGTGCCTGCGAGAGGCTTGAGCCCGAACGCCAGCGGCTGCCCCTTCATCGAGGTGAGCTCTTTGATGCCGTAAGGCACGCCGTGCAGCGACCCGGTCGCCTCGCCGGCCATGGTCTGGGCGTCGAGAGCCTTGGCATCCGCCAGAATCTGATCGGGATCGAAGCTGATGTAGGCGTTGATGCTCGGGTTGAGGCTGCCGATGCGGGCAACCATGGCCTCGGCGACTTCTGTCACGGACAGCTCTTTCGACTTGATGTCGGCAGCGAGCTCCACTGCCGATTTCCAGGCAATCTCTTCACTCATAGGTATCTCCTGACTCATTGGTGATGCCGGCCAGATGCTGCCGCGGTACGGAGGCCGATCCCGAGTGCCTCTGATGCCGACTCCTGTGCCCAGGAGAGATGTTGGTCGAGTACGTCGTGTAGACCTCCGCGAACCGACAGCAGACTCACCGAAGGCGCGCCGTCGGCAAGACATGCGTAGTCGGTGCCGCTCTCGACCGTGACGTTCGGTGACACATCCCACGGATCGAATCTCCGGGTGGTGTCGGCCACCCCGATTTCTCTGACCTTGGCGCTTGCCCAGTCCCGTCGTCCAACATGCGCCAGCATGCCTGGACCGGTGATGCGCTCAGGGGGGAGATTGAGGCTGAGCAGAGTAGAGACAGGGAGGCCCGCGTCGACGACGCGTCTGGCGAGCCGTGCCGCATAGTCCGCATCGGGAAAGCCAGCAGGAGACTCGGAGGTGAAGAGGAAGTCGTCGGTTTCCGCTACTTGGGAGACAGCCAGCGCGGGTAGCCCGAGCATCGCGGCTTCAGCCGCTGCCGCGACCGTGCCGGAGTAGTGCAGGTCTTCTCCGGCGTTCGAGCCATGGTTGATGCCGGTGACGACGATGTCGGGTCGCCGCATCACCCGCGTCAAGAGGCCCACTCTGACGCAGTCCGAAGGGGTGCCGCCACATATGAAGGTGTTGTCGTCGACTTGATGGACGTCCAGGTAGCCGGAGGTGGTCACCCCGTGTCCGGCTGAGCTGTGGTTGGTCTCGGGCGCGATCGTGACGACGTCGAAGCCAACGGCTACTAGCGCGGCGCGAAAGGCTACGATGCCTGCCGCGTCGGCGCCATCGTCGTTCGTGAGAAGCGCCATTGGCGCATTCATGTCCGGCCTGCGATGACGTCGACTCCGGCAAGGAAGCGGCCGTCGAGGTACACACGGGCAATCTCGTAGGTCGCGGCTGTATAGGACACCCCCAACTCGGCCGCAAGATCCGATTCCGGATGGGAGCCCAGCCACGCCAAGATGTGCAGACGCCGAAGGAAGACTAGGTCAGGGATGACCGCGAGGTCGCGATCACTGAGCGGTCTGAGGTCGCGGTATCCCCGCAGCCAAGCGGAGACGACGTCATCGACGTTCGGCAGATGCTCGATGAACGTGGTGGTCGAGCAGAGGTCCCAGAGCAGCCAGCTGAACCCACAGTCATCGAAGTCGATGACCCAGAGCTGCCCGGACGAGTCGGCGAGGATGTTCGCTGCGCGCAGGTCGCCGTGTACAAGTCCCGAGGTGGAGGGCGACAGCGGGTAGTCGGCCAGCGCCCCACGGATCTTCGCCTCCGCCGCCTCGAGCAGCGCTCGCCCCTCCTCGGTGTGTCCCGGGCCATGGCGCCAGTCGCCCCACCGTGCCCCGTCGTCGAGGATGGATGAGAGGTTCCAAGTGAATCGTTCGAAGCCGGTCGGCGGCTTCCAGTCCGCAACCTGTAGGTGCAGTTGTGCTGCGGTGCGTCCCACCTGTGCGAAGGTCTCGAGATCCTCGTCCCCGAGATGCTCGCCCGCGATGAACTCGAAGAGCGCGCACCCGCGCTTCTCGCCCTCGATCTGGACGAGTGTCAGGAGCTCTCCGTCCTTGGCTGGAAGCACGCCAGGGGTGCGAATTACGCCGCCTGCACGCAACGCCGTGATCCAGGCGAGCTCGGAACGCATCGCCGACTCTTGCTGGTAGCCGCTGCGATAGACCCTGAGCACCGCGATCGGTCGGTCGGTCTCGATGAGGAAGGTCGCGTTCTCGGAGAGACTGATCAGCCTGGCATGCGCGCCGCCAGGGAGGTCGTAGCTCCCTAACGCGGCAGCGGCAAATGCGGAATCGGAACCTTTCAGGGTCGTCATCGGAGTAGTCGCCCTCTCCATGTCGTGGATTCTCAGGTCGTGGATTCTGGTGCCGAGCCCGGAAGCTCGCCGCAGAAGCTGTCGAGGACTCGGTTGGTCACCGTGCAGAGGTCGTTCTCGAAGTCATTCCAGGCCAGGGCGCCGCAGTAGACGATCGAGCTCCCGGAGAAGACCGCACCGCCGCCATCGATTGGGAGGTAGACCATGTCGGCCTTGACCACGTCAGGCCGGTCGAGTCCGCCCTGAGCGGGGAGAGCCAGGATCTGATCCTCGATGACGAGTTGGTACTCGACGCCGAAGCCGTCGGCGGTAGCCAGCAGCACCCCATGCTCGGGAGATCCCAGAGCGACGTCGAAGCGGTCGACCTCGTCGCCGGCGGCAGCACCGAGGATATGGCCGTGTTCGCCGAGGTGTTCCGCGTCGATTCCGGCGAACCAAGGAGAGCACACTCCCTCGTAGCTCGCCGGCTGGCGCCGGAAGGGCTTGGCAGCCGAGAAGCCCTCGGTCGAGAAGCCGACCCCTACCAGCTTGTTCGGGCCCATGCCGCGCAGCTTCCAGATGCCACCGGGTTCACCGGTGTAGACGTGAGTGCGCTCTCCTGGAGGTGCGTCCCAGCAGCGGGTGCCGCTGTTGTCGCGCCGTACCTCGATCGAATAGGGGCGCTCCGGGTCGTGGGTAGTGACCCAGTAGAAGCCGTTGCCGCCCAAGTACATCAACCGGCCACCGTTGCGGAGGTAGTCGTCGAGGTAGCCACGGCCGGTGCGGGTCCAATACTCGGGGTGACCGCCTGTGACCACGACCTTGAACCGCTTGAACAGTTCGTCGCCTTCCCTGTGGACATCTTCGTCAGTCGCGACCTGGAAACTGTGGCCAGAGCGCATGATCCACTCCAACGTGTACATGTCGGCGGGAAAGTGCCGGTAGGAACCGGTCAGGAAGTTGCGGTAGCCGGGCCGCACGTTCACCAGCGGCCGGCGCCGCGACGAGTACCGGCACGGGCTGCCGTCACGGTGGGTGTCATAGCAGGAGCGTCCGAGCTCCTCGTGCGCATGCAGGTACTGCTCGTCAGCGGGCAGGACGACCTCGTGACCCATGATCGGTGACAGGTCACCGAGCCCGAGACGGTCGTTGGCGTACGCGAGGTAGGTATTGGTCGGCAGCAGGAACAGCACCTCGGCAGTGGATCCAGGCAGGCCGCGGACGAAGAGCGGGTATCGGTCGACCTCGGCTCCGGCGTCGAGCTTGACCGCGTAGACACCGCTTTCGAGGTCAGCAGGAAGGGTGAAATCGAAGGTGTAGTCCCAACCGGCCTCGAACATGTCGTCTTCGTGGAAGTGGACCGCCGCATAGTGCTGCGGGACCTGTACGAACGAATCGGAGAGCCCATCCCAGCTGTGGCTGGTCACGCCGCGATCGCCGCCCACGTTCAGCGTGCCGTCCGCAGCTCCGCCGCCGGCCGCGCGTAGGACTTGGGTGGTCTGATCACGCGAGAAGTCCCACGCGGCGACGACCACGGCCGACGGCGACCCGTCCGCATGGAGAGCACCGACCTCGGTCTCGCTCAGTAGGCCGGCATAGATGCTCGGGTTCTCGAGCTTTCCGTTGTATGGCTGCCTCGGACTCCCGGCCTCGTCGAGTTCGGCCGTGGCGATGCGCAGCCCGCCGAGGTCAGTAGAGCCGACATTGCCGGAGGTGATCCACCGGCCCGGCACGGGCAAGATGCCGGAGACCTGCTTCAGATCGACGCTCGCGGCGCCTGAGGAACGATCGACGCTGACCGCGACGGAGTACCATTCGTGCCGGCGGATCTCGGGCGTCACCGGGAACTCGCCCTTAGGTCCGACCAGGCTGAGCGCGCCGGCCCTGATCACCAGGCTGACTCTTTGGGCGCCACCGAGCGAAAGTACGACCTGGGGGGCAGGAGAAGCGGGCATCGATGCCCAGAACCAGGCGTGGACAGTGACGGCGGCCGTCGTGTCGTCGAATGGAAGCTCTGCCCACGAGCCCATGGCAATGGGCTGGAACTCGACGCTGATCTCGCGGTCGAGAACGGCAGCACAGTCGACGGTCGGCATGACTGGGCTGTTCGGATCGCCAGGCCCTCCGACAATCCGCTCGAACGTCGCTCGGAGAGTCGAGTAGGAGTTGCTGCTGACGGCCATCCGGACTGTGTCGCCGGGAAGGACCGACCATTCTTCGAAATAGGCTTGGATCTTCATGGAGTAACTCGTTTCTCGTCTGATGCCCAGTCATGGCCGGACTTTGTATTTCGGTGTCAGAGTCGTTTGCGGAGATAGATCTGCACTGCTTCGAGGCCAGCCGCGATGACCAGCACCGAACCGGAGATCACGCTGGCGACCTCGGGGCCGACATTCATGAGGGTAAGTCCGTTCTTGAGGACGGCAATGAACCAGACACCTAGGAGCACGCGCCACAGGCTGCCGCGGCCACCGATGAAGGGGATGCCGCCGAGTAGCACCGCAGTCAATACCGTCACTTCGAAGCCGACCCCGAGCGTTCCCGAGGGTGCGCTGTCGAGACGAGCCACCATCACGATGCCCGACACGCTGGTCGCAAGTCCGACCGAGACGTAGAGGCCGAGGATCAGGCGCTTCACCGGGATTCCGACGAGATACGCGGCACGCGGATTGACGCCCACCGCCAAGATATGTTTGCCAACCGGTGTCAAGCTCATGACGAAGATCCCCAAGGCTGCGACCAAGACGGCGAGCCACACAGTATAGGGGACGCCGATCAAGTCGCCGGAGCCGAACTTCCGGATGGCCGACGGGAAGCCGAAGATCGAATCGGGAGCGATCGCCTGGGCGACGCCCCGAGCCGCCGCCAACCCCCCGAGGGTGACGACGATGGGGGACAAGTCGAAGATGCCGATAAGGATCCCGTTGAGGACGCCGACGCCGATGCCGACGGCTATGGCGAGCAGCACGCCTGGAACTACGCCTAGATTGTTGAAGGTGACGCCGGCGACCACACCGCATAGGGCCATCACCGACCCCACCGAGAGGTCGACGTACCCAGCCATCAGCAGCATCGCGAAAGCCGTGGCGATGATGAAGACTGCCGCGTTCTGCTCCGCAACGGCGAGCAAGTTCGAGATGGTCAAGAAGGCATTCGTGTTCGCGGCGAATACCGTCATCATCACGATGGTGGCGATGGGCATAACCGCGCTGAGCGCCTTGAGGATGATTCCGTTGGCATTGGCGCTTCGGTGCGGCGCGACGATCTCTGCCGTCTGGTTGGTCATGATGCCGTCCCCTTCCCGTCATGGCTGATATCGACTGCCTGCGCGATGCCGAGCAACTCGGACTCGGTGGTGGGGGGCTCGATCAGAGCAGCGATCTGGCCCTCAACGAGAACGATGATCCGGTCGGCGAGGGCGATCGCTTCGTCGGGATCGCTGGTGGCGAAGAGCACGCTTCGTCGTCCAGTTGCCACGAACTCGCGTAGCAACTCGTAGATCTGGCCACGGCTACCGATGTCCACGCCCTGGGTGGGCTCGTCTAGGAGCAGCAACCTCACGTCATCGACTCCGGCGAGCCAGCGGCCCAAGACGAGTTTCTGGGCATTGCCGCCCGAGAACGAAGTGGCGACGGCGCCGGGTGTCGGCGGAGAGAGCTGAACTCTCTGCGCCACCGTCTTGAATATCCTGCTCTCTTCGCGCTGACCGCGGGTGAGCGTGCTGAGCGATCGGTAGTGAGGCATCAGCACGTTCTCTAAGGCAGAGAGGCTGCTGAAAAGGGATTGGTGTAGACGATCTGACGCGACCAGCGCGATGCCGCTTCGCATCGCGGCGATAGGGCTGGCGACCTTGACGGCCCGACCCTCGATGGTGAGAGCCCCGGAGGGGTGCGCGCGGGCGCCGCTGATGGTCTCGAGGAGATTGGTTCGCCCTCCTCCGAGAAGAGCGAACACGCCGACGATCTCGCCATCGGCAATCGAGAGATCGATCGGTCCGCAATAGGAGGTCTTGAAGTCGGTGAAGCGTACGAGCTCGCCCCCCAGTGCACGACCAGTCTGGGCGGCTAGCGCCGTCGCATCGGGAGAGATGCCCTGGACCATGTCGGCGACGGTGACGTCGGTGCGGTCGCGAGTCCAGAGGACGGTCCCGCTACGCAAGATCGAGACACGATCGGCCACCTCCATCACCTCGCCGAGTAGGTGGGTCACGAACACCACGGCAATGTGGTGCTCGTGAGCCAACCTCTTGACCAGGTCCAGGAGAGCGGCGACCTCGTGCTTGCCGAGTGCTGCCGTGGGCTCGTCAAGGATCAGTACCTGGGGGTTCCGCCGAAGAGCCCGAGCGATCTCGACGATCTGCTCTTCACCGATGCTGAGGGATTCCACCGGCGCCTTGGGGTCGAGATCCACGTCGAGGCGCTCGAGGATCGCCGAGGTCTGGTGCTCCATGTCTCGGCGTCGGCGTGTCCCAACTTTGGTTGTCAGCTCATCGGCAAGGAATACGTTGTCCGCGACAGAGAGGGACGGTGCAAGCTGGAAATGCTGGTAGATGATCGCAGTCCCTGCCTCGAAGGCCTCTCGAGGGGTGAACCCAGCATGGTCGCGTCCGTCGGCCCTGATCACACCCGATGTGGGATGGACAGCGCCGCTCAGGCAGCCGAGCAGTGTGGACTTTCCGGCTCCGTTCGCCCCCAGCAATGCGTGCACCTCGCCTGGAAGGAACTCTAGGTTCACCCCCTTGAGGACCTCGATCGAGCCGTAGGACTTGCGCAGATCCAGAATGCGCAGTCCCTCTCCGGCGGATGTGCTCACTGGAACATGCCCTGCAGCTCAGTCAGGGTCTTCTTGTCGGCCAGCGAGGCCAACACGGTCGGCGCGATCTTGTCGGTGTCGCCGGTCCCGTTGATCGAGGCAAGCGAGTTGTCGATGATCGAGTAGCCGAGCTGGTCGAGACGGATGGCCGCGGTCGCCTTGTAGAACTTGCCCGCGGCGATTGCCTGCAGCGATTGGCTACCGCCATCCTGGCCAGCGATATAGACATCGTCGGGGTCGACCTTCGCCGCCTCGAAGGCCTTCATTGCCCCGAGGGCAGCATCGTCGTTGAGACCGATGAAGATGCGCAGATCCTTGTGCTCGCGTAGGACGTCCTCGCCGATCTGGAGACCACATGTCTGGTCGGCGCAGTCCTGCTGTGAGACGACCGGGATGTTGAGCTCCTTGAGCTTCTTGATCGGCTCCTCCCACCGGCCCTTCAGGTCGGGCAGGGCGGCCAGCTGGGTGACTGCCGCCGAGACACCGCCGTTCGGGTAGTGCTTCCGGACCCAGGCCGCCACGTCGTCGGCGATCAGCTTCCCGCTCAGGACGTTGTCAAAGCCGACGGATCCGTCCTGTCCGTCCATGTGGGACGAGTAGGTGAGCCACTTGATCCCCTTGTCCTGGGCTTCCTTCTGTAGGCCCGTGAACGCGGTGTTGTCCACGGGCCACAAGACGATCGCGTCAATTCCCTGCTGAACCCAGCCTTCAACGGCGGCTCGTTGAGACTCGAGGTTGCTGCCGGTCGTGTTGTCGAGGAGCACCTTGACACAACCGACCTCGACCGCTCGCTTCTGGACGAACTTCTTGACGATCTTGACCGCCTCGGCTTCCCCGACGGGGTGACTGAATCCGATGGTCTTGGTCTCCTTGCAGGCCTGACCTGAAGCGTCGGCAACCTCGTCGCTGGACCCACACGCAGCCAAGGCGGTTGCGACAAGGGCGAGCATGAACGCGGGGATTGCGCGTCGGGCGAAGGTGAACAATCTAGGGCTCCTATTTCACTAGCCAGCGGGACCGACCACTGTGTGACGGGAGCAGCGAACCATCGGGTAACGAGCAGCGGATTCGGCTCACGCACAGTGTGTCGTGGGCCACAACGCTCGCCCAATGCCAACCAAAAGTCAAGCGTTAACAACCATTTATTTGGTAAACGGTTTGTAACTCGATCTCATCGCGGCAGATCGAGGCTTACTCGCGCACTGATCTCCACGAGCTGTCCGGGGATGACGAGGGCCGCGACTCCGAGCGCTGTGCTCGCCGGCCGGTGTGGCCTGAAATAGTCCTGGTGGGCCGAGGACACGGAGGCAAAGTTCACCGCGAGATCGACGACCATGACGACTGTCTCGACCACTTGGCGCCGAGACGCGCCGATACCGGACAGGGCCCGGTCGAGATTCGCGAAAACGGCTTGGGTTTGCCTCGCGGCGTTACCGATGCCGACGAGCTCACCCTGCTCATCGTGGGGAACCTGCCCTGAGATGCAGACGAGTTGGCCAACGCGGAAGGCCTGTGAATAGCCATGGGATTCTTCCCACGGCATGCCGAAGCCGAAGGTCGTGACCTGCCGTGTCACCATCGCATGCCGCCTATTGACGTCATGGCGTCGGCTCGGCACGGCGGGCGCGCAACCGCACTCTAGGGCCCCATCGTGCGCCCAGTCCGATCTCGAGTGAGTCCTGGCCAGCGTTCAACGCGTCCTCAAGCAGGCTGACGGCGCGCTCGTTACCGCGGATCACCAGGGAGAGTTCTCGGTCGGGCGGTGCCGCTCTGCGTCGGCGCAGCTCGCTCCTTGGCCCTTCGCTGTTGGCCGCAATGTCGCCGTCGGCGTCTTGGAGGAGCTTGATAAGTGTGCTCCGGACAAGGGTCCGCAGTGCTTCCCTGTCGACGTCTTCGATACTCGTCATGATCGTCTCGACTTTCGTGGTCAACGCGTCACACCGCGCATGTCCGGGCGGCTCGCCCGAAGCTGCTGAGGAATCGGTCCGTATCCGCATCGTCGAAGACGAGCGGCGGGCGGATCTTCACGACGTTCCCGATCGGGCCGGCGAGACTGATCAGCACGCCGTCGTCACGCATCGCGTCCACGATGGACGCCGCAATAGCGGGGGCTGGCTTTCCCGCTTCGCTGAATCCGACGCCGATGTAGGTACCGCAGCCGCGAACATCCACGTCGTGTCGAGCTCCGCGTAGCTCATGGGCGATCCCCTCACGCAAGGCCTTGCCCTGCATACGCACGTTGTCCAGGAGTCGCTCCTCCTGAATCACTTGCAGAACGGCTTGTGCTGCAGCGATGCATCCGGTATTTCCACCAAAGGTGTTGAAATACGGGATCCTCGCACCGAAGTCCTCGAGGAGGTCCCACTGCGCCACCAGAGCGGCGACGGGCAGCCCGTTGGCCATCGGTTTGCCCAGGGTCACCAGGTCTGGGGTTATCCCGAATCGTTGGTGTCCCCACATATGGTCGCCGGTTCGAGCGAATCCCGTTTGCACCTCGTCGAGAATGAAGAGCCCGCCGGCTCGGTGAACGACGTCGAAGACGGGTTGCAGGACTCCGTTGTCGGCTGGATAGATGCCGTCGGAGGAGAAGAGCCCGTCGACGATGAAAGCTGACAGACCGACGCCGTGCCGGTTGAGGTCGTCGATCTGCTCTTGCACTCTGGAGGCCAGCCAGCCGCTGACGTCGGGACCGCCGCGATGCGAGTCAGGCGGCGGGATGAGCCGGACGTCGCGTCCCAGCGGAATGGTTGGGCCTGCCGACGGCGATACGCTCGCGACTGCGCTCGTGTTGCCGTGGTAGGCGAACTCCGATGCGATGACGCCCGTGTGCCCAGTGATGTCTCGAGCGATCCGAAGAGCAAGGTCGTTGGCTTCCGAACCGGTGCAGGTGAACATCACGCGGTTCAGTTCCGGGTCGAAAGTGTCGAGTAGCGCCTCGGCATACTCAACGACCTTGCGCTGCAGATACCGGGTGTTCGTGCTGATGGTCGACAGCTGCTCGGACATCGCCTGGACGACGAGCGGGTTACCGTGGCCGACAGAAGGAACGTTGTTATAGGCGTCGAGCAGCACCTCACCGCTCGCGTCCCAGATCTTGGTGCCTAGCGCGCGCACCGGATTGACCGGTCGCCTGTACTGCAGATGATAGGCCGGACCGAGTACCGCCGACCGTCGCTCAATCAGTGCTCGGGTCGGACTGTCGATTCGGGACGGGTCCTGCATGCTGTTGACGGTGACAGCGCTGAGCCCGCCGGAACGGCGATCGGAGCGTTGCATCGTGACCGACTCATCGGCTGAGGACGACATTCTTCCCACTTCCTTTGTAGAGATCCGGGTCAGCGACCTGCCACGGAGTCGAGCACCTCGGTGATCCGCTCGCATGCCCGCTCGACACTCTGCGGGGTTCCGGAGATAAAGAGCCTGCCGGTCGCACCGATCATCTGGACATCGACGAGGGTCAGGTCCGGTGCCACTCTCTCGGCGCTGTTGGCCGCAACGGCAGCAAACAGGGCGGGACTCACCTCGTACACCAACAACGACGTGCCTGGGAGCAGCATCGATGCATCGCGTGTTCGGTTGAGGATCACGGCATGCTGGTCGGTGATGTCGTGGATGATGTCGCTGTAATGGATCGTCGGCCGCAGGCGGTCCTCGGCGGTCGCCCGTAGACTTTTCAAGATGGCGTCGCCCGCGCGGTCGATGTCGGCCGGATTCGAGCTATGCACCTCAAGGATGCCGTATTGGCGCTCGACGTACAGCAACCCCGGATCGACTTCCGGCGCCTCTTTGAGCGCAACATCGATCACCTGTTGAATCGCCAGGGCTGGCGCGATCTCGATGATCAGAGAGTGGTCACCTGCCCTCGGCGGATAGCCACGGGCCCGTGTAGGCGTCGCCATGTACGCGGCGAACTGGCGCTCCAGTCCGTCGATTCTCAGATAGACCCGGAGCTCCGCCTTAGCATCGTTGCCGGATCTCTTCGGTGCCTTCCTCGACCTCGTCTCCTCGCCCGCGACCACCGCCGGAGCCAGAGTCGGCATGGTCAGGCACCGCTGACCGAGAAGTGGTTGCCGAGCTCACCGTGTGGTCGTGGAATCACGTGAACCGAGACGAGCTCACCGACGGTCGACGCGGTCTCGGCGCCGGCTTCCGTTGCCGCCTTGACCGCGCCAACATCGCCGTTGATCAGCACTGCGACCAGACCGTCGCCGACTTCCTCCCTGCCGACAAGGGTGACGTTGGCCGCCTTCACCATCGCGTCGGCGGCGGCAAGAGCCGCGACGAACCCTCTTGTTTCGATCATCCCGATAGCGTTGCTTGTGTTCACTTGGTTGACTTCCTTTCCTTGACGGTGCGATTCCCGGTGTTCTCCGGTGCCGCGCTGGTGAGTTCATCGAGCACACCGACGATCAATGCATCGATCGGGGGATTGCCGACGAGGTGGTGAGCGACCGCCGACCCGAGCGCGACTAGGACGCGGTCGCCGGGGCCGGCGCCTAGTTGATCGAGGGCGACGAGATGTCGCGTGCTGGCTTCGTCCTCCAGTTCGAGCAAGGCCCCTGCGGGTAGCTCGGTGAGGCGTTTGGTCGCCCAGACAGGTCCGATGACTGATGCCTTGATCACGATTCGCGCTCCAAACGCATTCCGTTGTTTCGGGCCAGCTCGCGTGCTAGGGGCGTCACGACCGCGCCTTTGCCTAAGAGGACTCTCGATCCGTTGGCGAGGGCGTGGGCAAGTGTTCGCTCCGTGACGGCACCGCGCTCGATACGGAGAACCGGCCCCTGAACTTGCGCTGGCGTAGGCGTTGACGCCAGCGGCGACGACTCTGCTGATGCCTGGGGTACTCCGCTCGCCGGAGCAAGCGAGAAGCACAGCCTGCCGGACCGTAGCCGCCTGAGCTCGTCGCGATCCTGGGCTAGGTCGAGAATGAGGGCGACGAAGGCCGTGATGTCGTCGTCGTTGTCGAGGCGCACCGTTCGGAGCTCCGGCTGCTGCGCAACGTGTGCGACCTCGGGGAGGATCTCTCCGATGAGCTCTCGCACGAGGGCGCGGAGGTCGGTCTCGATCGTGTCTGTCATGATCCCCTCCGGGTCAGCGCCGCCTCGGCGGCATAGGCAGCCGCGCGCACGGAATCCTCGGTGCCGGCCAGATAGACCCTGCCCGTCGCCCCCATCATGCGGTAGTCGACGACCTTGATCGGGCTGGCCTTTTCTGCTTCGTTGGTGGCGAGGATCGCGTACGACGCCGGCTGCATCTCCATCACGAAGAGCGACTCACCCGGGAGAAGCATCGAGCCGGACTTGTTGCGGTTGATCAGGAACGCGTGCTCGTGATCGACGTTCGTGATGATCCTGGAGGCGAGAACCTCCGGCTCGCGGGCATCGCCTTCGTTCGCTCCCAGTGCCCGCATCACGGCTTCTGCCGATTGCCGAACCGCTTCGGTGGAGCGCGAGTGCACCTCGAGGTATCCGAACTGGCGCTCGACGATCAGCATTCCAGCGGCGACCTCTGCCGCTTTGATGGCGACATCGGTCAGCGGCTCGATGTCCAGCCCCGGGGCGATCTCGATGATCTGTGCGGCCATGTTCATCCGCGGCAGGCTGCCGCGGATGAAAGTGCCCAGATAGCACATGGTCTGCGGCTGTAGTTTGTCGATGAAGATGCTCGAGCGGAGATCTGCCATCAGTGTGCCGCCATCAGCTCGCGCAGCTCTTCGAGGACGATCTTCCGCAGGTCCTCACGAATCAGGGCTTGCAACCGCTCTTCAGAGATTCCGGCTGCCGGGCTCGGATTCCCTGTGCCGTCATGCTGGTTCAAACGAAGACCAGTGAAGTCAGGGAATCGCACGGCTGAGTCGGATGCGTACGTCGTGCGACTCCACTGGACGAAGTGCTCAGGGTTGAGGTTGTCGGCGGTCGAGCAGCCGCCGATAAATCCGGTGCCGACCGACATCGTCAGCGGAAGACCGGTTCCGATGCCAGCATTGCCGACACTTCCCGGTGCGTTGACAGTGATGCGGTGCACTGGTAGCTCGCCGGCGAAGTCGAGAACACGTTGGGGGATATCGGTGTGGATGACTGCCGAATGGCCGACCCCGACAATGTCGACCAGTTCCTTCGCCTCGCGTACTGCGGCTTCGAAGCTCGGAACCCGCCGCAGGGCAAGGACCGGGCACAACTTCTCATGGGTCAATGACTCGCCATCGTGAATGCGGGCGATCGGCGTGACCAGCAGACGAGTAGATGTCGGCACACGAACGGAAGCGAAGCGCGCGAGCTCTGTCGCAAATCGGCCTACGACCGCCGGGTCGAACGCGCCTCGAGGATAGACGAGGTCGCGGACACGGTCGGTCTCACTAGAGTTGCAGAGATATGCGCCTTCGCGTTGAAGACGTCTCTTGAGATCGTCGGCAACAGAATCAACGACGAACAGCACCGATTCCGCGGTACAGAGGATCGAGTTGTCGAACGCCTTGGAACGCACGATGCTAGCGGCCGCGTTGGTGAGGTCGGCGGTGTCGTCGACGATCACGGGTGGATTGCCGGGGCCGACGCCGATCGCCGGAGTTCCGGAGTGATAGGCGGTGCGGACGACTCCGGCACCGCCTGTTGCGATGACAAGCTTGGTGCGTTCGTCTCCCATCATGGCTTCGACCAGCGGGATCGAGGGGTGGGGAAGCACTTGGATGACGTCCGCAGGCGCCCCTGCGCCGGTTGCCGCGTCGGCAAGGACCTGAGCCGCGTCGACCCCGGTCTTCGCGGCGGCCGGGTGCGGGCTCAGGACGATCGCGTTCCTGGTGAGCATCGCGCACAGCACCTTGAAATAGAGCGCTGCGACCGGTCCGGTTGACGGCAAGACTGCGAAGACGACTCCCGCAGGCTTGGGCACAGAGAGGATCTTGGCCGCGGCGTCGGCACGATGACCGCAGAAGTCGAGATGGGCGTACTCCGGGATGAAGTCGCGTGCGATCGCGAGATTCTTGGTGATCTTGTCCGCGGCGACACCGAAGCCGGTTTCCTCGACAGCGGCGTACGCCAGGCGTTCGGCGTTCGCTTCCGCAGCTGTTGTGACGGCGCGGACGACCCTCATGACAGCGTCCCGGTCGTAGGTCGCGAACGTACGTCCGGCCGTCTCCGCGCGCGCCAACGCTTTTCGACCGTCCTCGATCAGCGACTCCGTCGACTTTGCCGGCACAGGTCCACCCCTTCAGAGCGACGCTTCCATCCGCGCGCCCATTCGCGCGTCGAATGGAATGGTCTCCCCATTGCCAGCCAATTGTCAACCATTTATTAATTGGTTGGCACTGGGTTCATTGGCCAGCCGGTGTCTCCACGCGTACGCCTATCGGGACCAGTGCCCAGGCAGCGAGGTAGGCGATGACGGCGACACCGAAGCCGAGGACCGCGGCGACGACGAACGCGATGCGCAGCACGGTGGCATCGACACCCAGGTGGTAGGCCAGGCCGCCGAGTACGCCGGCCACGATCTTGTCGTCCGGGTTGCGGATCAGTCGGCGCACGGGCGGTGCCGGAGTCGGCTCGTAGATCGGCTGGCTCATGGCTGGTCTCCTTCGACCGCGTCGGGGACGTCGGTGACCTCGCTGCTGTGCTCCACCGTGGACTCGGTCGCCAGCTCGGGCTCGGTGCGCGATCGGCCGGAGACCCCCTTGGCCAGGCTGGCGATCAGGCCGGCAAGACCCGAGCCGAACAGGACCGCGGGGAGTAGCCAGGTGAGCCCGTCGGTCCCGATGACGTCCTGGTCACGCAGCCACCACACGGTCGCGATTCCCAGGAAGACCAGGCCCGTCACCAGGTAGCCAGATCTGATCTCAGTCACGATGGTGCCCTCCTGATTTTGGTGTGCTGGGCTTTGTGTGCTGGCGCGGCTGGGTGGGGCTCGGTTGTTCCGCGGTGCGGTTGGTGGGTGGGAGGTCTCCGGCCTTTGTGGCTCGCTGCGCTCGCTTGATCTCAGTCACGATCGTGCCCCGGATTCTGGCGCGCCGGGCTTTGCATGTCTTGGTATCGGTCTGGTTCATGCCGCCTCCTTTCGCTCGATCTCGACGAAGCCCGCACCGAGCCTGATGTCGAGGTTTACGTGGGGGTCGCCGGAGCCCGTGGACCCGATGCGGGTGTTCACGTTGGCTCCGAAGCCGTTGTCGAGGTCCTCACCGTCGATCCGGATGTCGCCGGCGAGGCTGAGCCGTGCGTCGACGTTGGCCCCGAGGTCGTGCGGCAGCAGCACCTTGATGTGGCCGGCGTTGCCGCGCAACTCGAGGTCCTTGCCGGTCACTGCCGACGGGTCGTCCAGGTCGCGCAGGTCCAGGATCAGCTGCCCCGCGGGGACGAAGTAGGAGGAGTCGAGATCGGCTGCGGACGCCGGGCGTACGACTAGGTCGCGGTCGCCGTCGAAGCGTGGCTCGACGACCGCTGTTATCCCCAACGCGACTGTCGCGATCAGGCCGAGGAGCACCAGCCCACCTGGCCTGCCGTAGAACGCGCCGACCACCAGCATGCCGCCGATCAGTGCGATTGCCAGTGCGGGGTAGGCCGCGTCGGCGACGTGGTGCCCCGATGCCTCGTACAGCCCGAGGGCACCGAGTCCTGCCGCGAGCAGCGCCACGGTGAAGCCGAACAGGATCGGCCCGCGCTGGCGGCGCAACTCCGCCTTGCTCGGGGTTGGCGGCTCGTAGCTGACCGGCGGGACCGGCTGCCAGGGGTAGGCCGCGGTCGACTCGGCGCCATCGCCGGTCGGCGCGACCGGAGCCGGGTAGGTCGTCGGGGCGTAGACCGGCTGGCCGTACGCCGGGCCGTACCCGGCCTGGGGTGGGGGAGTAGTCGTCTTAGACGAATGGGGAGGGGGAAAGACCGGCGGGCCGGCCTGCGGGCGAGGCCGGTTGTCGCGGGCCATCAGGAGGGCGAAGACGACCAGCGCCACCAGAGCCAGCCACCAGGGTGGGCCCCAACCGCCCCAACTGTCGCCGACGGCCAGCAGCGCAGCGATCGCGCCGACGATGATCAGCAGGACGTTGCGGCTGGCGGCGCTGAGCTGTATGCGCGCGGGAGCGCCGCTGTCGTCGGGTACGAACAGCCAGGCCGCGCCGTACAGGAGGATGCCGGCGCCGCCGAAGAAGGCGAGCACGACGAACGCGACTCGCACGATCGTGGGGTCGATATTGAGGTGCCGACCGAGTCCGCCGGCGACACCGGCGATCCGGCGGTCGCCACGGCTGCGACGGTAATCCGTGTAGTCGCGCAGATGCCCGGTGTCGACGCGGGTGTCGGACGGTTGCCCGGTCCTCGCCTGCCCCGGGTTCGCCTGGTCAGCGCCCGTCTGGTCCTGCTGTTCGGTCATGGGCTCCAGCCTGCCTGCTCGAGCGCCTGCTCTGCACTGGGTACGACCCTGATGCGACCCGGGGCTTGCCCTTCACCGGCCCCGGGGAGGCGTCAGGGTCGTCACGCATGGCCGTGGGCCGGCGGCTCTGACACGATGGAACGACGATGACCAGTTCCCAACCGACCGCACTATGTGCGGGGTCTCCCGTAGGCCGGGAATCGGTTCGGCGCGCCCATCGGAGCCCCGAGGACCGCATCCTCAGCGGCGTCGCGGGCGGACTGGCCGAGCATCTGGGCGTGCCGACGACGTGGGTACGAGCGTTCTTCATCCTCGCCTCGCTGCTCGGTGGCATGGGCGTGATGCTGTACGGCGGGCTGTGGCTGGTGCTCCCACTGGGCGCCCCGCTGGGCACCAGGTCGGGGCCGGACGCCCCCGGGATCGAGGCCGCCTCCCGCCAGGGCCGCCGCCCGTCACGACTGCGCACCGCCCGCACCGATGTCGGGAGCGTGGTGGCCCTGGTCGCGATGGGCTGCGGCGCGCTGCTGCTCGGGCACGTCGTGTGGCAGGGGTCGTTCGTCTTCTGGCCGGTCGTGATCGTGCTCGCCGGTGTCGCGCTGCTGTGGTGGCAGGCCGACGAGACCCAGCGTGAACGCTGGATCGATGCCGACGGCCGGCTCTCGTTGCGCCGGGCGATCGTGGGTGACGGCGACGTCGCCTCGTACGTGCGGCTCCTGGTCGGCCTCGGCCTGATCGCCACCGCGATCGTGCTGTTCGGCTGGCAGAGCGGCCAGCCGTCGGTGGCCCGCGACGTCGTGATCGCCGGCGCGCTGGGCTTCGGCGGCATTGCCCTCGTGCTTGGCCCCTGGTTCGTCCGTCTCGCCACGGAGCTGTCCGAGGAACGCGAGGCACGCGTACGCCAGCAGGAGCGTGCCGACGTCGCCGCCCATCTGCACGATTCGGTCCTGCAAACCCTCGCGCTGATCCAGAAGCAGGCCGGTGACGGCAAGGCGGTCGCGACGCTCGCCCGCGCCCAGGAGCGTGACCTGCGCCATTGGCTCTACGGCGACCTGACCGCAGGCGCCGAGACGCTGGCTGCCGCGCTGCGAGCCGCCGCCGCCGAGGTCGAGGACACCCACGGCGTACCCGTCGAGCTGGTCTGCGTCGGCGATGTGCCCGCAGGCGAGCGCACGACCGCTCTCGTCAACGCCGCCCGCGAGGCGATGATCAACGCCGCCAAGCACAGCGGAGCAGCCAAGGTCGACGTGTACGCCGAGCTCGGCGAGCAGCGTGCCGAGGTGTTCGTCCGCGACCGTGGAGCCGGCTTCGACGCGGACCAGGTGCCCGAGGACCGGCTCGGCGTCCGCAACTCGATCGTCGGCCGGATGCAGCGGCACGGCGGCGCCGCCGAGGTACGGGCCAGCCCGGGCAACGGCACCGAGGTGCGGCTCACGATGCAGCTGGAGGAATCATGAATGCGAGATCTGTAAGGAAGGTCCCCGGGACTTTGCCGGCCCGACGCGAGGCGCCGAAGTCGAGGACTTCTCTTACAGGCCACGGGAGGTCTGCGATGAATAGCGTCGTCATTGTCGACGATCACGCGATGTTCCGAACCGGGGTGCGGGCCGAGCTCGCCGGATCGGTGGACGTCGTCGGAGAGGCCGAGGACGTCGACTCAGCGGTCGCGGTCGTGCTCGACCAGCGTCCCGACGTGGTGCTGCTGGATGTGCACCTGCCCGGGGGAGGCGGTGTCGAGGTCATGCGGCGCACGGCCAACCGGGTACCCGAGACTCGCTTCCTCGCGCTGTCGGTGTCGGACGCGGCCGAGGACGTGATCGGCACCATCCGGGGTGGCGCGCGGGGCTATGTCACCAAGACCATCACCGGCCCGGAACTGGTCGACGCGATCGCCCGAGTCGCCACCGGCGATGCGGTGTTCTCGCCGCGACTGGCCGGGTTCGTGCTCGACGCGTTCGCGGGCTCCATCGAGGTCGCCCAGATCGACACCGACCTCGACCGGCTCACCGAGCGGGAGCGGGAGGTGATGCGGCTGATCGCGCGCGGGTACGCCTACAAGGAGGTCGCCGCCGAACTGTTCATCTCCGTCAAGACTGTCGAGACCCACGTATCGGCCGTGCTGCGCAAGCTCCAGCTCTCCTCTCGCCACGAGCTCACCCGGTGGGCGTCCGACCGTCGATTGCTCTAGCCCTCATGCCCGAAGGTGACGCCGTACTGCGCACTGCCCGCCGGCTGGACCGAGTCCTGACCGGCGCGGTGCTGACCCGGACCGACCTGCGGGTCCCGCGGTTCGCCACTGTCGACCTGGCCGGCGAGACGGTCATAGCCACGGTTGCACGCGGGAAGCACCTGCTCACCCGGATCGGGGAGGAGTGGACCCTGCACACCCATCTGAAGATGGAGGGCTCCTGGGTCACCCAGACGCGGGGACAGCGATGGCCGAAGCCGGCGTACCAGGCGCGGGTCGTGCTGGAGACCGACTCCGCGCAGGCGGTCGGCTTCCTGCTCGGTCTGGTGGAGCTCCTCCCTCGTTCTCGCGAAGAAACCGTGCTCGGGTACCTGGGTCCCGATCTGCTCGCCGCCGACTGGTCGGATGCCGACGAGGACGAGGCAGTACGCCGGCTGCTGGCCCACGCCGACGAGCCGATCTTCGACGCGCTGCGTGACCAGAGCAGCCTGGCCGGCCTCGGCACGATCTGGGCGGCCGAGACCTGTTTCACCTGCGGCATCCATCCGAGCGCGACGGTCGGGAACGTGCCGGATCTACGCCGGATGGTTCGCATCGCTCGGCTCAAGCTGGGCCAGGCGATGGAGCGGCGCGTACCGATGGCGGTCTACGGCCGGTCACGAGGGCCGTGCCTGCGCTGCGGCACGCCGGTGCGACGGATCGAGTCGGGTGGCCCGACCCGACCGCGGCCGGCGTACTTCTGCCCGGCTTGTCAGCCGATCCTCGGCGAAGGACCCTGAATCGGCCGCTGGTGTCGGCGGCATGGCGGGACGGCCCTAGCCAAACTGGTATGGGGTCGTTCGAGTTCTGCCCGCGTTCCTCCGCCTCGGCCTGGAGACATGCTCGACCGACGGGGTTGGGAGAATAGGCCGTATGGACTTCGTACGCCACCTGCTGCTGTTCGGCCACCTCGTCGCGATCGCCGCCCTCGTCGGCTCGCTGCTGACCCAGTGGTCGGCCACCGAGCGACCTGTCGGGGTGGTCACCGTCTGGGGCGCGCGGCTGGCGTTCCTGTTCGGGCTCTTGCTGGTCGGCGTACTGGAGGCCGACGACGACGTCGAGGTCGACCACAACAAGGTCGCGGTGAAGCTGATCGTCGCGCTCGTCGTGGTCGCGCTGCTCGAAGCCAACCGCAAGAAGCCGTCGCTGTCACAGGCCCTGTACTCCACGGTGCTCGGCCTCGCGGTCGTCAACGTCGGGGTCGCCGTCTTCTGGCGCTGAGGTCTGTAAAGAGAAGTCCCCGGCTTCGGCGCCTCGCGTCCAGTCGACGTCTCGATACGGCCCTCGGCTAGCGCCTCGGACCACTCGACGACCGGGAGCGGCTCGATACGCCCGCTCGTACCCCGCGCGCTACTCGACCGATGGAAGGCTGGTCGAGTACGCCGACGACGGTTCCGAGCGCCTTCCTGATTCCAAACGGCTGTGAAATCGGCCTCGGGGCAGCCATCTGGAATCAGGAAGCACGCCCTGATGCCTCTGCGGTCGCTGGGGGAGGCGTGTATCGAGACGGTTCTGTCGCCCCTGCGTCGTAGGGTGGGCAGCACGATGAGCAGCGCATTCCCACTACCTCAGGTGCCTCGGATGACCCCCCGCACGATCGCCGACGAAGACGTCCTGTTCGCGTCGGATGAGATCGTGGTCTCCGACGGAAAGGCCGCGTCCAAGGGCCGGCACGGGCCGTCCCCCGAGGAGCTGTTGGAGGGTCTCAACGATCCGCAGCGCGAGGCCGTCACCCACGCCGGCGCGCCCCTGTTGGTCGTCGCGGGGGCCGGGTCAGGCAAGACCCGCGTGCTGACCCGGCGGATCGCCTGGATCATCTCCGAGCGGCACGCCCATCCGGGGTCGATCCTCGCGATCACGTTCACCAACAAGGCGGCCGCCCAGATGCGCGAGCGGGTCGAGGAGTTGGTCGGCCGCCGCGCCCGGGTGATGTGGGTGTCGACGTTTCACTCGGCGTGTGTGCGCATCCTGCGCAAGGAGATCGGTCGCTTCGACCTGAAGTCGTCGTTCTCGATCTACGACGCGGCCGACTCCAAGCGGCTGATGACACTGGTCTGCCACGAGCTCGAGCTGGACGTGAAGCGGTTCGCGCCCAAGTCGATCCTCAACTGGGTCGGCAATCAGAAGAACGAGCTGATCGACGTCGACCAGGCCAAGTCGAGCGCCAAGAACTTCGTCGAGGAGACCTACGCGGAGGCGTACGAGCTGTATCAACGCAAGCTGCGCGCCGCCAACGCGCTCGACTTCGACGACATCATCATGACGACCGTGCACCTGTTCCAGGCCTTCCCCGAGGTGCGCGAGACCTACCGGCGGCGGTTCCGGCACGTGCTGGTCGACGAGTACCAGGACACCAACCACGCGCAGTACGCCCTGATCCGCGAGCTGTGCGGAGAGGGAAGAGCGGACGACCCCGACCTGCCCGACGGAGACGGCGGAGTCGGCCCCTCGGAGCTGATGGTGGTGGGCGACGCCGACCAGTCGATCTACGCGTTCCGCGGCGCCAACATCCGCAACATCCTCCAGTTCGAGGAGGACTTCCCGGACGCCCGCACGATCCTGCTCGAGCAGAACTACCGCTCCACCCAGACGATCCTCTCCGCGGCCAACGCGGTCATCGGCAACAACTCGGGCCGCAAGGCCAAGAACCTCTGGTCCGATCAAGGCGCTGGCGAACGCATCGTGGGGTATGTCGCCGACGACGAGCACGACGAGGCCCGGTTCGTCAGCGAGGAGATCGACCGGCTCACCGATTCCGGTGCCGCACGGCCCGGCCAGGTCGCGATCTTCTACCGCACCAACGCGCAGTCGCGTGTGTTCGAGGAGGTGTTCATCCGGGTCGGCCTGCCCTACAAGGTCGTCGGGGGAGTGCGCTTCTACGAGCGGCGCGAGGTGCGCGACGCGCTGGCCTACCTGAGGTTCCTCGCCAACCCGGCCGACGAGATCAGCCTGCGACGCATCCTCAACGTGCCCAAGCGAGGCATCGGCGACCGGGCCGTTGAGCTGGTGAGCGGCCTGGCCATCCGCGACGGCAGCACCTTCTGGGAGGCGTTGTGCCGGGCCGACGAGGCACCCGGGATGGCCAGCCGCTCGGCCAACTGCATCCGGCCGTTCGTCGAGATGGCCGAGGAACTGATGTCGATGGTCGAGGCAGGCGAGCGTGCCGACGTCGTCCTCGAGCAGGCGCTCGCACGCAGCGGCTACCTCGACGAGCTGGAGAAGTCCGACGATCCTCAGGACGCCACCCGGCTGGAGAACCTCGCCGAGCTGGTCGCGGTCGCGCGCGAGTTCGCCGACGAGCCGACCCCGCCACCGAGCTCGGACCCGGCCGACCTGCGCCCTGCCCTTCCTGGCGTACCCGAGTTCCTGGAGCGGGTCGCGCTGGTCGCCGACTCCGACCAGATCCCCGACGACGACGGCGGTCAGGGCGTCGTCACGCTGATGACGCTGCACACCGCGAAGGGCCTGGAGTTCCCGGTGGTGTTCCTGACCGGCCTCGAGGAGGGCATCTTCCCGCACATGCGCTCGCTCGGCGACCGCCCGGAGCTGGAGGAGGAGCGCCGGCTGGCCTACGTCGGCCTGACCCGAGCCGAGCAACGGCTCTACCTGTCGCGTACGCTCGTCCGCTCGGCCTGGGGGGCACCACAGCACAACCCGGCCTCCCGGTTCATCGATGAACTGCCCGTCGACCTGATCGACTGGAAGCGCACCGCCGACGAGCAGTCCTCCTGGTCCCGGCAGGTGCTCCCGTCGCTGCCTCGCCGCAACGCCGGCCCGCCTGCCCGCCGGTTCGGTGCGGCAGCCGCACGAGCCGACGCCGAAGCCAAGTCGCAGAAGCGCGAGGTGCCCTCACTCGAGCCAGGAGACCGGGTCAGTCACGACTCGTTCGGGCTCGGCACGGTCGTCACGATCGAGGGTGTCGCCGACAAGGCGGTCGCCTCTATCGACTTCGGCTCGCTCGGGGTGAAGCGGCTGCTACTCCGCTACGCCCCCGTCGAGAAGCTCTAGTCCCGCTGCTGACGCACGCTGGCTGCGTTCTCCTCGCTCGCTGGGCGCTTCGCTTCCAGCCCCGCTTCGCTCCTCGGCCTTGCCATCGCACGCCGTCAGCGGCACTAGCTTGGGCTCCGCTAGCTTGGGTGCCGGTCGCGCCAACGCCGAAGACACTGATCACCGGGCGTCCAGCTCCTTGACCAGCCTCTTCGGGGCGGTCAGGCGGTAGGAGGCGTCGACGAGCTCGGTGACCTCGTCCCAGTCCAGGTCGTGGCGATCGAGGTCGATGGCGCGCCAGCCGTACGGGCCGACGTAGGCCGGTGTGAAGAAGCGCTCGTCCTCGTCGAAAGCGGGCAGCTCGGCCTGCTCGGGCAGGAACATCAAGGCGTGATCGTGCCGTTCGTGGTCCCCGGGTCCGAGCCGACGGCTGCCGCCGTAGCTGGCGAAGACCTTCGTCGTGAAGAAGTTGGGGCGGCCGTGGGAGACCTTCTCGGCCGCGCCCGGGAAGCTCAGCGCGATCTCGCGCAGACGCTGCAAGATCGGGTCGTCGTCGTCGAACATGATCGGGTGCGGCACCTCCTCATCGTGCCACTTCCCGGCGGGATCTCGATACGCCCGGCTCGTTCCTCGCCCGGCACTCGATCAGCGGTCGGCGGTCGAGTGCGCCGAGGTACGAGGCGTGTATCGAGCCGCTCCCGGTCGTCGAGTGCGCCGAGCTTGCGAGGCGCGTATCGAGACGCCGACCGGACACGAGGCGCCGAAGTCGAGGACTTCTCTTACAGACGCCGACCGGACACGGGGAAAGCGAAGTTCCGGAGGTCAGGCGCCCTGGTCGGACGCGATGCGGTGGAGCCCGGGTTCCAGGGGAGCGTGGCCGCTACTACGGAGTGACGCCGTGCGCGATGAGCGCGGGGTACGGGTCCACCGGGTCACCGGCACCCGGGTGCACCTCGAGGTGCAGGTGCGGGCCCGTGGTGTTGCCGGTGGAGCCGACGTACCCGATCACCTGGCCGCCGATTACCTGGTCGCCGGCCGACACGGCGTACGACGTCTGGTGGCAATACCAGATCTCGGTGCCGTCCTCGAGCTGGATGACGGTCTTGTTGCCGTAGGCGCCGTCGTACCCGGCCGAGACCACGACGCCGTTGGCGATCGCGTGGATCGGGGTGCCGCTGGGCGCGGCGAAGTCGAGGCCAGTGTGGCAGTGCGACCAGAGGCCGCTGCACTGCCCGAAGCCCGCAGTGAGGTGATAGACACCGGTGGGGATCGGCAACTGCCAGGCGTTCTTCGCCTTCTCGACCGCGAATGCCTCGGTGCGGGCCGCCAAGTTGTCGATCGCGACGGTGCGCTCGGCGTTCTTCTGCTCGGCTGCTTTGAGGAGTTGCTTCTGCTCGGCGTTCTGCTCGGCCTCGCGCGCGGAGTCGCGGGACACCGCGAGCTTGCGGTCGCGCAGCGGGTTGCTCGAGCCGATGCCACTGGCGCCGTTGAGCACGTTGGCCTGGCCGGCAAGACGTTGCACGCTGCTCGCCGCGAGGGTGGTGGAGGCCGTGGTGCCGACGGTGAGCGCTCCCGCTGCTGCGGCCACCAGAGCGGCGGTGCCGACGAGCGCCGGTACGGAGGGGAGGCGGAGGGGGGAGTCAGACGTCTTGCGGCGGCGTTGGGCCCGCCGGGCTCCGCCACGGGGTTTGTCGGCTATGCGGGGGATGACGATCGTGGGCTCGGTGTCGCCCGGAGCGTTGCTCAACAGATGGCTGGGAGCATGGCCGGGTGGAGTGTTGGTCGCGTTGTCGGGTATCGCAGCCGCGGCGTCGAGGGCAGGAACGACGTCGATGAACTGGGGTGTGTGCTGCGGGGGAAGCACGGCCGTTGGTGCGACTGAGACCGAAGGGATGCTTGCCCGGCGTTTGCCGGCGACCGTGGCACCGCCAGCACGGCTGACGGAGTCGGGGGTCACCGAAGCGGCGCGCTTACCACCATGGTGCCCAGCCACCGTGCCCCTGACTCCTCGACCCTGCCTCGTCCGTGAGCCACTGACAGTAACGGATCGGTTACGGCCCGATCAAAGCGGCCCCTGGTCCGGCTTCGGGCGCCGATCACAGCGGAAAACGGGGGCGCGCCGGCAATTCCGTAGGTGACCTGGGGTTTCTCGATGGTGACCGACGGGTACATTGCAACCGACCAGGTCTAGACCGGTCACGCACCGCCTTGAAATGGAGTGCCAGTCGCGGTGTGACGAGGGCGACGTAGTCGTTGCCGGCCCGCGGGTCTACCCTCAGTCGGGAACGCCCGTCCCCGGCACCTGTGTTCCGCCGAGGCGGGGAGCAACTAAAGACAGGCAGATCCCGTGGACCTGATGGAGTACCAGGCGAAGGAGCTCTTCGCCAAGCATGGTGTGGCCACGACGCTGGGCGTCGTCGTCGATACAGCCGAAGAGGCCAAGGCCGCTGCCGAGCAGATCGGGGGCGTGACCGTCGTCAAGGCCCAGGTCAAAGCCGGTGGGCGCGGCAAGGCCGGCGGCGTCAAGCTGGCGAAGACCCCCGACGAGGCCTTCGAACATGCTTCCAACATCCTCGGCATGGAGATCAAGGGCCTGCGGGTCAACCGGGTGCTGATCACCCCGGCGACTCCGCCCGAGGAGGAGTACTACTTCTCGTTCCTGCTCGACCGGTCCAACCGGCAATACCTCTGCATCGCGTCGGTCGAAGGCGGCGTCGAGATCGAGGAGGTCGCCAAGACCAACCCCGATGCCGTCAAGCAGATCGGGATCGACCCCGGCAAGGGCGTCGACGAGGCCAAGGCCCGGGAGATCGCGGCCGAGGCAAAGTTCCCCGAGCCGGTCTTCGAGCAGGCTGTCGCCATGATCGAGTCGCTCTACAAGGTCTTCGTGGAGGAGGACGCCACGCTCGTCGAGGTCAACCCGCTGGCGCGGCTGGCCGGCGACAAGCTCGAGGCGCTCGACGGGAAGGTGTCGCTGGACGACAACGCCTCGGAGGTGCGGCACCCCGACCACGAGCAGTTCGCGATCCGCGAGGAGGCCGACCCGCTGGAGGCCAAGGCCAAGGACCTCGGTCTCAACTACGTCAAGCTCGACGGCGCGGTCGGCATCATCGGCAACGGCGCCGGACTGGTGATGAGCACCCTCGACGTGGTCGCGTACGCCGGTGAGAACCACGGCGGCGTGAAGCCGGCCAACTTTCTCGACATCGGTGGCGGCGCCAACGCCCAGGTGATGGCCAACGGCCTCGACGTGATCCTGAACGACGCGCAGGTCAAGGCGGTGTTCGTCAACGTGTTCGGTGGCATCACCGCCTGCGACGAAGTCGCCAATGGCATCGTCGGCGCGCTCGACCTGCTCGGCGACGCGGCCACCAAGCCTTTGGTCGTACGCCTCGACGGCAACAACGTCGACGAAGGCCGCCGGATCCTCACCGAGCGCAACCATCCGCTCGTGACCATGGCCGACACGATGGACGGCGCGGCCGACAAGGCCGCCGAGTTGGCGAACCAGGCCTGAGGCGAGGAAGAGAAGAGATGTCTATCTACCTGAACAAGGACTCCAAGATCATCGTCCAGGGCATCACCGGTGGTATGGGTTCCAAGCACACCACGCTGATGCTCGAGTCGGGCGCCGACATCGTCGGCGGTGTCAACGCACGCAAAGCCGGTACGACGGTCGAGCTCGCCGGCAAGACGCTGCCGGTGTTCGGCACCGTGGCCGAGGCGATGAAAGAGACGGGCGCCGACGTCTCGGTGCTGTTCGTGCCCCCCGCCTTCACCAAGGACGCCTGTATCGAGGCGATCGACGCCGGCATCGGCCTGATGGTCGTCATCACCGAGGGCGTCCCCGTCCAGGACACCGCTGAGGTGTGGTCGTACCTGCAGGGCAAGTCGACCCGCATGATCGGCCCGAACTGTCCCGGCATCATCACGCCGGGGGAGTCGTTGGCCGGCATCACCCCGCACACCATCGCTGGCAAGGGTCCCGTCGGGCTGGTGTCGAAATCCGGCACGCTGACCTACCAGATGATGTACGAGTTGCGCGACTTCGGCTTCTCGACCGCCATCGGCATCGGCGGCGACCCGATCATCG